>CAZZAX010000076.1:0-26622 GCA_964653075.1 uncultured Pirellulales bacterium
TGGATTAACTATAGAACCACCTGTGAGACTCTGAGGAAGGAAATCCATTTCTACAAAGCAGGCTTGGGTGATTACAGAGACACAGAGGATCGTGAAGCTTTATTCGTCGAGAGAGTTGAGTCATTAATTTCGCGTGAAAATACTATGTGGTTAACAACACAGAGATCCAAGGAGGAAAAAAAGAGCTCTTCATAGCTGACACTTAACCGACGCACACGGATATGGTGAAGAGAGGCTTTTTTCGTTCGGAATGATTTTATGAAAGAGGCTGCAGGGGCAATGGATTTGAAATTTTTAGAGAAGAAGCAATTGAAGATTACTTTTATTACGCTATTGGCTGTTTGGATTCCTGCGGAGGCAAGAGAAGGGAGTTTGCCGGAAGTGATGGTGACGAACGTTCGGCGTGTGTTTTATAACGGGGAGCATAACGCATTTACGGATTTGATACGATTCAAGGGCAGGTTCTATCTTACGTTTCGGAGCTGTCCGGACGGACATATGGTGCATCCGACATCGTCGATAATAATTCTTTCCAGCAGTGACGCGAAGCAGTGGAAACAGGTACATCGATTCAGCGTTGCCAAGCGCGATACGCGCGATCCGCATTTTCTCGCCTTCAAGGGCAAGCTGTTCGTTTATACCGGGACATGGTACAGCGGGGAAACGACGCTGAAATCCGAAGACTATGACCTGAACAAGCATCTGGGTTACGCCGCATGGAGCGAGGACGGGGCGAAGTGGCACAGCCCGATTATGCTGGAAGGTACGTTCGGTCACTATATCTGGCGGGCCAATACGTTGGGGACTAAGGCGTATCTGTGCGGGCGGCGGAAGAAGGACTTTGAGATGGCGCCGAGGGGTGAAGGCCCGACGGTGGAATCGGCAATGCTGGAAAGCGACGATGGCCTTATCTGGCGGACGCGCAGTTTGTTTCAGGAGGTGCGCGGCGACGAGACGGCATTTCAATTCGAGGCCGATGGGAGTATTATCGCCATCGGGCGCAGGGGCAGGGACAATGTCCAACTACTAAGGTCGCAGCCGCCTTATATGCGGTGGCAGCGAGAAGAACTCGACAGGTATATCGGCGGGCCGCTACTGGTACGCTGGGGCGGGAGGTTCGTAGTCGGCGGGCGAAAAACTATCGGAGACAAAGGGCCGAAAACATCGATGTGCTGGCTTGTTAGAGATAAACTGTACGAATTTGCAGAACTACCCAGCGGCGGCGATAATTCATATCCGGGCTTTGTCGAAATCAGTCCGAAGCGAGCCATTATGTCGTGGTATTCTTCACATGAAAAAGATGCAGACGGCAAGACCATAACAGCGATTTATATGGCAGACCTTTTAATTGATTAATGATTATTGACTATTGATTATTGGAAAAATACACAAGACCCAAGACACAAGAGAATCATAAACCCATCAATAAATTAATGGGCTAACTGTAATTGATTGAAGTTTGGCGGAGGGAAAGACTTGACAGGGAGAATGGTAAAGGATTAAATATCGGCTGGGGGTAAACGGATAAGAAAAATAAAACAGACTCAGGAGAGAGAAAATCATGAAAAAAGAGGATAAAGTAACGATATCAAGACGAGGATTTATGGGCGGAGCGGCGGCCATAGCGTCCTCAACTATTATGTCGCGATATGCTCTGGGCAGATCAGGCGGCCGGGGAATGAGAAAGCCCAATTCAAATTTCAACGGCGTACAAATCGGGACCATCACATACAGCTTCCGCGGAATGCCCGGCACGGCGCAGGACCTTCTTAAATACCTTCTTAGATGCGGGCTCAACTCGGTCGAATTGATGGGTGACGCGGCGGAGCAATTCGCGGGTATGCCGAGAGGGGCCGGACGGGGCCCAAGGAGAGGCCGGGGACAGATGACCGATGAGCAGCGACAAGCCCGGCGAAAAGCACAGGAAGACCAGCTCAAATGGCGTTTATCGGTTTCGATGGACAAGTACAAAGCCCTTCGCAAAATGTATAACGATGCAGGGGTGAAAATCCATATCGTCAAGTTCGGCAGTATCGGCAATGAGAATATGACGGACGGGGAGATTGACTATTACTTCAATGTAGCCAAGGCACTCGGGGCCAAGGGTATTACGAGGGAACTTTCAGAGGAAGCCGCCCTGAGACTCGGGCCGATTGCCGATGAGCACAAGATTATGATCGGTTTCCATAACCATACCCAGCTTAAATCCACGACATACGACGGACCTATTTTGTCGTATGGAAAATATTTGGGGATCAATTTCGACATTGGTCATTTTGTAGCCGGGACGAACGAGTCGCCGATACCGCTGATACAGAAGCACCATGACCGAATCCTTAGCCTTCATTTGAAGGACCGGAAGGTCAATAACGGCCCGAATATGCCCTTCGGTGAGGGTGACACGCCGGTGGCGTTAATCCTGCAGTTAATGAAGAGAGAGCGTTGGAAGTTTCCGGCCGATATCGAACTCGAATACAGGGTGCCCGAAGGTTCGGATGCAGTGGCTGAAGTCACCAAGTGCGTTCAATTTTGCAGGGAATCGCTGGTTTAAATTGGTGGGTCAAATCCCACCCTATGGGTGAAGAGCACGGCCAAACAAGTTTGACCGTGGCACCCTTCGTGACAAGCTGCGCGAGGAATCGCGGCTTATTTTATGTCTGCGTGATAGCTCTGCAGTGACTTTATCTGTCCGGGTTGTTTCCTGAAGGCGGCAATGCCCTTTGAGGTCGCGGCGGCGGCGGCCACTGTCGTGATGTAAGGAATTTTGTATTTGATGGCGGCCTTGCGAATATAGGAATCATCGTATTTACTTTGCTTGCCGGCCGGCGTATTGATGACAAGCTTAATGTCTCCGTTTTTGATATTATCAAGGATATTCGGCCTTCCTTCGTGCATTTTAAGGACACACTGCGATTGTATTCCGTGCCCGGCAAGAAAATCGCAGGTCCCTTTGGTTGCTATGATATTAAAGCCGATATCCTTAAACTGTTTTGCCATTTCGAGTGCTGCGGATTTGTCATTGTCCGAGATAGTGATAAGGACGTTTCCTTCCGAGGGCAGGGGCAGTTGCGTCGCCTCCTGGGCCTTATAGAAGGCAAGCCCGAACGAATCGGCCATGCCGAGTACCTCGCCGGTGGAGCGCATTTCCGGACCGAGTAGAGGGTCAACTTCATGGAACATATTAAAGGGAAAGACCGCTTCCTTGACGCCGAAATGAGGAATGGACATTCTCTGCAAATTCATATCGGAAAGATTCTTTCCGAGCATAAGCTGCGTGGCGATCGGGACCATTGGGATGCCGCAGACCTTGGAGACGAGCGGGACGGTCCTCGAAGCGCGGGGATTGGCCTCGAGGATGTAAACAACGTCATTGGCGATGGCGTACTGGATGTTCATCAGGCCTACCACGTTAAACTCGATGGCGATTTTTCGGTTAAAGTCATAGATTGTTTTTAGATGCTTTTCGGGGATGCTGACGGGCGGGAGCACGCAGGCCGAGTCGCCGGAATGGACGCCGGCAAGCTCGATATGCTCCATAATCGCGGGCACAAAGGCGTCAGTGCCGTCGGCAATGGCGTCGGCTTCGACTTCGATGGCGTTTTCCAGGAATTTATCTATCAGGATAGGCCTTTCGGGCGAGACGCCGGTTGCCCTTTCGACATAAAACTTCAGCATCTCTTCATCGTGAACGACCTCCATAGCGCGGCCGCCGAGGACATAGGAGGGCCTTACCATTAACGGGTAGCCGATTTGATCTGCGATTTTGAGGGCCTGGTCCAGGGTGCTTGCCATGCCGGATTCGGGCTGGGGGATGCCGAGCTTTTTCATTAACTTTCGAAATCTGTCCCTGTCTTCGGCAAGGTCGATTTTTTCCGGGGATGTCCCGAGAATTTTCACGCCAGCTTGCTCCAGCTCTGCGGCGATGTTGAGCGGCGTCTGGCCGCCGAATTGTACGATGACGCCTTCGGGCTTTTCCTTATTATAAATACTCAGGACATCTTCGACGGTGAGCGGCTCGAAATACAATTTATCTGAGGTATCGTAGTCGGTTGAAACAGTTTCCGGATTGCAGTTGACCATGATGGTTTCGTAGCCCATATCGCGAAGTGCGAACGCGGCGTGAACACAGCAATAGTCGAATTCGATACCCTGGCCGATACGATTCGGCCCGCCGCCAAGTACCATTATCTTGCGTTTATCGCTGACCTGCACTTTATCCGGAGCGTTATAAGTTGAGAAGTAGTAGGCGGCATTTTTCACGCCGCTTACGGGGATGGGCTCCCATGCCTCAACGACATTAAGGGCGATGCGTCTTTTCCTTATCTTTTCTTCGGGGGTATCGAGGAGTTTGGCCAGATAGTTGTCTGCGAATCCGTCCTTTTTTGCCTGGATGAGAAGGTCGTCCGGCAATTTTTTGTTTTTGTATTTCAGTATTTCATCTTCAAGCTCCACCAGCTCTTTCATCTGCTCGATAAACCAGTGTTTAATATGGGTCATTTCGAAGATAGTATCGACACCGACGCCTTTTCGCAGGGCCTCGTACATAACAAACTGGCGCTCACTGGTTGGTTCTCTTAAGAGCTCCAAAAGCTCATCAGGAGATTTATTATTAAAATCTTTTGCAAATCCGAGACCATAACGTCCAATTTCAAGAGAGCGAATGGCCTTTTGAAACGCCTCTTTGTAGTTTTTGCCGATGCTCATGGCCTCTCCGACGGCGCGCATTTGTGTGCCGAGCTTGTCTTCGATGCCTTTGAATTTTTCGAAGGCCCAGCGTGCGAACTTTACAACCACATAGTCACCGGAGGGAGTATATTTTTCAAGCGTACCGTCGCGCCAATAGGGAATCTCATCCATAGTCAGGCCGCCGGCAAGCATTGAGGAGACCAGCGCGATTGGGAAACCGGTCGCTTTTGAAGCAAGTGCAGACGAGCGTGAGGTTCTGGGGTTGATTTCAATGACGACGATGCGGCCGGTTTTGGGGTCATGGGCAAACTGAACGTTGGTTCCGCCGATGACACCGATGGCCTCGACAATATCATAGGAATATTTCTGGAGGTGCTGCTGAAGCTCAGGGGCTATGGTCAGCATCGGAGCGGTGCAATACGAATCGCCCGTATGGACGCCCATGGCATCTACGTTTTCAATAAAGCAGACGGTGATTTTTTGATTCTTTGCGTCACGAACGACTTCAAGCTCCAATTCTTCCCACCCGAGTACCGATTCCTCGACAAGCACCTGCCCGACGAGACTGAAAGAGAGGCCCCGGTTGACAACTGTTCGAAATTCCTCGATGTTGTAAACCAGTCCGCCGCCTGTTCCGCCCATGGTATAAGCAGGGCGAATGACACAGGGCAGGCCGATATTTTCGAGGGCTTTTTCTGCTTCCTCCAAGCTATTTGCAATCTCGCTTCTGGGCATTTCGATGCCCAGTTGATTCATCGTGTCCTTGAAAGCCTGGCGGTCTTCCCCCCGCTCAATGGCGTCAACCTTCACGCCTATAATCTGTACGCCGTATTTTTCCAGGACGCCCCTGCGTGATAATTCCGCGGAAAGATTAAGGCCTGTCTGGCCGCCGAGATTGGGCAGGAGGGCATCGGGTCTTTCCTGTGCGATAATCTGCTCAATGGTTTTGACATTAAGCGGCTCAATATACGTTACATCCGCCATGCCGGGGTCGGTCATGATTGTTGCAGGGTTGGAATTTACCAGCACGATTTCATAGCCCAGCTTACGCAGGGCCTTGCATGCCTGTGTGCCTGAATAATCAAATTCACAGGCCTGACCAATAATAATCGGGCCTGAGCCAATAATCAGCACTTTGTGAATATCCTCGCGTTTTGGCATTTTTTATACACCTCGAAAATGTTGTTTCTTAACCCAGAATCTAAAAACAGACGGAATTTTCGCCCCCTTACCCAGAGGCTGAGGGATTTTATCAGAGGGGATTTAAGCTGTCAATAAATTTACCTTTTTGGTCGGAAGATTACTTGGATACCTTGATAGGTTGGGCAAGCCCCATCCCTACCGACATAAATAAATCGTCTTTGAGAGGTGAGTGGGCAGGGTGTATAATGGATTAGATTGAAAATATTCTTAAAGAAAGGCCGGACCGGTTTTATCATCGGCATCCTCAACAGGAGAAAATTGATATGCATGATAATATTTTATCATATTTGTTCACGTCCGTATTGTTTATTTTCCTGAACTGCTCTGCTCGTGTTTCTGGTCCTTTGCCGACTACAGTTTCGCAAACGACGTCAGTAAAATACTATTTCTCAGAAACAAATCAACCAACTTCCACCGACAAAAAAATACATCAAAAATCATCAGCTCCTGCAGAAACTGTCATTATTGATGCCAATTTCCCGGGAGGGAATATTATTGTCGAACGTATCGAGGGCAATACAATATTCCTGCGGCCTGATCAACGCGATTCTTCAACATGGTGGTTTTACTGGTATTTTCGGGTCCGCGGCGCTGCCGGCCGAACCCTTAAATTCCAGTTTATGGACAAGAACCCCATTGGCACACAAGGGCCGGCTTTTAGTACAGACGGCGGACATACATGGTCCTGGCTCGGTTCCCGGGCCGTGCAGGATTCTTCTTTTACATATAAGTTCGAGCAGCAGGGGCAAGATGTGCGTTTTTGTTTTTCGATACCATATCTCGAAGATGACCTTAGACAATTTCTACGGAAATATGCCGATAATTCGCATTTAGCAGTCTATGAGCTTTGTACAACCCGCGAAGGCCGTTCTGTTGAACGTTTACATGCAGGCAAGATTAATAGAAATCCAAAATATCGTGTTTTGCTCACGGCCAGACATCATGCCTGTGAAATGATTGCCTCCTACACGCTTGAAGGTTTGTTAGAGGTAATTTTATCCGATACGGCTCCGGGTCACTGGTTCCAAAATAATGTAGAGGTCCTTGTCGTACCTTTTGTAGATAAAGACGGCGTCGAAGAGGGTGACCAGGGCAAGAACCGCCGGCCACATGACCATAACCGTGATTATATCAACAGCAGTATTTATCCTTCTGTTCAGGCAATACGAAACTTCGTACCTCAATGGTCTAATACAAAACTGAAGGTTGTTATTGATTTACATTGCCCCTACATACGCGGCGAATACAACGAGGTAATTTATATTGTCGGCAGCTCTGATTCTTCTATTTGGCAGCAACAGCAGGAATTCGCTAAAATCCTGGAATCTGTTTGTGAAGGGCAGTTACCCTATTCCGCCGAAAGTAGCCTTCCGTTCGGCACTGCCTGGAATACGGCAGTGAACTATGGGCAATTCAAATCCTGCAGCCGCTGGGCCGGAGAACAGTCTTGTGTGTGCCTGGCTACTACTATTGAAATCCCTTATGCCAATGTGGGAACAACCGTAGTAACTGCTGATAATGCCCGTACTTTTGGCTGCGACCTGGCTCGCGCTTTGCGGCGTTATCTCGAAAACTCTACAAAATAGACAGAATTGAGAATGAAGATATTGAGATTGCCGCATCGGACTCTCTTCGGCTTGTTCAAATCGACAAGGAATTATATACTGGAAGTACTATCCTCGATGATTTATTAGTTTGAAAGCATCTTCGCCGCCGTTTATCAGATGGATTAAAGGCTGTGGTCTGTCAACGCCTTCGATGAACTTCGGCCTAGCCGCCCATGGTGTAACGCTTAAAACGCCGGTCAAATCCATCCAGTGCTGCAAGCGGGCAACGGGCAAATCCCAGGTCATGTGGAAGTGGTTGGCGGGCGGATATTGTTTGTACTCTACCATACTTGCGTATTTCGGGACGACAAACGTGTGGGGCCAGATAGGAGTGGTCAGCTCGCACATTGCCTTTGCAAGTTCGGCGGGCACTTCTGTGGTACGGGCCTGGTCCCAAATCATACTGAACAGTCCCGCAGGGCTGCTGTAAGCGCATCGAGCGGCGATGCCTTCGATGCCGGCGGGAGTCAAGAAGTTAACGGCGTTGCCGCCGCCGGGGAAGTAGTTTTCCTCGGCCAGAGGCAGGGAAATGCTGTCCATAATCTTTTTTATCGATGCCCCGGGCTTTGCGGCCCAATCGAAAGATGCACTGCCGGAATTGTCACCGTCAACCAGACCTTTTGTGCAGAAGTCGGCTTTTTTATCCAGAGATTTTATGCCTATTTTTCGGGCCAGATCTTTAATTTCCCAGGCTTCCCAGACCTTTCTAAAGTCCATAAACAAAGGCGGATTTCCGCCGCTTAGATAGGTCATAAAGAGCATAGTCAGAAGGCCCTGGACGTCGGCTTCGGTGGCGTAGGGTAGCGGGGCCTTTCGGCCGTTATGGTCGAAGGTGGAATTGAAGAAACTTTCCATTACGTCGGCTACGGGAAGAGGAATGCCCCGCAGGTCGCTGCCCCATTCCAACTGGCTCATAAAACCTCCACCGACTGCGTTCAGGTCCTTCATCAGGTCGCGAACGATAAGGTACATTGCAAGTGACATATTAAAACGTTCGCTGTCAGCTTCGTCGCGCAGCTCGAGACGTTTACCAACGTACCTGTTAATCCATCCTCGTACGGCTTTAAGCTCTTTTTCGCTATAGGCCTTTTTATTGAGCATATCAGCCAGAAGCTTCATATCCAGGCGTGTGATTTCCAGACCGAAGGTGTTCCGGGTCGGGATGACGTGTGCAAGAGCAGTTTCCATTCCCATCGAGTCGTGTCCCAGGATCACTACTCTGCGGCCCCGCAGGGCGACAGCGGTAGCGGCGGCATAGCACCAGTCGATAAGATTTTTGGCCGTCTGATCGGTCATCTTCGGGTCCATACCGGTATCGGGCCAGGTGCCGACGTTTAAGGTGACCATTCGTCCGTACTGGCTTATTGCGCCGTTGAGCGCGTGGGCATAGACAACGCCGGGCCTTGGGCCGGAGTTGCCGCATGTAATGTTTATCGGGGTATTCGAGTGGAACTGCTGGATGAGTGAAATGGCGGTAAGCTGGGGGAAGGCCCAGGTATCCGGCACGCACACAAGAATGTCCACGCCGGCTTTGCGAAACTGCTGGGCCACGATGTCGGCCTGTGCTTCTCCATCTATCAAGACGGTGGAATAAACAACCGGAACCGGAATTTTGTCCGGCAGAACGACGGAACCGCTTATACAATCGGCGGCCATCTTCGCAATGTTCTGACAGCGGGTGCGGCCGGCCTTGTCGATACGCGGGTCGGACGTGGCAAAAACGCCGATGACAGGAACTTTGGGTGTAGCTTTTCTTATATTCGGCAAGTGCTTAGCCTGGGCTTTCTTTGCCATTTCTAAACGCTCCTTTCAGAATGATATGTTTTAAATGTTTTCTACAAAGAAAGATTTATCAATTTCCCACGTTAAACGTGGAAGTATCTTCCAGCAGTTTTCTCACAAAGTCGAGGAACTGGGCGGCTACTGCGCCGTTTGCGACTTTGTGGTCCACTGAGAGGGTCATATTCATCAGCTTTCGCACCATGATGTTGCCGTTGTCCGGTACACAGGTGTCGGTTATCTGACCGATGCCAAGGATGCTGCACTGGCCCGGGACAACAATCGGGATGAAGTTGTCTATTCCGAATGCACCGAGATTACTGATTGTAATGCAGCCGCCCTCCAAATCGGTGGGGGCCAGTTTATTGCTGCGTGCCCTTTCGACAAGTGCCTGACTGTCACGTGCGATTTGTTTTACGTCCTTTTTGTTTACGTCCTTTAGAATCGGCGCAACCAGGCCATCCGGAACGGATATCGCCAGGCCGACATGGATCGCTTCGGCCAGCTTGATAGACTCACCGGCCAACTGGCCTGTCATAATCGGATATTTCTGAAGGCCGGTCGCGACCGCCTTGATAATAAAATCATTGTAGGAAACTTTCACATCGGAGGTCTGGTTCAACTCTGTTCGCAAGCCAACCAGGGCGGTGACATCGGCCCTGACGGTCAGATAGAAGCAGGGTATCTCACGCTTTGATTTGAGCATTCTCTCTGCGGTTATTTTCTGCAATCTGTTCAGGGGTACTGTGGCGCCGAGTTTTACCTCCGCCTGTGCCAATGGAGCCGGTGCCGCAGGTTTGGCCGATTTCGAGGCGGCGGCCTGTTTTACATCCTGTTCTGTGATTTTTCCGGCAGGACCTGTTCCGGTAACTGCCGCCAGGTCCACGCCAAGCTCACCGGCGAGTTTTTTTGCCCGCGGCGAAGCTATTACTCTGCCTGCCGGAGCGGCAGGCTGCGGCTGAGCTGCGGCGGGCTGCGGTGCGGCGGGGGCTGCCTGCTCAACAGGTGCAGCTTCCGGCGGTGCGGCGGGTGCGCCACCCTTTAGAGAATCCACAAAACTCTGCGGCACTTCTTCATCCTTTTCGCCAAGGACCAGGAGCGGCTCGCCGACGGCAAGCGTCTGGTCAACCTCAACGAGAATATGCTTTACAAATCCATCGGCGGGCGATTCCATCTCGAGGGTCGCCTTGTCGGTTTCTATCTCAAAAATCACATTACCTTTTTTTACCTCGTCGCCGGCCTTAATCAAACAATTAACAATGGTTCCTTCTTCCATTGTCTGGCCAAGCTGGGGTAACCTTACTTCTTTTGCCATTACTTAATCCTCATTTATATTGTATTGCGTATATCGTATCGCGTTTTGCATAGTCCGGGGTAAACCGGGACTAAATATTATTCGCCAATAACGAGTTTTCTTACAGTTTCGGTGATTCCCTGCATGCTGGGGATACTTGCCATCTCGAGGGGCTCGCTCATCGGCGGGGGCACGTCGGCAGCGGCCAGATTAACCGGCGCCGCGTCAAGATAATCGAAGCCGTGCGAGCCATCACTGAACTGGTATTCCATAAACCGGCCGGATATTTCTCTGCCTGCGCCGCAGGTGCAGAAACCTTCGCTGACGGTGATGAGCCGGCCTGTCTTGCGAACCGATTCAGCTACAGTATCTATATCCATCGGCTTTAGCGTTCGCAAATCTATTACCTCGGCGTCGATGCCATGTTCGGCGGCCAGGATTTTCGCGGCTTCCAAAGACCACATCGCCATTCTGCTGTAGCTGACGATGGTTGCGTCGCTACCGGGCTTTTTGATGTCCGCCACACCGAGCGGGATGATGTAATCGTCCTTCGGGACGGCGCCGAGCTGGCCGTAAGTTGCCTTATGCTCTATAAAGACCACTGGATTGTCGCTTCGGATGGCGGCCCTGAGCAGACCCTTTGCATCGTAAGGGGTCGATGGCATTACGACATAAAGCCCGGGAGCGTGCATGAGCCAGGCTTCGAGCGATTCCGAATGGTGAGCGGCGATACATCTGCCGACGCCGCCTTCGGTTCTCAGTACCATCGGGACTTTTGCCTTGCCCCCGAACATATAACGGTTATAGGCTCCAACGTGAACGAGCTGGTCCATCGCTATCGTAACAAAATCTACATACATAATCTCAGCCACCGGCCTCATTCCCCGAAGTGCCGCACCGACGGCAGCACCGGCGATGGCGGCCTCAGATATTGCGGTATCGATAACTCTTTCGGTGCCGAATTCGCTTAAGAGTCCCCGTGTCGCCTGATATGCGCCGCCGTAAAGGCCGACATCTTCACCCATAACAAAAACATTTTTGTCGCGTTTGAGCTCATCGGCCTGAGCAGCGGAAACAGCCTGGCCAATTGTCATGACATCCATACCAAACTGAGTATTAATCTGACTTTTAGCCTGCTCAGCAGCTTCCTTTTTCGTTTTCGCTGTGGACGAAGCAAGTGCGGCCTGAAAGGCGACGGTCGCTTCGGTAACCTTTGCACTAAGTGCCTTGTCGGCGTCGATAATCTCAGGGGGGTAAGTTTCATCGACATATACATCTTTTGTCAGGTCCGCAGTGTCGGGCCAGGGGCTGTCTATTCCGAACTTTGTTGCTGTTTCGATTGTATTAAAGGCCGTATCCTTTATCTTATCCAACTGCTCCTGGGTGCATAGTTTCTCAGTGAGCAGCTTATTTCTTAGAACAGTAACAGGGTCGCGCTCGTGCCAGGCCTTTTCTTCGGCCTTGGTTCGATATGCACGCGGGTCGCTCCGGCTGTGTCCGTACCAGCGGTAGGTCTTGGCTTCGATAATCGTCATCTGGTTATCTTTTCGAGCTTTTTCGGCGGCTTTGCGGACTGCGAGAAAGACGGCAAGGGCATCCTGGCCGTCCACAATCATAGCGGGGACATCATAAGAAGCGGCCCTTTGGGCGATGTCTTCGATATTGCTGGCCCTGGTGGCGCCGTCGATTTCACTGCCTGAGAACGGTACGCTCATTCCATAAAGGTTGTTTTCGATTATCGCCACAAGCGGCACGGCCAGCGTTGAGGCCATATTCATTGCTTCGTGAAAACTACCACAGTTTGTTGAGCCGTCTCCAAAGAACGACAGCACAACTTTGCCGGTCTTTTTGTATTTTTCCGCCATAGCGGCCCCTACGGCCGGGGCCTGATTGCCGCCGACGATGCCGGTCGAGCCGAGGTTATGACATTTATCAACATCGGCGATGTGCATCGAGCCGCCTCTGCCCTTGCAATATCCGGTCTCCTTGCCCATTAATTCGGCCATCATCCGGTTCCAGTGGGTCTGGCGATTTTCTTCGCTGTCGGCATATTTGTTGCCGATTGCACCACAGTGGCCGTGACCACGGTGGGTTGAGCCGATTACATCTCCGCGCTCAATAGCAGCAGTTGCACCTACGGCAACGGCCTCCTCGCCGGCGTAAAGGTGCGAGGCGCCTTTGATGATATTCTGGCCCAAAAGGTCGAAAACCTTCTCTTCGAAAAAGCGAATCTCATAAATAGTCTTAAGCCAGTCGGTAGCATTCTCAAGACTGATAATTCCATCTTCGATAAGGTCATTGACCTTTGGTTTCGGATTTTTTCGAGTATCCTCAATGCGAAAATCCATATTGTAAATCTCCTCAAAATCTACTTCTACGTGGTAAAAACGACGAACCTAACCTGCTAAAAGTATCGAAAAGCGATAGTATAACACACCCTGCCGGTGAAAATCAACCGGGTGGTTGCCATTTTACCGTTTTTTTGGTAAATGGCAGCTTCGAACCATACCAATAGCTTTTTTCGTCCTTCGGGGGATGAGATTCAGGACTGGCAGAAGGGGCTGGAACAGGCAGGCGGATTCTGGTAACATAAAGATTACAGAATACCCCCGCTGCTTAGGATATATAGCAAAGCGGTCGGAGCAGGTTATATGAGAATATCGAGTGAAGGGGTCTGAAGGTTTTTCCTATGAGCAACATTAAAAGTGTCATCGTGCTGTTTTTGAGCATTCTGCTGACTGGCGGGATGACAAACCATCAAGCGCGAAGTCAAGCTACAGAAGCCAGGAAGGTGATGCAACTGCCTAAAGTTAAGTTTTACCTGTTTGGGATGGGCAATCGTGATAAATTCCTCTACCGTGACGGAACACTTTTCAATGCACTTACGGGCAAGGCTGTCCGCCAATGGGAGGTGGTTAAGGAGACAATACTTCCCTGCGAATATACAGTGCGGCTGAATACCTCGGACGGCAAAGAGATTATCATAACGGAAGATGAAAAAGCTGTCCGGATTCAGGAAGGATCAACACGGGTTTCTTTGACCGAAGGGGTGGTAAATTTACCTAAATTCGAAGGACATCCGCAGGCTGGGCTTCTGCGCATCCTGTTGCATGAGATTCTTATCAATATAGTCGATACCAAGCCCGTTCCCAACTTTCTGGTTTATTTGAAGCCCTGGTATCGAGATGCGGCTATGGTGGCAATGTGTTTGGAAAAGACCAACAACCTGCATCTTATCAAGCCCTGGATTCTCAAGCTGGAGGAACCTTTTGATCGCAACAATGCAGGCAACAGGGAGCCCGACAATCTGGGGCAGGTCCTTTACCTGATTTCTCTGGCGTCCGACTCCTCACATCCGCTGGTCGAGAAGGTGCTTGGTACTATACCGGAGTTCCAGAAAGGTAAGCACCTGGACGGGTCAACTGACTTTTCCAAACATCCGGTTTACCAGACAAAATGGCTGAAGTTTGGTCTTCGGGCACTGGGACTTCAAGACCCTTATGAAATTCCGGCGGTATTCGATTCATATTCTGCACTTTTCTGGATGGATTTCAAGACGGCGCACGTGCAAGGACGGGCCTTTTCAAAAAAAGGCATTGTCAATTATCCTTATCTCGGCTGGGCCGAGGCACATTTTCATGGCCGGCCGGCACCTATGTCCCTTGAGGAGCAGTATCCACTGACGTGGGAAGCCCATGCCAGCCAGGCGCACTATGACGGTATGAAACTTGTTTCCCAAGAATACACCGACCGAAGAATCTGTGCCCCCCATTCCTGGCACGCAGCGGAAATATTTCTTTATTTGCTCGATGATGCTTTGTTAACTGACTCCAACAGTACAGATAAATAGGAGATTAAAAAAGATGAAGGATTTTGCGTATGAATAAAACCAAGAACATCATCATATTGTGTTTGAGTATTCTATTGGCTGGCGGAATTTGCTATGGTGACGACTGGCCACAGTTCCGCGGGCCTAATCGGGATGGAAAATCCACTGAGACGGGGCTTTTGAAAAAATGGCCTGTAGCGGGGCCGAAACAATTGTGGTCGGTGGAGGGTCTGGGTATAGGTTTTTCTTCTGTGGCCATAGCGGGTGGATTCGTATATACGACCGGTATGATTGACGGGGAAGGATTTCTATTCGCTTACGATATCGAGGGGAATCTGAAATGGAAGGAATCTTACGGGTCGGAATGGACACGGTCGTATAAGGGTACGCGGACTACGCCGACGGTTGACGGCCAGCGTGTATATGTATTCAGCGGCACCGGGAACATGGTCTGCTTTAAGACCCGGACGGGTGAGAAGCTCTGGCAGATCGATACTCTGACAAAGTTCGAGGGAAAGAACATTCGCTGGGGGATGAGCGGCTCGCCGTTAATCGATGGGTGGAAGGTTTATTGCACGCCGGGGGGTAAAAAAGGAACAATTGTCGCTTTGGATAAAATGACAGGGCGGATTATATGGGCCACTACAGGTCTGGATGAGCTATCGGCTTACAGCTCGCCTATTCTCATCGAAAGAGGTGGCAATCGCCTGGTTATAAATATGATTCAAAAATCTGTCATCTGTGTAAACGTAGACAACGGCAAACTAATCTGGCGGGAACCTTACATAACACCTTCCGATACTGGCGGTGTCACGCCGACCTATAAAGACGGGTGTGTGTATGTCACCAGCGCAATCCAAAGGGAATTTACGAGGGGCGGAGTAATGTTCAAGCTTTCAGCCGACGGGACATCGGTCACAGAGAAATGGAACGACCAGACCCTCGACTGCGGCCACGGCGGGGTCGTATTAGTGGACGGCTATTTATACGGCTCGACCTTCGACGGCATTCCAAAGGGTGACTGGGTCTGTCTTGACTGGGACAGCGGGAAAGTTATGTACAAAGCCAGATGGAACGGTAACAAAGGCTCGATTATATACGCCGATGGTATGCTATATTGTTACGATGAAAATACCGGCGACGTGGCTCTGGTCAGGCCATCGCCAAAGGGCTTTGAAATAGTCAGCTCATTCGGGGTTACCGAAGGCGACAGCCAACACTGGGGGCATCCTGCAATATCCGACGGCCGGCTCTATATCCGCCACGGTAATGCCCTGATAGCCTACGATATAAAAGGCAAATAGCTCCTGCGTATAAAGTATCTCGCCGCCGTCTGCGAGCTTGCACACAATGTTCCTGTGCTAATCGTCGTCACTTTCCTGCTGGTCTTTGTCACTTCTCACCTGGCTCAGAGCGGCCATTCCAGCAATGGCACCAAGGTTCATCGTTTCCAACGCGGAGCTGGGGACGATGATCATTGATCCTTTTTCTTTCAAACCCTCGAACAACATGTTCATACCGCGAAGGTGCATAGCACCGGGATTCGATTCATACTGCTTGGCGGCCTGTACGAATTTTTCGGCGATTTCAGTTTCTGCGGTTCCGAGGATAATGCGTGAGTGACGCTCCCGTTCAGCCTGGGCTTCTTTGGACATAGCATCTTCGAGGTCTTTGGGCAGAATGATATCGCGGATTTCGACCGATTGGACTGTTATGCCCCAAGGATTCGTTTTTTCATCGAGGATTTCCTGAAGTCTCCTGCCGAGCTTTTCACGATGGGTGAGCAGTTCGGACAACTGGTGGGTTCCGATGATGTCACGCAGGGCCGTCTGGGCGGAAAGTATGATGGCAAGGTAGAAGTTCTCGACTTCAAGGATGGCTTTCTTGGCATCCCAGACCATCCAGAAGCAGATGGCATCGACGTTGACGGGGACCGTGTCCTTGGTGAGGGTGGACTCGGAGCTAAAGTCGGTCGAGCGTATCCGCATATCGACGGAACGAACAACGGTTTCGATAATCGGGATGATAAAGAATGGGCCCGGGCCTTTAAGGGCTTGGAATTTGCCGAGCCTCAGGACTACGGCCCGTTCCCACTGGTTGGCAATCTTGATGCCAAAGAAGCAGATACTCGCAACGAAGGCGGTGCCAATAATGATGTAGATATTCCATTGCTGCCAGGTACCTTCGGTACGCCTGTTAAGGCAAGCGCCGGCCAGCACGACAATAGCAGTGACCAGAGCGGCAACCCAGTTTAAGGATGCCGCTTCTGCTTCCAATTGGGTCGTTGCCTTGTATTCTCGAGTGAGGCCTGATTGGGTGACTTTGTTTTCTCTTTTTTCAGCCATTTTCGAGTCTCCTTTGCATATGGGTGACAATTTCTCTTACCGTAAAGCCATATTGGTTACCACGGGCGACGAGCTCGTCACAAATTTGCCGCAGCATACGCTGTTTCTCGGCCTGACCAATCTCAACCTGCCGGTGACTGACAAAAGTACCGGTGCCTTGTTGTGTATCAAGTATTCCCAGGATTTCCAGTTCCGAATAGGCCTTGCGAACGGTGTTCGGATTTACCTGCAGATGCACAGCCAATTCCCGCACCGTAGGCAACTGCTCGCCGGGCATGAGCCGGTCCGAGGCAATACCATAACGAATCTGGTCCACGATCTGGCGATGGAAAGGCACGCCACTTTTCAAATCTAACTTGAACTCAACCATCTATATTACCTACTCAACAACATAATGTACTATTAATCTATTTATATATTGTATTAATATTATAGCACATTATGCCAATTTGTCAATTAGAAAATCTGAATTTTTTAATTTTTTTTTGTTCCTACTATGAATAGGGCACGAAATATCCACTCACAGGCACTTTGATGACCTTAACAGGCCGGATTCTGTGAGCGTATGGCATATTCTCCGGCGGGCAGTTTGCAGTGAATTGACAGCAAGCTTCATAATCTGAATGACCGGTATTTTCAGCATTGAAAAGGGGCTTTTCTTATCCATAAAACTGGTCCTGATGACGTCATGAACGTAGATGTGGAGGTATGTTGTCTGTCCAAAACACCCTCAATCCGTGTGATTCAACCGATAGAGAACTACTGAGCCCTGAGCGAGCAGATCTTATTTATTCCCACTGGCCAGTTTCATGCGGAAGGCCTCGGATTCCCAGTTATTAATAAAATCCTCCTGTCGCTTGTTCAAAGTAAGAATCCCGCCCATTCTGTAGGCATTAGTTCGAATGAAAATCGAGTAAAGAACAATATCCCTTACGGTCGGAGCGATCTTTTCGGTCCCGGCGACAAAAAGGCCGACATTTTTAACCAGAAACGCCACATAAGGTTTTTTGCCCTTTTTTATCTGCTGTTTAAGCCGGCCTGCAATACTTTTCGATTTACTTTGTATAACAGCCTTTGAAAACAACTTTTCGCTTTTTGGCAGCTCTATCCACATTGCAGGGCCATTGGCGTAAACCAGTTCATCGGGTGTTAAGGAGCCGGAGAGCATTTTCTTTGCATCTTTTTGATTTAAGAAATCGGCGATAGCATCGTTGTAATAATACCATATCTTTGTGTGCTTGCGGAAAGCCTGGAAACATGCCTGTTCAATACAGAGCTTTAGGTCGCTGATTTTTTGCTGTTCAACGGATTTTGCACTTCCGGGTCTGGGCTGTTTTAGTTTGCTGTTGCAGCGTTTCATTACGCTGCGCACAAGACGCAAAGCGCCGGAGGCGGTTTTTAATGTAATGAAAAGCCCGTGTTTTTCCAGGAAAAGAATTGACGGCTTTTTGCCGAATTTGTCCTGATAACCATTTACCAGTTGAGCGATTCTTCTGGCGAGCAGAAAGCCGGGGTCTGTGTAAGGGACCCAAAGGGGCGGGATGGTTTCGTCCTTAAAAAGCCCGGCGAGTTTTGCCTTTCCGTTTTTCGCATTCGCATAAGCCCCGGCGGCACTCGGATGCAGATGAATTACGCACGTATTCAGGCAAGCATGCAGGTGGGCTTCGACGGACGGACGGGCAATTGTTTTGACGTTATCATCGCAGGCATCAAGCAGCATGTTTACGACCCGCGGCTCGCGAGTGGACGCATCGAGTTTAGGCAGTGACTTGTCCTTAAGTATTGCAAGGACCGGCTCAAGGCGCATTCTCCGCCAGCCTTGTTTTTGATTCATATCCTTAAGGGCCGTACCACTTGCCTTGATATACATATATTTTCCATCGGCCGTTTTTACAGACGTATTACCACCTCCGCCCTGAACAAGGGTAGGATCTGCTCCTGTCTCATTGGATATTCGAATCAACTCTGCAAGGGCTTTGTTCATTTAATCTTTCCTTTCGTACCTTTGACAATACTTTTATTATTTTTTGAGTCTCTTGCCGGTTGTATTTTTCCGGCCCCGACAAGAGGCTTATCTTGGCGTGGCATCCGGCAAACCCCCATCGACAGGAATCGTGGCGCCTGTTGTAGGTGTTTGGCGCGTGGCAAAGAACAGTACGGCGTTGGAGACGTGTCGTCCCGTAATTTTGGCTTTTAACAGATTCCTGCTTTGGTAATACTCCTGCAAACCATTTTCATCGAGCCCTCTGGCTTTCATTCGGCTGGGTCCGATTTCTTCCCATAAGCCGGACTTGTATTTCCCTTCGGAAAATACCGCATCCGGTGCAACCATATTTACGCGAACGCCGTATTGCGCCAGCTCAAGACTGGCAATACGCCCCAACTGGTGGGACGCTGCTTTTGTTGCACTATATGCTCCGAATCCGGCGCCCGGACTGGGGACGTTCTTCGTAGATACAATAATAACGTCACCGCCGGTGCCCTGCAGGATAAAATGTCTGGCGATTTCACGGAGGGTAAGGAAAGTGCCTTCGACGTTTACTTTTTCGAGTCTTTGGAAGTCATCGAGGTCTATATCTTTCAAAAATGAAACCAGCGGGATGCCGGCATTTACAACCACAATATCGATTCCGCCCCAGGTTAGAATGACACTTTCAAGACCCAGGACGACAGAGTCTTCCTCAGTGACATCGACTGGAATTCCTGTCACCCGGTCGCCTGCAATTTGCTTCAGGTCGGCCGTGAAGCTGTCAAGCTTTTTGCCCGGAAGGTCGGTGGCGACGAGGTGGCAGCCCTTTTCCAGAAGTCCACAGCAAATTCCGTAACCGATTGCTCCTGCGGCGCCGGTTACCAGCGCGACCTTATTTCGAAGAGGTTCATCAGCGGCATGGGCTTCGGGCGAATTGTTATCCTCCTTTTTATCAACGTAAAGGAGTCCTATGTTATAAAAGCAAACGATTTTTGGTTTTGAGTTATATCTTGTAGAGTAATCTGAAACGGCACTGCTTAATTTTTTACGAAGCTCTTCGGCAGGACTGTTTAAATCAAGAGCCTCCGGAAAAAGCGGGAGGCCCTGATCTTTGGTCAAAGGCGCCGGATACTCTGGGGCCTGAGCATTTTTTGCCGAACCGGCAAAATCAACAGCTTCTTTACTCGTCAGAGACTTCAAGATGACAGGATTATAGGGTATGTCCTGGTCACCTGTTGGCTCTGCCAGAAGCCCGCGGACAATCGGTGCTATTGAAGCTAATTGCCTCAAAAAATTTTGCTTTGACTCATTATCAGTCATCATTATTTACGGCGTTTTTTAGTAGTTCATTCAATATACAATTTACATCAGGCCTTTTTAGCCGGATCATTTACGGCATCTATCATAAAGCGGGCGTTTTCCAAAGGTTCTTTGCCATCGAAGACCGCGCTTCCTGTAACTATAATATCGGTATACATTCGAGCAACGTCTGCTATGTTATCGCGAGTGATTCCGCCGTCAACACCAATAAGAATATCTTTTTTTGCGTCGCTTATCATTTGTCTTAGCCGGGTGAGCCGTTCTTTAGTATAAGGTATGAACTTCTGTCCACCCCAGCCCGGATTGACCGCAAGGAGAAAGACCATTTCCAGTTCGTCTATAAGAGGTGTAACAACTTCAAGGGGTGTGCCGGGATTCAGGGCGATGCCGCGCAGAATTCCTCTGTTAGAGTCATTAATATTGGTGAATTCCTTCAGCCTCTGCAAAACACGATGTATGTGTCGGCAGGATTCAACGTGTACTGTAATCATATCGGCACCAGCGGCGACGTAGCTATCAAGCTTATCGAGGGGGTTCTCTATCATCAGGTGTACGTCTTTTAGCAGGGGAGTTTTGACAGCCTTTATAAAGCCGGGTCCGACCGTCATCATCGGGCAAAAGCAGCCGTCCATAACGTCAACGTGCAGCAGTTTGACGCCTGCCGTGTCCATGAGCTTTAACTCTGAAGCGAGTGACATTAAATCCGCGGTTAGGATTCCCACACTGATAAGCGGGGATGCTTTACGAATCTGTTCTAAGAGAAGTTTGCCTGACATTTTCAACCCAGGTTTGCCTGCTCTTTGTTTTTAAGAGTTTCGTACATCTCGAGGGCATCGGCAGGCTTTAAATTTTCATGAACAACCTTGTGGACAGCCTGCATCATCGCTTTGGGCGCATCAGACTGGAAAATATTTCGTCCCATATCCACACCTGATGCTCCTTCCTGGACGGCATTGTATGCCATTGTCAGCGCATCGAGTACGGGGATTTTCTTTCCGCCGGCCATAACAATTGGAACGGGACAGGAGGCCGTTATCGTCTGAAAACCTTCGGGAACATAATAAGTCTTGATAATCTGCGCCCCAAGCTCTGCACAGATCCGACATGCCAGGCGGAAATATCTTGCATCCCGTACCATATCTTTTCCCACCGCCGTTACCGCCATAGTCGGAATGCTGTACCGCAGTCCCATATCCACCAGCCGGGTCATATTATGTACAGAGCGGGTCTCGAACTGGCCGCCTATAAATACCTGCAGGGTAATGGCCGCGACGTTCATGCGAATCGCGTCCTCGATGTCAACGGCCAACTGCTCATCCGAGAGCTCCTTGAGTATGCTCGGGCCGCCGCTGCAGCGCATCACGACCGGTTTGGTCAGCGAAGGCGGCACGCTGGTTCGCAGAATTCCACGAGTGAGCATTATAGCGTCGGCGTAGTACATCAGCGGCACAATGGTCAGGTCGATTCGTTCGAGTCCGGTCGTAGGTCCCTGAAAGTAGCCGTGGTCAATCGCAAACATTACCGTCCGGCCGGTATCGGGATTAAATATCCTTGAGAGCCGGTTCTTCATTCCCCAGTCAAGAGAGCCCGCCCCTTTTAGGAAAAAGCCCTCGGTCTTCATGGGAACATCTTCGTAGAATTTTTTTTCTCCTTTTACGGAGTCTATTTCAGGCATAATTCTTTCCTTTCAATCTGCTTTTTATTCCGAGTATAACTAAATTATCAATCTAACCGTTTTCCTGCTGGTCAGCGCCGTTGTCTTTCCACATCCATGGAGTAGCGGCAACAAACCATACTATCGTGGCGAGAAGCATCAGCCATTTGACCATATCCAGCTCCAATCGGCCTGCAAGGAACAGGACAGACGGCAGTGTCAAGGCAATCAATGCCAGCAGTGAGATGACTTGTAATATAGCACGCATGATAATTTCTCCTTATTAATCCGCGGCGGGCGTAAGGATTTTTTTCTGATAGAATTTGCTCAGGACGATATACAATATAGCCGCAACAAACCAGCCCGGAAGCGAAGCAAACCACAGTGACCACCGGCCTATTGAGAATACTGCCCCGAGGCAAACGGCCAATGTAAGAATCCAGGCAACACCGGCGGCCCAGTTGAAGCTGCTGCCGCTCAGTTGGGCATAGGAGCTTCGAAGGCCCAGTTTGGGAATGAGCCAGAAGTCCACGAAAATGACCGCACCCATGGGCATGAGGATCATACCGTATATGGCTACGAAGTCGAGCAGCTTCATTGCAATGGCAGGGAACATGCCGGCGAGGGTTGCGACGGCCCCGGTTATAAGCGTCACTTTAAAACGCGATGATTTCGGTGACATGGCCTGGAACGCCAGACCAGCCCGGTATATTGTCGGATTGGCCGTAGTCCATCCGGCGATGATGACACACAGCAAACCCGCCAGGCCGGCGGCTCGATACGCCAGCGGACCTGGTAATACATCCGTGTCGGCAGGATTCAGATGCAACTGATAGGCATAAAGGATTGAGGCGCTGATCCAGGCCATAAAGTGTCCGACGTACATACCCGCGCCACTTGCCACGCCATACCAGCTCTTGCGGGCGAAGCGGAAAATGGACAAGTCACTCATACCGACGTGCATGGCCATATTGCAAAACCAGGCAAAGAACATCACATGCCAGATGGTGAACTTGACCTGTCCTTCCTGCGGTGCGCCCCCTTTCCATATTTGTGTATTAGCCAGGTGCCAGAGGTTGCTTAGAGAGCCGATTTCTGTGCCGGTTGCCTCGATGAACTGCCGAAGACCCACAAAGCCGAATACCAGAAACACAAGTACCATCCATGGAGCAGCGACATTGGCAAACTTAGCGACGGTTTGATAGCCGTAGGCGGCGACAATGGCAATTAGCCCGCCGGCAACAGCGACAGCCACGACCCAGCCGATACTGTTGGGATAGAGGTCGTTGAGGCCCGGCATTTTGAACTCGAACCAGACTCCGAGAGCTGTGGCCGAGACGGTTACCATCGCCCCGGCCAGGAAGCAGAACATAACGCCGTTTGCAAGGTTGTACAGGGTGACAAGCTTTCGGCCACAGATCTTCTCCAGTTGATAGTAGAGGGTCAGACGTTTGCGCGTGGCGATAGGTGCACAGAGGAACATCCAGCTAAGAACCGCCAAAGCATTGCCTATAAGCAGACCAATAACCAGGTCAAACGCGCTGACACCTGCAGCGACAAAGAGCGGCCCGATCATTAATTCTGTTCCGGCGCAATGCTCACCGGCGTACATTCCGATGAAGCTCTTGAAGCCGAGCAATGCACTTTTCGGCACCGGTTCTCGTTCAAACTCACTTTTAGACTGTGTTTGCTGCGACTGCTGTTCGGTATCCATATCATCTTCCTTAATATAAACCTTGAACCGTATGCGCTCTAACAGCGCTTGGCGAGAACATCCTTTTCGTAAACCTTGACCTCATCCATCCATCTTTGGGCCGGGGGAACTTCCATTTTTGTACAGTAGTAGTCCCAAACCGCGCCGCAGGGCATTGTCTTTAGCTCTTCCAGCATAGCCAAACGCTCGGTATAATTATTAGCAAGCTCTATCTCTCGGAGCATTTCCACCGGCTCCAGCAGGGCAATCAGCAGCGCCTTTATCATACAACGCGTGCCAATGACCCAGGCCGCTATGCGGTTAATGCTGGCGTCGAAGAAGTCCAGGCCAATGTGCACCCTTTGAAGATAATCACCGCGGACAATCTGCTGGGCAATGGCACAAAGCTCGTCCGAGAGAATAACCACATGGTCGCTATCCCAGCGTATGCCTCTGCTGACGTGGAGCAGTATCTCGTCGAGAAACGTCAGTACGGATGATATCTTGTCGGAGACAACTTCCGTCGGATGAAAATGGCCGGTGT
Organism: uncultured Pirellulales bacterium; assembly: GCA_964653075.1. Lineage (GTDB taxonomy): Bacteria > Planctomycetota > Phycisphaerae > Sedimentisphaerales > Anaerobacaceae > NIOZ-UU13. Next base: position 23,924 of record CAZZAX010000076.1, read on the forward strand.
CGAGGCAGAGCAGGATTTTATTTTCGAGCGCATAGCTCAAATAGAATTCATGCGAGCCGACTACATAACTTTCCGAGCCGATGCCGAAGAGTTTGCTTTCTACTGCATCCAGATTGCAGTTTTTATCCATCGGTTCGGCGAAAATCTCATCCAGTGATTGTTTGAGGCGCTGGCGAGGTCCCTTGCGGTCAACGGGAACATCTTTATATCCATCGGGAATCCACAAGTTCGTAACACAGGGTGTTCCCAACTGCTTTCCCATTGCAGCGCCGATTTTCCGGCACACAATGCCGTGCTCTATCCAGAAGGTGCGAACCTGCTCGTCCGCGCTGGATAATGTGAAGCCGCTCTCGGCTTTCGGATGTGAAAAGAAGGTGCCGTTAAAATCCATCCCCAGGCTGTTTGCTTTGGCCCAGTCAATCCAGTTGGTAAAATGCTCCGGGGACAGCTCGTTACGCTCGACTTTACCTTTTGTCTCGGCGTACATCGCGTGCAGGTTCAGCCGATGTTTGCCCGGTATCAGGCTCAGCGTCTTTTCCAAATCCGTACGCAGCTCATCGGCCGTCCGCGCTTTGCCGGGGTAGGCGCCAGTTGCCATTATACCGCCGCCGAGGGTTTCCTGGGCTTTATCAAATCCTCCGACATCATCACCCTGCCAGCAATGCAGTGATATAGCTATGCTGCTGAGCTTTTCCATTGCCTTTTCCGCGTCAACTCCCAGCTCGGCATATCGCTGCCTCGCCTGTTCGTATGTTTTTTCAATCTCTTTCATATCAGTCATTTTATATGGACCTCTTCAAAAGTTAAGACCTGTGATTATTCAATTTTTCAGAGATTCTTTTGCCGGCAGTTTCGGGAACCGTGCATGAGGTTCGGCCTGATACCAGTAGGCGACTGAAGAAAGGTCATCTTTTAGGGGCAGGTATCTTCCCTCGCTCTTCCAGCCAAGCGCCTGTATTGTCACTTTCAGGTCCTCTTCGAATCGGACAGGGTCCAGAATGTGCCAGCGGTACAGGCCAAAACGCGGCTGTGTCTCGGACTCGATGACCTGCGGCATTCCCGTGTAAGGGCTGCTGAATTCCTGATAGCCTCTGCCCTGGAACTTGTTGAAACCATAAGAGCCGCAGAAATAATCTTCCGTGCCGGTCCCGCAAATCGTCGGAAATTTTGTGTCGCCATCCATAAAGAACTTAATTTCACCTTCACCCCACCAGCCGGGACTATTCGAGCCCCAGATCATATATGTTCCGACGTATTGGCCCTCTCCGCGAACGCCGTCAAGAATAGTATAATCCTGCTTGTAAGGAAGGGGATTTACGCGGCGAAACTGAGCGTGAAAATAAGCCGCGTCCTTCGGCACATCGGTGAGTGTGTAGTCTATCTGATAATACAGCACCATCGGTTTTTCGTCGATATTGGTCATAGTGATTTTACAGCGTTTGCGAAACGGCATCACCCAGTAACAGTTGAATCCGCTCTTCGGGTTGACACAGACCGCCAGAGAGTTGACTCCTATATACTGTCCCATACCGCAGGCAAAGAAATCCCCTGCCGGGCATTCAACAGAAGGCTGTTCCTCTCCATCCCAATAAATCCGCAAAATGTTAAAGCGGTTATTTCCGGTCGGAGTCATCCATATATGCTGTACGGCGCCGCAGCCTTCGATGTCGGCCATCAGGAATGTCTGGCCCGGATTAATTCTAACCGAAGGAGATACTTTCCATGTCTGTCCCAGTTCACGGGCTGCCCGGGCACCGGTTCCCTCTGTTGCCATTCCTCCCTTGCCCTTTTCACCGGTAAAGTTCTCCGGGCTGACCGAGCGTGTTTTTGCAGACGACAAACGTGCCAGATTGCCCAGTCCCATTTCGAGGCCGCTGAATCCTGAATTCTGCTGCTCACAGCCAATCATCAACAAAGCAACCAGCAAAAACCCGCACACCAAACAAATACTTCGCTTTCTCGTTACAACCATCCGTCCAAATCTTCCGATTCGTTTTGTAAGCTGTTTCATAAGTTGTCCTCATATAGTTAAGTTGATGGTTTTAGTTATTGATCCTGTTGGATCACCTTTACTTTTACTTAGCTCTGCAGGAGCTAAATCGTTGGTTATTGATACACTTTTACTTCCGGCTGATAAGCCGGACTGGATTTACTTTTTTGGAAGATTCTCAGGAATGAAAAAAGCCGCCCTTGAAAAAAATGTCCCAAAATGTGATATTTTCTTTTTTTTCTTTAAAGTCCATCAAGTGGGCGGGACGATGGGGGCGGCTATATGAAAATATCACAGAGGCAATACATTATGAAAAAATATCATATGCCGCAACCCCAAAAAATAAGAAACATCGAAAGTTCTTTCGCCTGGATTGACCATCGTCTTATGCGAAACAACTAACAAATAAATTGTTCAGGTAGTAAGCGGCGATAGTTTCCTTGAGGTTTTAGCCTCGTACGAAAGACTGCCGTACCCTGACCCGGCTGAATGGCCGCGTATGAGCCGGTTGGAGACCACTTTTTGTGGAACGTTCCGTATCACGAATGAGGTTGCGGGTCAGTAAGGTGCAGGATCGTAAAGCAAGCCGCTATGATTAAACAGCTTGTCAACTCAAGGCTTCACCCCGCTTGGCCGGAATACGAAGGGCTTTTCAGTAACAAGTTCGGCACAACATCAATGAAACTTCTGCAAACAGCATCTACTCCAA
>CAZZAX010000077.1:0-26343 GCA_964653075.1 uncultured Pirellulales bacterium
ACACCGCCCGTCAAGTGATGGGAGTTGGGAGTACCCGAAGTCGGTTTGCTAACCCGGCACTAATTTTCTCAGAGGGTCGCTATAGTTTTGATGTTTAACGGTTTTTTTCCGCTGACGTTTTGAAACAGATGGTTGAGCTGGGAAAATTAGTGCTGGGAAGCGGCTGCCGACGGTAAGCCCGATGACTGGCACTAAGTCGTAACAAGGTAGCCGTAGGGGAACCTGCGGCTGGATCACCTCCTTTCTAAAGGATAATTTAGACGGTACCCGCCTTTTTGCGGATGCTGAATAGTCAGGCCTTTCGCTGTTTTTGGCTAACTGTTTCTTGATACTAAAACGCTCTGTGGTTTCCACGGAGCGTTTTTTTATTCCTTAAATAATCAATAATAAATTGTATACCGTGTTATTTTTTTGTTTATTTTAATGCCGTATAGATTAAAATATCGTATAATACATTATACTTTGAACAAAAAAACAGGTGAATGTTATGGGAAGAATTGTTGCAAAAGTAACAATAACCAATTCTCTTGATAAAAATAAGTCCCGAACATTTGACGCCTTAGTCGATACAGGCGCCAGTATGCTGACACTGCCAAAGAGCTGGAAGAAGGATTTAGGTAATCTGGCAGAAACTCGAATATCGAAAGCAGAGTTTGCAGATCAAAACGTTAAGGAAGTAGAAATTTGCGGTCCGGTATCTATACAGGTTGAAGGATTTCAAAAGATTTTTAGTGAAGTGGCATTTTTGGAAATGAATCCCTCCGATGGTGCATACGAGCCGTTAATTGGCTATATCCCCCTGGAGCAGTCGGGAATATTAGTGGACATGCTCGGCCATAGATTAAAAGCGGCCAAATATTTAGACTTAAAATAAGAATCCGACAACCCGGCCCAATAATCAATAAGCATTATTAATTAATCAATCCCAAAAGGCTGTTCTTGATACTTGTCCGCCGTAGGCGGATTAAGAGCCCTGTCCTAAAGATGGGGCTTTTTTATTGAGTTTACCTAGAGCTTGTCCCCGGGTGCTGCTCACCTGACTCGCAGCAGGGGAGTGTGTACTTACATGGCTTTTCTGCCGGGGGAAGGGCCTCCACAATTTTACTATTTAATTTTTAATCTTTAATATTCTTATTGCCTCTATACACAATTAGCAATATTCTATACTCAATACGAATTGAAAGGCATGAGACACCAGGTAGCGGAATCAATACGAGATTTGAGAAACGATTCACTATATAAGAGGTACTATATATGAGATCATTTGTAACTGCTTCCAACATCACACAACGTCTCTGCTCACCTAGCAGGGACGGCCAAGAGCTTCTTCCACAACTCGTGTCAAAGCTCATTACAGCTAGCATCCCGAAAGAAGTAATCCGTGAATTCCGTTTCCCTCATGGTAACCAAATCTATCTCCATGGCGCAGATGGGATTTTAGTAGTTAATGATGATATCAATCATCTCTATGTACCCAGTGGTATTTCTTTGTGGGAAATGGGTACTTCTATGGATCCAAAACCTAAGGCTGATAATGACTTCGCTGATGCAGATGGCAAGCTGGCGCAAGCCTTTCCTAACGTTACTCCTCCTGTTGTACCAGATGAAGCAACTTTTATTTTTGTCACATCAAAGTCATGGGATTCAAGGAACTGGATTAGTGAAAAACGCAAGGCCTCGAACTGGAAAAACATCAATGTTCTCGATGCAGTTGATTTGGAGAAATGGCTTGAACAGTGCCCAGCGGTTATGCTCTGGTTCGCTAATGTCTGTGGACTTCCGGCTGAAGGACTCTATGACGCCGAGCAATTCCTTCGTAAAGTTTGTGTAGGCTTTGGTGTTTCAGATATCTCCCCAGAGCTAATTATCGCTGGAAGAAATGAGGATATGGAAAAATTGAGTAACCTTGTCCGTGAGAGCAACGCTGAAATTTATCTCCGTGGTGAATCTATAGAAGAGACTGCAGCATTTCTTGCTGCGAGTTCGCTGAAGAAAGCTGATGCATATAGTGAGAAACCACCGTTAATCTTTGCTAATTCGCGAGCGAATTTAAATCTCTTTGCTACCACTGGTTCAGAATCGACACTTGTAGTCTTGGATTCGGGGGCATTAGAACGAATAAAAACTATTTCGGGGCATAAATGGCGTCTGATTATACCGGAAGTGGAGTCCCTTGTACCACCTCATAAAACTAGGGGCAAGAGCCTGATTCTTGGCCGTTGTAAGCGTGCTGCTATTGAGCAGCATCTGATTGGAGAGATGAAGTTTCCCGAACATAAAGCTAAGCAGATTGCCCGAGATACCAAGGGATCATTAATTGCTTTATTGTGGCTTTTAGGGTCATGTCCTATAGGTGTACCACGGTGGGCCAGCCGCAAGGATGCTACTACACATGCGTCACTAATTTTGGCTGGTTCTTGGATTGGTAATAATGTGAACGATACTAAAATTGTAGAACGTCTTTCAAGACAAGCATATCGTGATATCGAAACCCTTCTACAATCAGCACATATTCCTGAGGGTCCTTGGATTCACCGTGGAGTGGAATGGGTGTGTGCCTCGCGAGATTTTGTTTGGAATCAATTAGTTGGTAAGGTAACAGAGACAATGCTCAGTGACTTTCACGAAATCGTCCGTGAGGTCATTGGCGAGAAAGATCCATCACTTGAACTTCCTCAATCAGAACGACGTATGGCCAGCATCCTTGGCAAGACACGAAAGTATTCCAGTTCCTTGCGAAGAGGATTGGTAGACTCAATTGCTCGGTTGGCGATTTTCAAACCTGACGGCCAAGCTTGGGCAGATAGAATTGTGAAGGACCTCCTTGATATCGAGTCCAGTGATGGATTTAATCCATGGCTGTCCCTTACTGACGTGTACTCGGAAATAGCCGAGGCATCTCCCGACGTTTTCCTTGATTACCTTGATCATACGATCAAATCAGAAAAAGGAAAACAATTCTTTCAGGATGCAGACAGTGACGATGTCTTGTTTGGACCTACAAGTGCGCATGTTTATTTACTCTGGGCCTTAGAAAGATTAGTATGGCAGAGGGAGTATTTTTCTCGCGTTTTGAGTATTTTAGCTAAAATGGCCGAAATCGATACCGGTATTAAAAGAGGCAACAGCCCTAAAAACAGTTTAATCACGATTCTGCTTCCGTGGAGTCCACAACACTCCGAAACAATGCAGAACGCTGCCCAATCGCTGAAGATGCTATATTCGACTTCACCAACAATTACATGGGACGTGTGCATTGAATTGCTACCAACTTCACATGGTGTTACTTCACCAACTCCAATACCAATGTATCGAAAACATCCTGGCAAACGTGAGGTAACTATTAAAGAGTATTGGGAATTTATCCGCACGGTAGTTGAAATGATGATTAAATGGGCTAATGTGAATACATCACGTTGGGCATCCTTGATTAAAGCATACCCAGAAGTTCGTCGGGGATACCCAGAAGTTGGGCAGATGATTACAGATGCCCTTGCCCAGTTTGATATTGACAAGATTAATGATTCTGATAAAGCTGCTGTCCATAATGCATTAAGAAGATTGATATCACACCATCGGGAATTTAACTATACAGAATGGGCTTTACCTAATTCCGATTTAGAACTCTTAGAGAGTATGCAAGATCGGTTCAAACCTGAAGATGCAGTTTTGCAGCATATCCATATCTTCACATGGGATCCAGATATTCATGATGCACCGATGAAACAATATGAAGAGGGGTGGGATGAGTGGATTGCGGAAAAGAGAGAGCAGGCTGTTAAAGCAATCTACGAACAGTCAGGCTTGGCAGGTATCTTCCATCTTGCCGAGACGGCTGTGCTTCCTGATTATGTCGGATATGCGACCGCAGCGTTAAAACTGTTAAAAGCTGAGGAAATAGAATTACTTCAAAAAGGCCTTTCCAGTGCATCAGTTTACTATTCTAAGAATCCTTTGACTTTAACCGCTAGAGCGTACGTGTGGAACAAGTATAGGAAAGAGGGTGAGAAATGGTTAGATGATGTTCTTGCAAGACAAGATATGACTTGGACACCTGAGACCTACGCAAATCTAGCATTGGGTCTTCCAGCCTCACCTTCTCTGTGGAAACGTTTTCAAAAGTGGGGTAACGAGGCTGAAACCTTATATTGGAGAAATACTGAAATTCGCGGTGATGTACGGAAACATTGGCCACAAATCTTGGACAAATTTAGGGAAGTAACACGTCCATGGTCATCAATCGAACTTATCGCGTTATTACTTGACGAACGTCATTCCGACACTGTGGATAAAAAACCTTCAGCAGAACAAGTCATTGACATTCTCAACCAAGCACTGGTGACGGATGAGAGCATAGAGCCGTTACGTCAAAAAGGAGCAATGCTCAGCCACTACGTAGAGCGCCTTTTCCTCTTTCTTGATACTCAAAGCATAGAACCGGAACGAATGGCTCAGTTGGAGTGGGGTTGGTTGCGAGTTATAGAGGACACAAAGCGTGGAGCAAAAGTTCTACCTACACAGGTTACTTCATCACCTAAGCTTTTTGTAGAATTACTAAAGGTAGTATACCGAGCAGAGGGAGAGCCAAAAAATAAAACTGTATCAGAGGATGACAGAAGAATCGGAAAACAGGCTGCACACTTATTACAAGGTATCCACACCATACCTGGTTTAATTTCAAGTGGTGATAATAAGGTAGTTGATCCCGGCTTGCTTCGGGATTGGGTCATACAAACTCGTGAATTAGCCCAAGATGTAGGACGTATTCAAGTTTGTGACATCCAGATCGGTCAGATTCTGTCTTATGCTCCTACATCACCGGATGGATCTTGGCCGTGCGTGGAAGTTCGTGACCTGATTGAGGATGTTAAAAGCCAGAAGTTGGAACATGGATTACAAATTGGCAAGTACAATCAGAGAGGTGTCATCTGTCGTGGTAAAGGTGGTAAGCAGGAATGGGACCTTGCCGAGCAATATCGAGAATTGGCAGAGAAAGTGCGAAATATTTGGCCAAGAACAGCCAGTATTCTTGATGGTATAGCAAAGGGTTATGAGAATGAGGCAAGGGAATGGGACGATCAGGAAAAGCGGGATGAATATGATTAATCCTTTACCACTGTTGAGATTTCTCTAATTCATTAAGTATCAAGCATCAAAATCGCCCAATTTTTAGCAAAAAAAGAGCCATTTTCGACAAAAAACATCGATAATCTCGCAATTTTCGACAAAAAACGCTCAATTCATCTTAAAGGGCTCCCATAGGGAAACCACCCCCAAAATTGTCATCCCCGCATGTCTTTAGCGGGGACCCAGATCAAATAAGGAATTTCATTTTTCGGTAATTTGAATTTGTTTAGAATTTAGAGTTTATGGTTTAGGATTTGTGCGAGATGCTAAATATGAACTAAAATCCGAGCACTTTTCAGCAAAAAACGCTGGTAATTTTCAACAAATTTCAATTTTTCTAAAAAAATTTTATCTCCTTTCCTCATAAACAATTAGCAAACTGTATCCTTTAAAAAACCCCCTGTATTTCGTATCAAACACGCAGGTACGTCTAATTATAGAGGGAGTCTTTTTTTCCCCTCACTGATAATATGAAATCTGAGATCTGAAATATGAAATACTTAACTTTAGCTCACTTTAGGCACTTTAGCCCACTTTTCACTAACTTATCCACTACACCTGTAGAGAACCTTCTACAAATCAGCTCTTTTTTAACAAACAAAGCCAATTTCAGGAATACTGAAATTGGCATAAGCTCTTATATAACAAGTAAATACGAGATTTCACCCGCCTGGCGGAGCGAAAAAACAAACCCAATTCAAACCCAATTCAAACCCAATTTTAGGCCAATATCAAGGGTGCAAAGCCAATTCAAACCCAATTTTATCCTCGATGTGAGCTTACTTGCTTTCCTGTCGGGGGACAAACCCAACTGGAGCGAAGCGCAAGTCCTGAGCTTGTCGAAGGATCATCAAACTTACCACCCTATAAGGGTGCTAAAATATTTTCTTGTAAACGTGGCAGTAGGGTGTTTTACGGGCCTTGTCGTAATAATCCTGGTGGTATTCTTCTGCCGGCCAGAACGTATCAGCCTTCGTAACCTTAGTTTTAACGTTGTGGCGTTTCGTCTTAAGCGTCTGAATAAGCTGAGTAGCTATTTGTTTCTGTTCCTCGTCGAGATAGAAAATCGCCGAGCGATATTGCGTGCCTATGTCCGGGCCCTGGCGGTTAAGCTGTGTAAAATCGTGCGTCTCGAAAAACAGCTTTGCAATCTGCTCGTAGCTGATTACTTCCGGGTCGAACGAGACCTCGACGGCCTCGGCATGGCCGGTTTTGTCGGTGCAGACCTGCTTGTAGGTCGGATTCGGAACATGGCCGCCCGTATATCCGACGGTTGTGGAGATAACGCCGGGTACCTTATTGAAATAATATTCCGTTCCCCAGAAACAGCCGGATGCGAATATTGCTTTGCCAGCCTGCTCCTGCTGGTCTTTGGCTGGTATGAAATTCATAGAAAGGGAGTTCACACAATGGCGAGTATTCTTCGGTGTCATCTTCTCTCCGAGAAACACATGGCCGAGATGGCCGCCGCAATTGTTGCAGAGAATCTCAGTGCGGACGCCGTCGGCGTCGGGCTGCTGTTTGACGGCGCCTTCTATCTGGTCGTCGAAGCTGGGCCAGCCGCAGTTGGACTTGAACTTCGAAGACGATTCGTAAAGAGTTGCCCCGCATCGGGCGCAGGTATAAGTTCCTTTTTCGTAATGGTCGTTATATTTGCCGCTGAAAGGGCGTTCGGTGCCCTTATTAATTATAATCCGCTGCTGCTGGCGAGTAAGTTTTTTGTACATTTTCGGCTCCTTGTAAAATCCAATCTCATCGAGGAAAATCTCTACCGTTCTTTGCCGGAGGCTAGGCATGGTGACAATTCTGAAGAGTTCCCGATCATTGGCGGCCATATTAAGCGGGATCGAGCGGAATACGCGAAACGGCAGGCGGAATTCCTGCCATCGGTTTTTCATCTCCAATGGCGCCTGATAAAGCTGGCGTCCGTTTTGTTTGCTATCTATCCAAATTCCGAGGGACACCTGGCCGGGATTGCCTTTTGCCCGCAGGTAAATGCCATCATGCCCGACGGTATTGATGTTGCTGTCATTATTCAGTACGGCTTTAGTGCCGACAAGAATCAAGCTTTTATTGCCGGGGACAAGCTGCTTTATGTTCAGGCAGGATCTGCTATTGATTTGCACGAAATTTTTGCTGCCGGGTGTGCCGTAATCTTTCGTTTGGTCTGAAATCGAGGTCCAGATGAGGCTGTTTTTATGGCCTGGGGCCCTGCTGAAATCATCGATGGTCAGGCTGCTTACGGAGCCGGCTATTTGTGCACGGGCAGTCAATAACCAGCCTGTCAATCCGCCGGATGCGATGAGGCATAAAAGCGTTAGCGGTAACAGCCAATTTCTGTGTGTAAATTGTATTTGCGTCTTCATCGGTATATTCCTAAAACGTTTATTCTTTCAATATTTATACTCAAAATCAAGCCTGCTGTTCGCGAATATCGTTATATGGCAAAAGGCAGAAGACAGAGCTTGCTAAAATCCCTGATTTTGGTATGTTTGCTGCTGTTGTTGGGGGATAATATTGCCGATGATAAGGATTGTAGCGAATGGTTAAGACGGAAAATCTCAGAATTAAAACGAAGGGCAACTGTGATGTAGTTAATATTACCGAGCATGTCGGCGAGGTTGTGAGCCAGTCAGTTGTTAGTGAGGGTACTGTTACGGTTTTCAACGTTGGCTCGACGGCGGGGATAACGACGACAGAATATGAGCCCGGACTTGTTAATTACGATATAAAGGCGTGTTTTGAGAAGATAGCGCCTGAACGCGGCCGGTACGAGCACGAAGAGACGTGGCACGATGACAACGGCCATGCGCACGTGCGGGCGTCGCTTTTGGGGCCTTCTCTGAGTGTGCCTGTTGTTGACGGCAGGATGACGCTGGGTACGTGGCAGCAGATTATATTGGTGGATTTCGATACGAGGCCGCGGACGAGAACGGTCGTATGTCAGATTGTCGGGGAATGAAGTAATAAGCATAGAATTATATTCGAGAAAAGGGGAATTGTTATGAAGGTTACTATATTCAACGGCTCACCCCGTGGGAAGAAGGGTAACACACACTTTATGGTCAAAGAATTTTCGAAGGGCGCCGAGCAGGCGAGGGCGGAAGTTGAGAACATATTTCTTGTTAAGAGGAAGATACAGCCGTGCAGGGGCTGTTTAACGTGCTGGATTAAGACACCGGGCAAATGCGTTATTAAAGATGATATGGCGGAATTGATCCGGAAGCTCGGCGAATCGGATATTGTTGTTTTCGCGACGCCGGTTTATTTTGATAATGTCACGGGAATTATGAAAAACTTTATGGACAGGCTTGTTGCGGCGGCTGATCCTCATTTCGAAAAAGACGAGGGAGGAGAATGCGTGCATATCAGCAGGTCCGACAAGCCGGCCAAGGTGGTTGCCATATCGAACTGCGGTTTTCCGGAGCAGAGTCATTTCCAGGTGCTCGAACTGTTGTTCAAAAGGGTAGCGAGGAATATGCGTTCGGAGGTCATCGGTGAGATATACAGAAGCGGCGGTGCGATTTTGCAAGAGGCGCCGCTGATTTTGAAGCCTGTGATCAGTAGATATAAAAAGCTGCTTCAAAGAGCGGGAATGGAAATAGTCGAGAATCAACGGCTCTCAGAAGAAACGAGGATGAAACTGGAGAAGCCACTTATTCCCGATGAACAATACATTACGGCGGCAAATGAGCACTTTGATGTATTATTAGCAAAGGTTTAAGAGACGCCGTGATGCTGCAAGATTAAACTTGACGGGATTGATTAGGCGGCGTAATATTTATGGTGATTTCTCAGCGGCAAATTAAGCTTTTTAAGGTGTGCGGCCGGATGAATATTGTCATTCGAAAAATAGTTTTTTTGATAACAGCAGTGCTCGTGAGCTGCTTTGCAGCCGGCTGTGGTGGTGGGGGCGGTGCCGGCAGGGGGTCAAAAGACCTTATGCCTGCGGTAAATTTGGGCACGACGATAGGGTCGTTGGTGAAGATGTCGTGGCCCGAATTCGTACGACTGGAAGGATATGGTTTGGTTGTGGGATTGAAGGGTACTGGCTCGGCGGAGTGTCCTCCAGATATAAGGACATATCTTGGACAACATCTACAGACACTGTTTCCCGGACGCAGAATAGACGTTGCGAAATTTATCGGCGGCTCCGATACAGCGGTGGTGCTGGTAGAGGGAATAATGCCGGCGATAGCTTCGAGGAATGAGAATTTCGATGTGAGAGTATCTGCTTTAGATGGTACACAAACCACATCTCTGGAAGGGGGGTGGCTGCTGGGCACAGAGCTGAAGTCTGCGGGGACTTTCGGCATCACAACGAAAATTGTAGCCGATGCGAAAGGGACGGTTTATTCGGACAAATTCGGCCTGTCGGGAATAAACGAAAGGGTCGGACATGTTCTGGCCGGAGGAAAGGTTCTTGATGAGTACAAGGTGACTCTGGAACTTAAAGAGCCCGATCTTAGAACCACCAACAATATTCGCAACCGGCTGAACGAACTTTTCGGCGATGTAACAGCGAAAGTGGTTTTGCCCGGCAGGCTCGAGGTGAAAGTGCCGGCTAAATATAAAGAGCGAAAGCAAAGATTCATTTCGATAATCGAGATGACATATCTTACATACAACATGGAAATTATCAGTGAGAGAATAAAGATATTTGTCGGGAAACTTGCCGCTTTGCAAGATGCGGATGCGAGTGAAATCGCTCTGGAGGCCATAGGCAATCAAAGTCTCGGCGATATGGGAGTGTTGCTGAAGGCAGCGAACGAGGAGGTACGACTGCGAGCAGCGAGATGTATGCTTAATCTGGGTAGTGACGCAGGTTTAGGCGCTCTAAGGCAGATGGCTATGGACGGCAATTCGGCTTATCGCATTGTGGCTCTTGAGACAATAACCACCGGCGCCAGGCGGAACGATGCGGTTCGAATATCGCAGAGGCTTCTTCGTGACGATGATTTTCGCATGAGGTTGTCCGCTTACGAGCAGTTGCGGAAATTAGAAGATATTTCTGTGGTACAAGAGCTTGTCGGAAATAATTTTTACTTGGAACAAGTAGCCCAAATTCAACAGAAGACGATTTTTGTTTCTCGCAGCGGTCAGCCCCGAGTTGTTTTATTCGGTGCTCCGATAGAATGCAGTGAAGGAACTTTCGTTCGTTCAAACGACGGCAATATAACGATTAACGCCCCGTCCGGTCAGGGCTATGTATCTGTAATCCTCAAACATCCCCGCCGTCCAGGGGTGATAGTTCAATTGAAAAGCACTTTCGAACTTAGTGACGTTATCCGAACCCTCTGTGAGAAACCCGCAGAGGAAAATAAGCCTGGCCAGGGAGGCTTGGGTGTTCGGTACGCAGATGTGATAGCTCTTTTGAAGCTGATGTGTGACAAGGGTGCAGTAAAAGCGGGGTTTTGGGCAGGAGCCTTACCAAAAATCGGCTAATTATCAAGAGAAGACAGTCCTTCGGCCGATAAGAATATTGCATATTTGACTACAAGCAGTGCGTTTTTATTTTATTAATAGTTACCGGACGTTAACAACAGGACAAGAGATGAGACTTGAAAAAATTATGCTCAACGGGTTTAAGAGTTTTGCGGACAAAACGGATTTTGTTTTCGATTGTCCGATAACTGCTATAGTCGGTCCCAACGGATGCGGCAAAAGCAACGTTGTCGATGCGGTAAAATGGGTACTTGGAGAGCAAAGTGTCAAGAGCCTGCGAAGCGGACACATGTCGGATGTGATATTCAGCGGCAGCAGCAGCAGAAAGCCTCTGGGTGCGGCGGAAGTGAGCCTTTTTATATCCAACCCCGAAGGCAGCGGGACGCGGAAGCTTCCAATCGATGTGGACGAGATTCAGATATCACGAAAGATATATAAGAGCGGTGAAAGCGAGTATCGTATAAACAACAAGATCTGCCGGCTTAAGGATATTCGAGAGTTGTTTATGGATACGGGTATAGGGACGAGGGCCTATTCGATTCTCGAGCAGGGTCAGATAGAGTATTTGGTAAGCGCATCGAAGACAGACAGAAGGTTTATATTCGAAGAAGCAGCCGGCATAAGCAAGTATAAGGCGCACAAGAAAGAAGCCCTTCGTAAATTAGAACGAACGGAACAGAACCTGCTTCGGCTTGCTGATATTTTAGGCGAGGTTGCCAGGAGGCTTCGCAGTGTAAAGCTGCAGGCGGGTAAAGCGAGGAATTACCTGCAATATACTCAGAGGCTCAAAGAGCTTCAGGTCAGTTTTTCGCTTGTCGAATATGCAAAGAACCGCAGGCAGATGAAAGACAAGGGGGGCGTTCTTGACGAGGTGAGTGAACAGTTCGGACGGCTGTCGTCGGAAGTGGCAAAGCAGGACAGTCTCGTAAGCAATCTGGGTGAAGAAATAATAGAGACAGAGCATAAGCTCAGCCATACGGACAATTCCCTTGTGTCGGTTCGCAGCAAAATCGAGCAGCGTCTTCAAAGAATTGATTTTTTGCGAGCGAGGATTTCCGAGCTTCAGGAAAGAGAGAAATCCGCGAGAGAGAAGATTGCAAAACTTCGGGAGCAGAAGAATCTTTTCGAACAAAATTCGGCGCAGTACAGCAGTGAGCTGGCAAACTGTGAAAGGATGTTAGAAGAGAAAAGCGGGGCCGTTGAGCAAATCCAAAAAGCTATCCGGGAAGTGAATGCCGAGTGTACATCATTAGAGGCGCATCTGGAAGATGAGAAATCGGGAATTATCGATATAGTCAGGAGGACGGCACAGCTTCATAACGAGGTGCAGAGCATTTCGGTTTACCGCAACAGTTTATCGAGCCAGAAAGACCGTCTTGCGGGGCGTGCGGAAACCGCCCGTGCGGAATTAGAGGATCTTCTGACTGAGAAAGCACAGCACAACGCCCGACAGGATGATATTGAAAAGGTGCTGGGTGAGCTGAAGGAGAGCCTGGAGTTCAAACGGGCAAAAGGCGAAGAACTCGACTCGGTTTTGGCGGGGGACAATAAGCGGCTGGCCCACAGCAAAGAGGTACGTAGCGCGCTGAACAGCGAGCTGACGATTTTGACGGATATGGAGAGAAGGTGCGAGGGGCTTAAAGCGGGCGTTAAGAGCATTTTGCAGGAGAGGGCAATTAATAGCAAGTTCGATTACGTCGAAGGGATATTGGCAGAGACAATCGAAACCGGTGTGGAATATGCAAATGCCGTCGAGGCGGCCCTCGAGGGGAAGACTGATGCACTTGTAATCAACAGCACAAGCAGAATGTTAGCTGATATAGAGACGATACAAGAGCTTGACGGCAGAGTGAATTTCATAGGCCTCGATAAAATAGAGCCATTCGTAGATACAAATGACTGGTCGGGATACGAGAGCATTAAAGGCAGGCTTGTTGAATTTGTAAAGTTCGACAGTAAATACGCAGCGCTGGCGTGGAAGCTGCTCGGCAAGACCTTAGTTGTCGAGTCTCTACAAGAGGCGGCAGAGCTGGCCAAGAGTGTGCCGGATGAATTTAAGTTTGTTACTTTGAAGGGCGAGTACTTAAGCAGCGACGGGATGATAAAACTCGGGCCTTTGGGCAGAGCGAGCGGTTTAATATCGCGTAAAAGCCGTCTTCGCCAGCTTCAGGAGACCATCGCCAATATTGCAACAGAAATCGAGGCGATTGAAAGCCAGATTGAGAGAAACAATCAGACGAAAGCACATCTGGATGAGCTGTGTAAGGACCTGCGGACGGCCGTTTATGAGGCGAACACGGAAAAGATGCAGGTAAGCTCGAAGCTGAGCCTGATAGAGCAGAATATACAACGGCTCAGACAGGAAGAGCCATTGCTGGCCAGCGAGATTGATATGCTGGCCGAACAGATAGCCCAGTCGGTTCAGAAGGAGTACGACTCGAAGCAGAAATTAGAGGAGCTTGAGGAGGTAAACAACCAGAGGATGGCGCATATAGAAGAGCTTGAGTCGAATTATGCCGGGCAAAAAGAACAACAGCAGACGTTGGTCAACAGGCTTACCGATTTGAAGGTTGCTTTGGGGCAGGTTGCCGAGCAGAGTAAGGCATTGAAGCAGATAACAGCAAACCTGCAAAGCCAGATGCAGGAGAACAGGTCGGCAGCGGAGACGGCGCAGGATGAGATTAAAAACTGCAGCGAGCAACTGGCCCAGGCACAGCGTGACATTCTCAACTGTGAGGCAGGGGTGTCTGAGCTGTTTGTCGAAAAAGAAAAGAACCAGGAGAGCAGCCGGTTACTGCATAAGGAGGCTGAGAGACTTCTCGAAGAACGAAAACGGGCGGAGGAGCTTGTCCGGCTAAAGCGGGCCGAGAAAGAAGAGACCGAGCACAAAATTAACGAGTTTAAAATAGAATTGAGCCAGTTGGAGGTAAGGCAGCAGGATTTGGTCGAGAGGGTGCAGGAACAACTGCAGATTGATTTGGCGGAGGCTTATGAGAATTACAGCCAGGAAGAGGTTGACTGGGACAAGGTGAGGGAAGAGATAGCCGAGCTTCGGGGCAAGATTGAGAGGCTCGGGAACGTTAATATCGATGCAATAGATGAGCAGGAGACGCTCGAAAAGCGGCATGACTTCTTGAGCGGGCAGGTCCAGGACCTTAACAGCAGCAGGGCCCAGCTTCAGCAATTGATAAACCGCCTTAATAAAAAGAGCAGGGAGAAATTTCAGCAGACTTTCGAGGAGATACGTGGACATTTCCAGGAGATATTCCGCAAGCTGTTCGGGGGCGGCAAGGCGGACATAATGCTCGAGGACGCCGAGGACATTCTCGAAGCGGGGATAGAGGTTATAGCCCGCCCGCCCGGCAAGGAGACGAGGAGCATATCGCTGCTGAGCGGCGGCGAAAAGTCGATGACGGCGATTGCACTGCTGTTTTCGGTTTTCAAGACAAAGCCGTCGCCGTTCTGTTTTCTTGATGAGGTCGATGCGGCCCTGGACGAGGCGAATAACGAGCGTTTCAATATACTGCTGCGGGAATTTCAAAAGGATTCGCAGTTTATAGTAATCACACACGCCAAACGCACGATGAGCATTGCGGATGTGCTGTTCGGGATAACGATGCAGATACGGGGAGTTAGCAAGAAGATAAGCGTCAAATTCGGAGAGTTCGAAGAAGAGACTGCGGCAGTAGCATAAAAAAACAAACTTCAAAAATCAAAATGCAAAATGATATTTGAGATTGTTTCGTCACTTCGTTCCTTGCAATGACATTTTTTAATAGACTTTTCGACTGCGCTGCACTTCGCTCTAAATGACGACGAGCAAGATTCAAAAAAGGCGGAGAAGGCGGGTGCTTTAATGTTGAAGCCGTCGAGGCGGGGTCTTATAATTGGAGATATGACAACAAAATCAAAGAGCAGAATGCCGAAGAGTAAATATCTTAAAGCGGCGGAGATCCAGGCGGCAGTGGACTATGGTATAGATATTTCAATGCTGATTGCCAATATCGGCAGGAGCTATAGTGAGCGTATTAAAAGACATCAAATCGCACTGAATACGGCGGAGAAACTTAAGGGAGCGAGAAGACTGTGAGCAGCGATTTGTTCAACCTGCTTGAGCGGCTTGTTAATGCCGGTGTGGATTTTGTGATAATCGGCGGTTTTGCAGACGTTGTGCACGGCTGTACTTATGTGACTCAGGATATCGGTATATGCTGCGACTTCAAGCCTGCTACTATGCTTGCACTGCAAAAAGCCATCTCGGATTTACACCCTGTACACCGGATGACACCAGGCAGGAAGAAGCTTGAATTGACGGAGCAGACGTGCGGCCAATTTAACAATTTGTATCTGGATACGGACATCGGTCAGTTGGATTGCTTAAGCTTCATTGACGGTCTTGGAGACTATGGTGAAGTCAGGCGGGAAAGTGAGCTTATTGAAGTTGAAGAAATTAAAATGCGTGTGCTGAGTGTGGATGCTTTGATAAAAACAAAAAAGTCGATGAACCGTCTTCGAGATAAGGAGGCTGTATTACAGCTTGAAGCAATAAAAAAGTTGAGAGAGCCTAAACAGGATATTTTATAGAAGTGAGCATGGGGGGCGTAGTAATGAATAAGTTATATTATATAACTTATTTTAAGGCTGTTAGAAGACCAGTTCTGTGCTGTCGAAGACGGGGCCGTCCTTGCAGCACATTTTGTAAATAGTTTCGTTGGTGGAGCCGGTTACTCTGCATTCGACGGCACAGCTCTGGCACAGGCCAATACCGCAGGCCATTCTGCGTTCGAGACTGAGCTGGCAGTCGATGTTTTTTTCTTTGGCGATTTGGGCCATTTTTGCCAGCATTGACTCGGGGCCACAGCTATAAATTATAATGTCTTTTGCAGTCAGGTTGGATTTGCTGAGCCATTCTGCAAGGCAGTCTGTGATAAAACCGTGATAGCCTGCCGAGCCGTCGTCCGTTGCAACGAGTGATTCAACGCCATACTTAGCAAACTCTGGCAGTGAAAAGCCTAAATGCTGTGAAATTTCATCGAGGCAGCTTTCGAAGGGCAGCTCCTTTGCCGTCTTTGCGCCTGCGAATGCAATTATATTAAGCCTTGGTGGGCCGGGACCAGTGGTGAGGTGTTTTGCAAGATGCAGTAATGGCGGCACGCCCATTCCACCAACGACGAGAAGGGCGGTTTTTTTACCATCCGGTACAGAGAAACCATTTCCCAAAGGACCGATTACGCTTAGAGAGTCACCGGGGGAGATGGTTGTCATTCTCAGTGTGGCCGGACCGACTACGCAGTAAAGGAGCTCAGCGATGGTTCTGTTTTTTTCGGCGGTTATGTTAGTGAAACTGAAAGGCCTTCGCAGCAGAATTTTGCGTTCGGCGGCGTCGAGCAAATCTTGCGGTATTGATTTTTCGGGCGGCAGGGCGGTATGGGAAAGGTCTAATTCGGCGAACTGTCCCGGATTAAAATCGGCAAAGGCTTTTGCACCGTCGGCAAAAAACTCAAGCTTGAGCTTGTAGAATCGCGGCCCAATCTGTTTATTGGAAGAGGCGGCAGCTTCGAACGTGCCTTTAACTGAAGAGGAGCATTTATCCGACATATTCAGCCTTGTTCCAGTTACAATAGACCTTCATAAACCTTCACACCGTCCACTACCCTGCATACGTGAACGGCGTATTTACCGGCAAACTCGGGGCGGCTGCGCGGGTAGGCGGTATCGACAGCCTGCCTTACGGCTTCGACACGTTCGGCACGCACCAAAGCACCTGATGCGCCCTTGTCGCCGCCTCCTAACATGCGTTCTCCAAGAACGCCCGGTTCGGTTCGGACGATATCACACATTGTTTCCAGCTCGGGTCCGGATATTTTGTAATCATCCCGCAGGCCGATGCCGTCGGTTCTGAATATCTGTCCGACTGTTTCGATGTCGCCGGTTTTCCATGCTTCGAGCATTTTATAAAACCGCTTTTGAGCATTGAAGATATATTTTAAGCGGTCGCACAAGTCGGGGTGACTATAGCCAAATTCGTCCATAATCTTTTGATAAACTTTTTCTTCTTTGATGTCTGCAAGGGAGGATATATCATAACCGGCTTTCTGGAGTATCGCGACGAGCTTCTCGCATTCAGCCCGGCGGACGGCATAAGTTGATTTTTCCAGGCCCGGTCGGTCGGTTCCGGTATCGAGTACGACGATGCGGAAATCAGTTGCGCCTGAGCCGATTGGTACGTACTCTATTGAGCGGTCTTTTGGATTGTAGTATGTTCCCATTCCCTCGCGGGCGAAGAGTATCATTGTCTGGTCGAGCCGGCCGCAGGGAGAGCCGATATAATCATTTTCGACGGCCTGGGCCAGATCGACGATTTTAATTTTTTCCTCGACCTCGATATTGTTGGCGTCGAAAAGCGAGAGAATCAGATTCAAGCTCAGGGACGCCGAGCGGCTCATACCGCCGCCGGGGATGTTTCCGTACAGGACGCCGTCGATGCCCTGTGAGAGTTCGTAACCCTGGCGCCTTAAGATATACTCGACACCATAGGCGAACCGGCCCCATGTTTGGGCAATATCGGGCGATTTCGGCTCGGGGACATTTCCCAGCTCGAATTCAATGACTCGGTCGTCGGGGAAATTGGCGCTGAATAGCCTGATTTTCTTAGTGCCGTTAGGCTTATAGGCCAGCCAGATGAACCTGTCTGTACCAACGCCGAAAAGTTCGGTGCCGTTGTAATCGCCATGCTCGACACCGAGACAGAAGCGTGATGATGTTCTTCTTATCCTGCCTCCTTTGATATTGAGAGCGTTGTCTATCGCGGATTTAAAGATTTTACCTAAAGCGTTTTGTCCGTCTTTTGTTAGTTCCATTCTGCAATTCTCAAAAAGCCACTGTTATTTCGCCAGGCCAATCGGGCTGAACAAGAAGTAAAGAACCAGCGTTATGACAATAACTACAATACCGGCTATCTTGGCTCCGTTGGAAGAGCGGAGATTCAGCGTCGATTGCTGCCTGAACTCTACAGGCTCAGACAGAGGTTTTAGCAGTGTTATAATTGTCATCACGACCAGGCACAAACCGAAACAAATGGCCATGCGGTTTAGGAACTGAATATCCGGGCCGATTTTGTACTTGCCCGCGAGGTACATTCCGCCGTATGAGACGATGTTCGTAAGCAGTCCGACCACACCTGCAATCGGCGGTGCAGTGCGGCAAATCAGACCGAAGACGAATACCGCAAGAATACCGGGAGATATAAGGCCCTGGCTTTCCTGGATAATGGTGAAGATGCTGTTGCTGATTTTGGGATTGCCAAGTTGCGGGGCCAGCAATACCGCAATGACCGAGAAGGCCACAACGCAAATTCGTCCGAGCAGGACTATGGTTCTTTGTCCTGCCTGGGGATTGATGTATTTTTTGAAAACATCCATTGTGAAAATCGTTGATGCAGCGTTGAGCATTGCCGCCAGAGAACTGACAATAGCCCCCAATAATGCCGCAAGAACGAAACCCACCAGACCGGTCCTTTGCGGCAGGACACTGCTGAGCAGTTGACCGAGAGCGGTGTCGTATTTATATGCGATAAACTTCTCGCTTGTGACATTGACGTTTGCCTGTTCGGCGGCATCCATTACAGAGGCGTTGTAAGACTCCAGCTCGTCGGCCAGGCCCGGGAATGCCGATTTCCAGGACTTGTCATCCGATTCAAAAACCGTGTACTGAGAGACCTGAAGCTCATCGAGCTTGTTCTGTGTCAGGGGCAGGACGAACGGGTTCTTGGCTTTAATGGACTTGAGAGCAGCATCATCGGGAAAAACTGCAATCATAAACCTGCCATGCGGCCAGTTTGCAATTGTATCTTCGTCCGGCGCCTGTGCAGTCTCGACCAATTGAGTGTTCGGGTTGGCCATCATATATTTTGCAATTACCGGGGCATTATCGGTGATCGATTGGTCCTGCATATCCTTGGCATAGAGGTTAAAGGCTATAATACCCGGAATGACGACAACAAACGGAATGAGCAGCTTCATGAATGCCGCGAAGACAATACCCTTCTGTCCTTCTGCCAGCGACTCCGAAGCCAGCGTTCTCTGGGTAATGTACTGGTTGAGTCCCCAGTAGTAGAAATTCGGAATCCACAGGCCAAGCAGAAGCGCCGTACACGGCAGTACCTTATCATCCTTCGGCAGGAACATATTCATTCGCACCTTGTTGAGCTGCCAGAAACGGTCGATGGTTCCCGTATCCTGGGCAAAGGTCTTGAGGCCGACAGCACCGGTCTTTACATTTTCAACGAAGGCAAGCTCGTCTGTTGTGGCGCCGAGTTTTTTGAATGCGTAGATCATTACAACCGCACCGCCGATGATGAGTGCGCTTCCCTGGATTAAATCGGCCCAGGCACAGGCTTTGAGACCACCTGCAGTTACGTACACCATGGCAATAAAACCAATCACCAGAGCGGCCTTGGCAATCGATACGTCGTAGCCCATTTTGCCGGCCATTGTGTTGACCGTCAGTGCACCTGAATAAGTAACCGAGCCTAAGAGGAGCATATAAATAAATATAGTTGCCACGGCCATAATGGTGCGAGCAGTGCCGTTATAGCGGTACTCCAGAAATTCGGGCATGGTAAAGATTCCCGCCCGCAGAAAATACGGCAGAAAAAAGAACCCCACGATAACAAGTGTTACGGCGGCCATCCATTCATAGCTTGCTATGGCGAGCCCGACGTGGCTGGCGGCATTTCCGCTCATACCGACCAGCTGCTCTGATGAGATGTTGGCGGCAATCAGTGAGAATCCGATTAGCCACCATTTAAGGCCGCGACCTGCCAGGAAATAGTCTTCGCTGGTTTTCTCGTGCCGGCTTTTCCAGAGTCCGATTGTGATAACAGCGGCGATGAATCCCAAAAACACGGTGATATCAAGGAGATTAAGCTGCATAATAAATCCTTTACTCTTATTTGTCCTCTAACTCATTCCATTGCTTTTTTTGCATAAAATTGGTGGTCATTATAATAACTTTGCCCGAGAGAGCAACAAAATAAAAGAGCGTATTGTCAGGTGATATTTTTATTTACAGAGTATCAGGATATTTTTCAATCTGAAAGATGAAAGAGTTTCCGTTTTCTTCCGGCCGGAACCATATATCACCGCCATGCTTTGTGATAATCTCCTTTGTCAGGAACAGGCCAAGCCCCGTTCCCTTTATCTTCTTGTCTTGAGGGTCTTCCAGCCTTGAGAACTTTTTGAAAAGCTTGTCTTTTTCCTCCTCTCTGATTGGCCTGGAGTCATTATAGACTTCGACCTGCACTTTGTCTGCGAGGACCTGCGAGTTGAGTATCACCTTTCCTTTTTCCAATCCGTATTTAACGGCGTTACCGAGGAGGTTATTTGCCACGATATGCAACAAGTCAAGGTCGCCGTTGACCTTGATTTCAGCGGCGATGTTGTTTGTGACTGCCATTTGTTTGTCGGCAATCTCGGCGTTAAAGGTCTCCAGGCACGGCCCAAAGACGTCTTCTCTCAGACTAACCTTCTTCTTATTAACTTCCAGCTCGCCCTTTTCTATTCTGCTCAGGTCGAGGAACTTTCTGACGGTCTCTCTTAAGTAGTGCAAGTTTTTTGTTACCGCTTCAAGAGATTGCTTTTGTTTTTCATTTATCTGTCCAAAGAGACCGTCTCGTACAGCGGCGGCATTCATAATGGTCGTAGCCACTATTCCCTTGAGCTCGTGTGAGACGAAGCCCACCAGGTCAAGATAAGTTTTGTTCAGTATGGCCAGCTGCTCATTTATTTTCTTTAGAGACGCTTCTCTGTCCCGAAGCTGCACCGACATCTTATTAAAAGAGTCGGCAAGCTCGTCAAATTCCATAATTCCGGTTTCCTTGTCCACTTCATATCCGAGACTTCCTGCGGAAAGCTCCCTTGTTGCTTTCAGCATACGCTCTACAGGGCGCGAAATTGTTCCTGTTAGGACTATTTCAAGTGAGGCGGCCAGGGCGGTAGCGACGCATACTATCACAAGAAAAAGAATTAAGATGTTTCGCGTCATAGAGGTGAAAGGCTGTTCAAGGATACCGACATAAAGAATTCCCACAATCCGGTCGTCTATATCTCTAATCGGTTCATATGCGGTTTTGTACCAGTCGTTTACCACAAAGGCCCTTGCGATCCATGGCAGCCCTTTTACGAGGACCTGTTCGTACACTTGTTCGGAGACCCGTGTTCCGACTGCCCTGGTGTTGTCTTTTGCTATGACATTAGTTGAGATACGAAGGTCATCCTGGAAGATTGTTACTGTTCCGATGTCCTTTCCTTTGTAAGTTTGTCCTTTATAGACAATCTCTTTGACCTTATCCACAATCTTGTAGTTTCTGTTTAGTAAATTGCCGCCGTATAGTATGCCGGACAGCTTTCCATCGTTCCCGAATACGGGTGCAGCAGCTTTGATCATCATTCCTGAGGTTTCCCGGGTTTCGGCTTTTTGCTTTGCTTTTGGTGTAGGTATGAAAATTATATTTGCCTGCTCGGTGAGGTCTTCACCTTCTTTAATGAGTTCGGCCCGGGGCACTATAACAGTTCCGGCAACAACTTCTTTGGTTGAGATCACTTTACTAATAAGCTTGTCGGAGGCCTGGTTGTCGCCGGTGACTGAGGGATTACGGCTTCGAGAAAGGACGGTTCCTGATGCGTCTATAAGAGTGAGGACATCCAGTGATTCGGATGTTCTTATCCTTTCCAGCTCCTTATCGAGAGTGTTCTTGTCTTGCGTCCAAATGGCATCTTTTATAAAAAATCTCAAAGCGGTGAATCGTACGACATCTTTGACATTTTCAAGCTCCTGATTATAAATTTCACGAGCGGAGTTGAGGTCGTTTTTTACCTTTGTCTGTGCCCTTTTTATA
Source organism: uncultured Pirellulales bacterium (assembly GCA_964653075.1). Classification (GTDB taxonomy): domain Bacteria; phylum Planctomycetota; class Phycisphaerae; order Sedimentisphaerales; family Anaerobacaceae; genus NIOZ-UU13. The sequence goes on from CAZZAX010000077.1 coordinate 21,470, forward strand.
ATGTCCTTCTTGATGACATAGTAGCCTAAAACTACAACGAGCAGCGAAAAGGTTACAATAACAATATCGAAGGGCACCACAATTCTTGATCTGAGTTTTTTCGTTTTCATTTGCTTACTTTGTCTTTGTTGTGTATTCAATACCCGATGGCAGCGTATTAACGATCTTTGGTGCCGGAGGTTTTATTCCTGTTGTATCGAGAATTCGTCCCTTATTCGTGCGAAATCAGGAATCCACTGCTATTGTTCAAATTTCAAACTGAGCCGTCAATCCTTTTAAAGGCCTCGGGCAGTGCATCGATTATATCGGTGGCTATGAGGCTGGTTTGTCCGAGGTTTTCGGCCGCTATGTCACCGGCCAGGCCGTGGGTATAGACGCCCAGTACCGCAGCGTCGAAGTTGTTCAAGCACTGGCCTGCGAGAGCTGTTATGATACCTGTTAAAACGTCCCCCGAGCCGGCTGTGGCCATGCCGGGATTGCCGGTTTTGTTGATGTAAACTTTTTGGCCGTCAGTAACGACGGTTCCAGCTCCCTTGAGGGCAACGACGGTTTTGGTCTGCTGAGCCAATTGTACGGCCTGTTGCCGGCGGTCATTTGGAAGCGGCTCTCTGACAAGGGCCGACCACAGGCGTTTCATTTCACCGGGGTGGGGAGTTAGAATCAGTTTTGCTTTTAGCCGGGACGGCCAGTCTTTTATGCCAGCGAGATTATTCAGGCCGTCGGCATCTATTATCAGGCGGAGCCGGTTCTGTTCGAGAAGCGCTTCAAGCAGCGAACGAAGTGCGCCGCTGATACCGATACCCGGGCCGAACGCCAGGCAATCGTTTTGGCCGGCGGCTTCGAGGACAGGATTAATTGCCTTTGCTGAAATTCGACCGAGGGCGTCTTCGGGCAGGGCGATAGTGGTAAAGGACGGCTCTATTGAGGCGACTATCGGCAACACGCCTTTCGGTGTTGCCACTCGCACAAGGCCAGCGCCGGCACGCAGGGCGGCCAGGCCTGCAAGGGCGGCAGCTCCGCTCATACCGATGCTGCCGGCGATAATGCAGACCTTGCCGAAATCGCCTTTGTGGGCATCAGTCGGCCTTGGCTTTAGCTTTGGAATTGTCTCTATTATTTGCATACAAACTCATTTCGAGCAGTATATTACAAATAATGCACGATATGGTCAATAAAAGATTTGACAAGCAGACAGGAAGGTTTATAATAAGAAAATAAGGTGAAGAGTTTATTTGGGATCGGTGGCAAAAGAAAGCGCCCATTTTAGTCGAGATTAAAGCCTATGAGTGAAATTATATTTATCGTTGAAAATTCCGATGAGGGAGGTTACACCGCTAAATGTCTGGGTTACTCTATTTATACCGAAGGTGAAACATTAGACGAGTTAAAAGAAAATGTCAAAGATGCGATAAAATGCCACTTTGACGTAAAGGAAATTCCCCATATTGTACGCTTACACATAGTAAAAGATGAAGTAATAGCAATATGAAACTTCCCCGAGAAATCAGCGGCGAAGAACTCGCAAAACTTCTTAAAAAATACGGCTATGAAATAACCCGGCAAACCGGCAGTCACATAAGACTTACCACTACAGAGAAAGGCGAACACCACATCACAATCCCTGCTCATAAATACCTCAAAATAGGCACATTGAGCAGTATCTTGATTGATATCGCTATCCATTTCAAAATAGACAAAGGTGATTTAATTAAAGAATTATTCTAACTGGAAAGTGCCGGGCAAGAATAGTTGAGTAAGTAGTGGCCGCTTAGCAAATAACTTTAGGCTTAGTTGTTCGTCCCTTTATCACTCCAATCACAACTGGGTATCTGTTCTGAACAGTCTGCGAAGCGGTTCCTTTAACTTGCTTCTATTTTTTTGCTTATCAGCGTTGCGGTGACGGCTGCGGAAAATCCGTTGTCGATGTTGACAGCAGTGACGCCGGCAGCGCAGCTATTCATCATCGTCAGAAGTGCCGAGAGCCCCTCGAAGCTGGAACCGTAGCCGACGCTGGTGGGCACTGCGATAACCGGGCAGCTTACCAGGCCGCCTACAACACTGGCCAGCGCTCCTTCCATTCCCGCAACGACGATAACGACATTGGCACTTTGGAGTTTCGGCAGATGTTTGAACAATCGGTGCAGGCCGGCGACTCCGACGTCGCAAATCAACTCGGTCTTCTGACCCATAATCTCGGCGGTAACTTTTGCTTCACTGGCTACGGGCAAATCGGCGGTCCCGGCCGTAACTATCGGTAATATGGTCTTTGATGCGGGAGGTTCTTTCTGTTCGAGGACAATCGCCCGGGCCAATTCTTCGTATCGGGCCTTTGGGAATTTGTTGGTTTTGGATAATTCCTCGAAGACATCCGGCTCGGCCCGGGTTGCCAGGACGTTATTGCCTTTTGCGGCAAGGGTCTCGAAGATTTTAATTATCTGCTCGATGGTTTTTCCGGGGCAGAAGATGACCTCCGGAAAGCCGCGGCGGATTTGACGGTGGTGGTCGATGCAGGCAAAGCCTAAATCCTCGAAAGGCAAATGGCGAAGCTTCTCAACCGCTCCGTCAATATCGATTTGGCCGGCCTTGACCTGTTCGAATAATTCTTTTAGTTGTTCAGCCTGAATATTTCACCTCACGAATTTCTTTCTTAGCTGCTTGTTCATAGCCGGTAGATAATTAACTAAAGTCAACTATTCACTATGGGCTTTTGGCTCAAGGGTCAGGTCTGCAAAAAGCCCGGCCCTGAATTTATAATATGCCAAAGAGGCTACCATAACTGCATTGTCAGTGCAATATCGTTTTGGCGCGACAAGCAGTTTTTCGGGCGGGACAGCATTGTCACACATCTGCTGCAGATGGGTTCTCAAATTATTATTGGCTGCTACTCCGCCGCCCAGGAGGATTGTTTTTGCGCCGATTTTTTTGGCGGCCCGCTGTGTTTTTTTCACGAGGACGTCAACGACGGCGGCCTGGAACGAAGCTGCGATATCGGCGATTTGGTGTGTGGTCATCGAATCGACCTTGTTTTCGCCTTTCATGTCCTGGCCGCGGCAGTGATAGAGGACGGCTGTTTTGATGCCGCTGAAAGAAAAGTCCAGCGAATCGCGTCCGAGCATTGAACGGGGGAATTTTATCGCATCCGGATTTCCTTTTTCGGCGGCTTTTTCGATACTGGGTCCGCCGGGGTAGGGCAGCCTGAGGATAGATGCGACCTTGTCGAAGGCCTCACCGGCGGCGTCGTCGATGGTTTTACCGAGAAGTTTCGGTTCCAGCGGCGAATGGTAATCGTAAAGGCAGGTGTGCCCGCCTGATACGATTAGAGCGACGGCGGGGGGTTCTAATTGTTCTTCGGACAGCATAGCCGACTGAAGATGGGCGTGCAGGTGATTGATTGCTATAAGCGGCTTGTTCCAGGCGAAGCTGAGTGTTTTGGCTGCGGTAACGCCAACGACCAGGGCGATAGTCAGGCCGGGCTGATTGGCTATTGCAATTGCGTCAATATTGTCTTTGGTGACGTCGGCCTGTTCCATTGCCTCTTTTATGACGGGATATATTTTTTCGATGTGTGCGCGGGAGGCAATCTCGGGGACGACGCCGCCGTATTTTTCGTGCAGTTTGGTTTGCGAGGCCACTACGGACGATTTAATGGTCCGGCCATCGGCGACAACAGCCCCGGCGGTCTCATCGCAACTTGTCTCGATGCCGAGAATATTTATTGGTTTGTAATTTTCTTTCATTGGAATGGATATTAGCTGAAAAAATGGGGTATGTCAATGTAGGGAGGGATTGGCCTTGGGTATGAAAGTATGCCGCATTGTCTTGTTGTTGCAAGTATAATATGGTATGGTATTTTATTCCGCATTGTAAATTTACACTGTATAAAGGTGGTATATGAGTGAAGAGCTTGAAGTTCTGAAGATAGTGACCCGGCGTTTAAGAGAAGCCGGCATTAATTATATGATTTCCGGCTCTATCGCGGCGAATTATTACACAATACCACGGATGACCAGGGATATAGATATAGTAATAGAATTGAACGAGAGTGATATCGATAAATTTGTTGGCATTTTTGAGGATGATTTTTATGTAAATAGAGAGACGGTCGTAAATGAAGTTTGTCGCCAGGGTATGTTTAACTTAATCTATAATCGGTATGTTATCAAAATAGATTTCATTATTAAAAAGTCTTCTGCGTATCAGCAAGCCGCATTTTCACGCAGAAAGCAGGTTCTGATAGAACAGAGTCCTATGTGGTTCGTCTCCGCCGAAGATCTTGTAATATCCAAGCTGATCTGGGCAAAAGAAAGCCACTCTGAGATGCAGCTAAAAGATGTAGGAAATCTGATAGAAACCGTTGATAATTTAGACTTAAAGTATATTGATAACTGGGTTCGAGAACTGGATTTGGAACAGATATATAAAGAGGCAACACAATGAACGATACACATCCTGACGTTGCTGTTGGATTTCGGAATTTAATGATGAGCAAGACCGGCCAGGAGCGTTTGCTCATGGGCTGCTCAATGTACGATACCGCCAAAGAGATAGTACGCAGCTCCATTTATAACGGCCGTCCGGGAATAACAGAGGCTGATATGAGAAGAGAAGTTTTTTTGAGATTCTATGGGCAGGAATTCAGCCGGGCCGAGAGGGAAAAGATGATTTCAGCACTGGCATCGGAGTAATGTTTATTTGCGGATGCTTCTAAAGATATGCTGGTGACAGATAGCGTTTTACTTACTCAGGCCTGCGGCGTGCCTGATTTTGTCGATGTCCAGGGCGTGAATGTAATCCACAAGATTCTTAAATATGCTGTGGTATCCGAAGCCGCCTTCGGTCATTTCGTCGATGGCTTCGTTCTTGTTCCGGCCTTC
>CAZZAX010000078.1:0-26277 GCA_964653075.1 uncultured Pirellulales bacterium
ATTCTAAATCATTGACAAGCGTTCGCAATACCGTTATTTTCAGCAGGAATATTTTACGTTTTGCGGTTACAATTTTTGGCTTTTTTGAACAGGAGCTTAATTTTGAGAGTTCTATCAGGCATACAACCATCAGGGAAACTTCATATCGGCAACTATTTCGGCGCCATGCGTCAGCACCTGCAATTGCAGGCCGAGCACGATTGTTTTTATTTCATCGCCGACTACCATGCGCTTACGAGCAATCCAAGGCCGGACGAGGTCGCCGGACATACACTTGATGTCGCAATGGATTATATTGCTCTGGGCCTTGATACCGAAAAAACGGTCTTCTGGCGGCAATCCGATGTGCCCGAGGTTACAGAGCTGACATGGCTTCTTTCCTGTATAACACCGATGGGCCTGTTACAGAGATGTACCAGCTACAAGGACAAAGTAGCTCAGGGTTTAAGCCCAAATCACGGGCTGTTCGCATATCCTGTCCTCCAGGCGGCAGACATCCTCATTTACAACAGCAACCTTGTCCCTGTCGGCGCCGACCAGAAACAGCATATCGAAGTTACCCGCGATATAGCAATCCGTTTTAATAATGCTTACGGCGAGGTCTTCACCATTCCGGAAGAACACATCATCGAATCCGTAGCCATAGTTCCGGGTATCGATGGTCAGAAGATGAGCAAAAGTTACGGAAATACGATTGAGATTTTCGAACCCGAGAAAAGTGTCGAAAAGAAGATTATGAAAATAGTCACCGATTCCACCCCGGTCGAAGAGCCCAAAGACCCTGATAAATGCAATGTTTTTGCGCTGCTGAAGCTGGTCGCCCCGCCGGACGAATTAGCCGACTGGGAAAGCAGATACCGAAACGGCGGTATGGGTTACGGACAGGCAAAGAAACGCCTCGCTGAGCTGATGACAGATTATTTTCAGCCGTTCCGACAGAAAAGAACAGAGCTTGAAAACAATATCAACTATGTCAAAGAGGCCCTTGCCAGCGGCGCCGAGAGGGCGAAGGCGGTAGCCGAAGAAACACTCGAAAAGGCCCGCCAGGCCATCGGTTTGAGAAGGTAATTATGGATGATAAGCTTGTTACAATCGCACAATTTACAAACTATATAGAAGCCGAAATGGCCAGACAACTGCTTGCCGATTATGGAATTAAAGCAGTTGCAACCGGCGAGAATGCTTCAAATATGTATTCACTTCCCGCCGTCGAAGGCCCGGAGCTGCAGGTCCCTGAAAGCCAGGCCCGCCAGGCACGAGAGATTTTGGAATCGCAAAAAGAACAGGAGCAATAATTGGGTGACTACCGTGTAAATCTTGAGATATTCGCCGGGCCGATGGATTTGCTCTTGTATCTGGTCCGCAAAGAAGAGGTGGATATCTACGATATTTCCATCTCTAAAATAACCGACCAGTACATTCACTATATCGAAATGCTTAAAAATCTTGACATTGACCTGGCCGGTGACTTTTTAGTTATGGCGGCAACATTAATGCAGATAAAATCTGCAATGCTTCTGCCAAAAGCAGAACCTGAGTCCGGCCTGCTCGGAGAAGATGAACTGGATGACCCCCGCGCAGAGCTTATCCGCCAGCTCCTCGAATACAAAAAATTCAAGGACGCCGCTAATCTCCTTAATGCCGCCGCTGACGAGCAGCAGGAACGCTTCCCGCGCCCCTGCACTATTGTCGAGCGGCTAAAGCCAAGCGCCGAACCCGAGGTTGATATAGAACAGGTCAGCATCTGGGACCTGCTCGAAGCCTTCGATTCGATATGCAAGGCCACCGGAACCGCCGGCGAGATCAGCCGTATCACGGACGATACGCCCATCGATTTGTACCAGATAGAGATTTTACACCAATTGCAGACAGAAGGCCCGATGACTTTCGAACGCGTTTTCGAGTCCAGAAACAATCGCCTTGCATTGGTCGGATTATTCCTGGCACTTTTGGAACTGATTCGAGAAAAATTGGTCTGGGTCGAGCAGCAGGCATCCTCTTCTATATACCTTCGCTCTCTGACTGAAGAACCCGCCGAACAGGCCGTGCAAAAGGCCATCATTGCCGCAGAGGCCGACAACGACAAGCCCGCCCAGGCAGTACAGCAAAAGCCTCCACCTCTGACGATTTCTGAATTTGCATCCAAAGTCATCTCAATGGTTTCACCCCTAAAGCAGGGACAAGAAGAAATTCAAACCGCTGAAGATCAAAGACCTCAGAGAACAAATTAGCAGCATCAGCTTTTGTGGTTTTATATCGATGATTTTACCGGACCCAGCTGTGTTATCATAATGACCGAAGCATTTTTCTCTCGCAATGCTTGTTAATACAGCCTGAGAAATACAAATATCGGACCAATCTACATTAAACACGTGGACTGTAATTTGGAATTTTACACAAACATCACAAAATTTTGAAAAGACCCGTGGTTATTTGCTTTTGTTGTTTTTTGTGCTATACTTTAAACAGTGAATAATGTGGGGGATGAAGAGGCTTACACATCTGATATTTTGCTTACAGCCCTCAAAATGCGAGAAGTGTACAGCATCTGCTCAAACAGCTTTGGGGATTAATTGACATCAGTTGAATGACATGGTTTTCACGTAAACCTAACGGCAATTTATGTCGATTAAAACCTGGTGTCGAGATGATTATCGTAAAAACAGCCGAATTTGAGATTTACAGGTACATCGCCTGATAATAATCAGAGACTCGATACCTTAAAACGGCTCGGAGGGCAAAAAGACAGAACTTTCTTAATAGACCGGGCCTTTTGAAAAGTGAGGAGCGTAAAATGGTCCCAAAAACACGCAAAATTCGGTCTCGCAGCGGTTTCTCATTAGTCAGCATAATGATTGCGATTACCATACTTTTAGCAGCACTTATAGGAACTTCCAATTTTAGATATTATTCTGCTTTGGACGCAAAAAAAGCTGCCGCAAAGATAACCGCTTCCAGAATCGGACTGATGCTCTGCGAAAATTGGCGGGGACTCGGAGGCACAGCAACTTATGACCCGGTAGTATTCTTAGGTTCAACCCTGACCATCACAGCAAGCAGCGGGCCTGCCGAACCTTCGGATTTTACCCTTCTTGGAAGCTATACTGTCGTAGTAAATAAAGCCAACTTCTATATAACTTTATCGTGGAAAGACGTCAGCACCGGATTGAGGGCCTTAAATATCATTGTAAGCTGGGCGCAGCGACAGCAGGGACAGAGCAGCCTTAGCGACGCAGATAAAACATTTCAGCTCACAACCTACACCTCATAAAGGCTGAGGGAGAAGACGATGATGAAAAAAAGAATAACAGCTTCACGAGGCTTTACACTTATAGAGTTGATAATAGCCACAGCAATTATGATTTTTGTGGTACTGGCAATCGGCATGGCCTTAGTTGACGGCCAGCGAGGCTGGAACTACATGTACGACCGTGTATACTCCGATATCGTAACAGACGGCTATGTAGCAAGGCGGAAGCTTGACACAGTATTGCGCAAGGCAAGCAGAGAAAAGTTCCTGATCGATCCCGCGGGCGGCTGGATCGAGGTCTATTACTATGCAACTGACGCATCTACGGTGCTGGATCGGTATGCACGTTTCTATACAGCCGGAAGCACACTGAATGTCGAGTACGGCCAACTGAATCCAAAGTCAACATCATCAACCGAAACTGTCTGTGGAAATGTGTCCGGCTGTACGTTCAATCAGCTCGGCCGGTCCATCCAAATGGTACTTAAACTTGATAATGGAAAACAGACAAACACAGTTATAACATCAGCAGTAACGAACAACTAACAACATTTTCTCCTAACAAAGAAAGGGAGGTAAATATGAAAAAGCTGCTAAAATCAAAAAGACGTGGTTCGGCCATACCGCTGGCCATAGTTGCAATGTTAATATTGCTGGCCTTGGGAACAGGACTGCTCAGTATGGGTCTGAACAGCCGTACCTTCTCCACACGAACTACATCTGATATTACAGCTCGATGTGCCGCCGATACAGGCCTGACAATGGCATTATTTCAAATGAACGAAAAACTGAAGGTTAAACCCTGGAAAACAGGAGTTCTACCAACTGCAAAAGAGACAAAACTGCTCTATTGTGACGCTACTTATGCTTATGATGTTACAGGTGATCTTAACAAAGGCTTTATTATGACATCGGTCGGAAGGGAAGACAATGCCGTAAGAACTGTATATGCGACATTAGGATTGAAGGGATTATTCGATCATGCGATTCTAACTAAAGGAAGCCTGATATTGAAATCCGGTACGGTCATCGACGGATATAACTCCGCAGACCCATTTGATACTGATTTCAATGTTGATATTGGTACCCAAAGTACTGCTGACTCGATGGTAGTTCTCAATAGTGGTGTAGATGTAAATGGTGATGTTCTCGTGGGGCTTGGAGGTGATCCGGATACTGTTATAAAAGACCTTGGTGCGACGACCGGAGATCAGCTCGGAGGAACAGAAAACGACCCCTTACCACAGATAACACCGCCGGTGCTGACAGACACGGGGCTTGATATCGAAGCCAAGAGCGAAACCATAACATTCACCCCTGCAGACAGCGGTCAATATGGCAATATTAGCCTGGCATCGAGCAACCAGGCAGGAATTTTGGAAATCGACGGAGGAGATGTTGTCCTGTATATCACCGGAAATATCGATCTTGGCAATGCGTGCGAGATCATTGTAAAGGACAATTCATCTTTGACTATTTACATAGACGGAGATATTGTAACCGGCAACGGAGCAAGTATAGGCACGGAAAATCCCACCAAGGACGCCATGACACTCCAATTGTACGGTACAGGCACAGGTGGGCAGAACTTCGACATCAAGGCAAAGAACGAATGGACCGGAGTAATCTATGCACCGAATGCACATGTTGATCTATACGCAAAAGGAGATGCTTATGGTTCTATCGTTGCCGACAGCTTTGAATTCAAGAACGGGGGTAATTTCTACTACGACGAAGCGCTGAGAGAAGTCAGCATACAGGACGAGGGAGTATCCTTCGTCGTAGAGCGGTGGTATGAAGGTAGTCCTACGTTTTCAACCAAGGATATACAAACTACACCTATAAAAACAAAGTAACATGCAGAGTAAGGACCATTGGGGGCTGAAGCTGTTATTAATACTTGTTTATTAGAATAACGTTCTTGAATAGCAGGTATCGACCGGTTTTGAGCAAAGGCTAAAAAATGAACAGGCGGCTTAAATTAAAAAAGCGTGGCTCTGCTATACCTCTGGCTATGGTTGTGGTCTTAATATTGCTCGCAATGGGAACAGGGCTTCTCAGTTTGGGTCTGAACAGCCGTATCTTTTCCACACGAACGACTTCGGACATTGCAGCCCGATGCGCCGCCGACGCGGGACTGACAAAGGCCCTCTTTGAGATGAACGAGAAATTGATTGTAAAACCCTGGAATGACAGCAGCCTGCCAATTGAAACAGAAATAAGCCTGCCTTATTGCGACGCAGTTTATAGTTACACAGTTACAAGTGATTCCGGCATTTATACTATCCAAGCTACGGGAACATCCGCCCAGTACCAAAGAACAGTAAGCTGCACTTTAGAATTAAAGGGACCATTTGAAGCGGCAATCTTCACAAAGGGATTCATAAACCTGAATAATTCGGCCGAAGTGGACTGGTACAATTACGACGCGAGCGACGCAAATATGAAAGTCGGAACGAACAGCACTGCGGACGGCTCTGTCAGGCTGGCAAATTCGGCGATTATAAACGGTGACGTTGCTGTGGGTGTAGGCGGAGATCCTGATACCGCTATCGATTTAGGAGGCAGTGCAACTATCGAAGGTCAGACTTCAGCTCTCACCGAGGAAGTGGAGCTGCCGCCGATAACAGTACCGGCGGCGATAGACTCTCTGGCGTCCGGCGGAGACATAATAAATAATACAACAATAAGCAGCTCCGGCAAGTATAGCAGCATCGACCTTGGGAACAGCGAAACGGTTATAATTAGTGGAGACGTTACCCTCTATATTACCGGCGATATAACGCTTGGTAATTCCGCTGAGCTGCAGATAGAAGAGGGGGCATCTCTGACGCTGTATTTAGGCGGGGATTTCGAAGGCAAAAACTCAAGCTCCGTAAACAACGAAACCGAAGACCCAGGGAGTCTGCAAATATACGGGCTTGATAGCTGTGAAACGATTATATTCAAAAACAGCTCCGACCTTTTTGGAGCAATCTATGCTCCTAATGCAGATGTAATAATGAACAATTCCGCCGATGTATATGGGGCAGTAGTAGCCAAAACCTTTGATATGAAAAACTCCGGCCTCTTTATGTATGATGCTACGCTGAGAGATGCGAGTATAAATGACGAGTTAGTGCGCTTCGAAATAAAGCGCTGGTCCGAGTAATATAATAAATATGCCGGCCTGATAATGAGGTTCGAATACAAGGCGGCTTCGGTCTGGAACTATGATTGGTCCGGCCGGCATATAATACCGGATAGTCACGATATCAATTCTCAATACCCCTTTTTTCACCGTTATTGGGTATAATAATTCTTGACAAACAGACCTGCCTATACGATAAATTCTATTTTTGGGCATTTTAGCCGGAAAGAAACAATAATGCCGCATAAAATAATATCTAAAAAACAGCTTTCAGAAGATGTTTTTACTGTCGAAATCGAAGCACCGCTGGTTGCGCAGGCAAGAAAACCGGGCCAATTCGTTATTATAAGCATAAATAACGAATACGGCGAACGGATACCCCTGACAATAGCCGGCGCCGACCCGGAAAAGGGCAGCATCCGGCTTATCTGGCAGCGTATCGGCAAAACTACGGCGGAATTAGCTGATTTGCAGGAGGGTGACGAAATCACCAACATCGCAGGGCCATTAGGTCAGCCGACTCATCTTGAAAACTTCGGCACTGTTGTCTGCGTCGGCGGCGGTATCGGTAATGCCCCCCTGCTGCCCATCGCAAAGGCCCTGAAAGCCGAAGGCAACAATATCGTCAGTATCCTCGGCGCAAGAAATAAAGAGCTGATTATCCTCGAACAAGAATTCGCGCAGATAAGCGACGAATTGATAATCACAACCGACGACGGTTCATATGGACGAAAAGCGTTAGTGACAGAACCATTAAAAGAGCTCTGCCGGTACAATCCAAAGCCGGACCAGGTATTTGCTATCGGCCCGGCCATCATGATGAAGTTTTGCTGCGAGGTAACAAAGCAGTTCGATATACCCACAATAGTATCGCTCAATACTATCATGGTTGATGGGACCGGTATGTGCGGCGGCTGCCGGATAGAATTCGATAATAAGCCGAAATTCGTTTGTGTGGACGGGCCTGAATTTGACGGACACAAAGTCAACTTCGACTTGATGATGAAAAGATTGAATGCCTATAAAGACCAGGAAAAAAAGGCACATGAACAATATAAAAAACACCAATGCAAAATAGGCCTGGACAAATAGAACCTTGAACATATCTGCCAGATATTAAACAGCAGATACTTTTCGGCAATTGTCAGGAACCACTTACAGTGACAGATAAAGAAAGACAGCAGCTTCTCCAGCAGCTTTTAGAAAAGCAAAAAACCGATAAACTCAAACCGACCGACAGATACAACATACCCCAGCAGGAGATGCCCGAACAGGATCCGGCCGTTAGAAGAAGCAATGTCAACGAGGTGGCGACCGGCTATACCGAAACACACGCCCGTCTGGAGGCTATGCGCTGTCTCCAGTGTAAAAAAGCCCCTTGCGTTAACGGCTGTCCAGTGCGAATCAGAATAAAAGACTTTGTTTCTGAGATTGCCGAAGGTGACTATAAGAAAGCGCTGGATATCATAAAGGAAAATTCCTTACTGCCGGCCGTATGCGGCCGGGTCTGTCCGCAGGAAGTCCAGTGCCAGCAAACATGCACTGTCGGTATAAAATTCAAAGACCCAACTAAAGCTGTTTCCATCGGCCGGCTCGAAAGATTCGTCGCCGATCTCAATAAAAATTCCGATTCTGTCCCTGCAGTTGCCGCCGAGACGGGGAAAAAAGTCGCCATAATCGGCTCCGGGCCCGGGGGTATCGTTACTGCCGCTGACGTCAGAAGGGCAGGTCATGATGTTACAATATTCGAGGCTTTTCATAAGCCGGGCGGCGTTATGGTTTATGGAATCCCGGAATTCAGGCTCCCTAAAGCGATTGTCCAGGAGGAAATTGAAACCCTGACCAAAATGGGCGTCAAAATCATCTATAATTTCATCGTCGGCAGAACAAGAACCATCGAGCAATTGCTCACAGAGGACGGCTTTGATGCGGCCTATATCGGTGTCGGGGCAGGCCTGCCGAGATTTATGGGAATTGAAGGAGAATCCCTTATCGGCGTATATAGCGCCAACGAATATCTCACACGCGCAAATCTTATGAAGGCATATGACTTTGGCCGCGGAGCCGATACGCCAATCGCCATTTCAAAAAAAGTCGCCGTTATCGGCGGCGGCAATGTTGCTATGGACTCAGCGAGAACAGCGCTCAGGCTGGGAGCCGAAAAGGTCTATCTGGTCTATCGAAGAACCGAAAAGGAAATGCCCGCCCGAATTGAGGAAGTCCATCACGCAAAGGAAGAAGGAATCGAATTTCATATTTTACAAAGTCCAAAACGAATAATCGGCGACCAGGACAGCCATGTCGTTGCCATCGAATGTCTCAAATATAAGCTTGGTGAACCGGACGATTCCGGCCGGCGGCGCCCCATTCCCATAGAAGGCTCAGAATTTACCATTGACGTTGACACTTGTATAATGGCCATCGGCAACGGTGCAAATCCGTTGATTCGCCAAACAACCCCAAATCTGGAGTTCAATAAGTGGGGTAATATCGTTGTCGATGAAAACTGCAAAACCTCAATGGAAGGTGTTTATGCAGGCGGGGATATCGTTCTGGGCACCGCTACTGTCATTCTCGCAATGGGCCAGGGCCGAATCGCCGCGGCGGCAATTAATGAATATCTTTCCAAAAAATAAAAGCCTAAAGGCGACACTATACCTTTCGAATATTTAACCTATGTGCAGGATTATTGGTCTAAGTATCAATTCAAAACCGTGTATGGCTGCGGACGAAATGTTATTTCGAGGCCATTGTTACCGGCTTTACTGAATTTCCTAATAATCTCTTTTATCTTATCTTTTCTTAGCTTCCTTAACTCCTCCGTCAGGTCACTCTCTCGCAGCATAAATTCAATAAAGTACTTATCTTCACCTTCACCCATGGGGATACTGATTTTTCCGACGTAACCTTCTCCAGCACGGCCACTGCTTTTAGTTTCCCTGGCAGCAGCAGCTACTTTTTTCCTATGCATTGGTCCTTCTATCTCTATGTAATTACCTCCAAAATCGATATCTGTTTCCCCATCTAAAGAACTTACTATATTTCGCAAAGCCTGCCCAAGCTTTATATTTTGCATGGTAACAGATATATCTTCTTCCAACCATGAAGGATCGGATTTAACTACAAACAACTCCATACCAGTCCACCCGGCAAGCCTTTGGATTATCACATCCGCCCATTCATCTTTAAAGGAAATATCAACCACCTGTTCAAGCACAGCTTCTCGATAATCCTCCTCATTAACCATTCTTATTACAGGGGTCTGACCAGGAAAATCCATTCCCGAAAGATACCATCTTGGTGTCTTGTACTTATCACCCACCTGTTCTAATAAAACGGCAAAAGATACAGGAGCTATTCCCTTGTCTGTTGACATCGTTTTAAATATCTCAGATATCCTTTGGGGTACATCATAAGGTAAAAAAGAGGCTCCTGCAAACGCCTTACATATAAGCTCAAGGAGACTCTCAGTAGAAAACCCACCTCTAAACGTCATTCTAATGGAATAGATTTTCCTGAGTAACTCAAGCTGTTTAGTATTTGGCCTGCCAAGAATATGCTCCAATTCGGCACGCGGATAAATCGTAATTTTATCATCACTTACTGCATAGCGCATAAAAAATACGTTCAGCATGTCCGTTAAACAGTCTGACAGAGACCCTTTAAGCGACGCTGTCAATCTTGTGGACTCACCATGGGGCAGTTTCCACTGGGCCTCATCGGATAAAACAATTTTCTCTCCAAGCTCCGCTCTGATGTTGTCCAGGGCTTCGGTGATTGTAATATCCTTAAAATCAAACTCCGCTTTCTGCCTGCTAAGCATGGCCAGCAATTCTTGTCTGTCCGCCCGTGCAAAACCGGTCCCGATACCAATTATTAACACCGTAACAATCACATTTCTTAGACTAATCGTTTTCATTTTTTTCTCCTTTATCTTGAAAGGTTTCATTTACATTAAACACGCAAAATCATTTTCGTCTCTGCTCTGCCCATTATCCGCTACTTTCGGCTCACTTGGACGAACGATAATCCAGGACGACCGGTCTCCACTCTTATTGTCCTGTACGTTTGAATCAAGTATCTTGACTTTGGCTGAGCCATTACTGTCAACAAATGTTAATATTGCTTTTCCGCAATTCTTAAATCGTACAGTCGTTGACGTATCAGTTTTTACCATTACGGCGATAAACACAACCGCCGCAGCCGCAACAACTCCAGCGGCTATCTTAAATACCCGTTTGTAAGACATCTTAGATGTTTTGTTACGGTCGGCCTGGTTCAGCCTTTTCGATATTGATGTCTGTAATCGGCTCCAGTTAACACCGGCCAACTGTTTGCTCTCGTTTTGCCTGAGCAGCAAGTCTATTTGTTCTTTTTCCTTTTTCATTCCAGAAAATCTTTCAGTAATACCTTCAGTTTTTGCCTTGCCTTGAATACATGCCACCTTACCGCTTCAGCAGAACAACCCATAATCTCGGCGACTTCATCCTGCGGCAAATCCTCGATTCCGAACAGGGCAATCGCCTGTGCCTGTTTTTTCGAGAGCTTTAACATCGCCCGCTGTATCACTTCTTTTAATTCCTTACCGACTTCCTTGTATTCCGGGGAGAAAGCCTTTGTGTTCTCACAGTCTCCGGAAATCTTTATTTTTTCCGCCCTGCCTTTAGCGGCTTTTCGCTGACTGATAGCAGTGTTGGCAATAATCCGAAAAAACCATGCCTCGAACCGCTTTGGCTCTCTTAATTTATCAATACTGAGGAAAGCCTTGACAAATCCGTTCTGAACAGCCTCAGCCGCCTCTTCTGCATCAGCCAGCAACCTGACAGCCACCTGCATGGCCCGGCGTTGATACAAACCCACAAGCTCATCAAAGGAGGCTCGGTCCCCGGCCCGACACGCCTGAACCAGCCGTTCAATTTCACCGGTGTTTGTTTTCGAATTACCATTCACAAATGCTTCCTCACCTTTATAGACTCACCAATTCTACAAACGTTAGCAAGAATTTTATAAATTTTTTAATAAGAGCCTTTTTTGCCCTTCAGAATAGTGTTATTTGAAGTATTTCAATCCGTAAAATGCTTATTCTGAGACCCAAACCCACTTTAAAATGTCCTGTTCGTATTTGACAATTCCCCTTTTCTTTAGTATCATCCCCATTTCCGTAATTTCAGACTATCTGAAATAGATAAATTAATCCTGATTTCGAATATGAGAAATGAACATGCAAATTAAGCCATTCAAAGCATTTAGGTTTGATAAGGCGGTTGTCGGTGACGTGGGCAGTTGTATTGCTCCTCCCTATGACGTCATCAGCGACGCCGAGCAGGAGCAGTTTTATAAAAAGAGCGTACATAATATTGTGCGCATAATCAAAGGAAAGACAAATGCCACTGATAACGGTGAAAATAATCGATACACAAGGGCCGCCGGCTATCTCAACAACTGGATAAAGAAAGGAGTATTAAAGCAGGATGCCGCTGATACTATCTATGCTTATGTCCAGGACTTCGAGCTGGCCGGCATACAATTTCAGCGTCTGGCATTTATAGCTTTGGCCAGGCTTGAAGAATTCGGAGAAATCGTCAGACCCCACGAACAAACCCTCAATAAGCCGATGCTCGACAGACTTAGTCTCAAAAAAGCAACAACAGCCGATTTCGGCCTGGTTTTTATACTCTATGAGGACGAGCAGGAAATCGCTGACAAAATCATAGAACAGGCCGCCGCAACCGAACCGCTTATCGACTTTATTGACAAACAAAATGTACGTCATCGTCTTTTTGCATTAACCGCCAAAGAAGATATCCGGCAAATTGTGAAAATGATGAACGACAAAAGCTGCGTCATCGCAGACGGACATCACCGTTACACGACAGGTTTGGCTTATTCCAAAGAAAGCGACAACCCGTCAGCTAAGTATCAAATGTTCGCCTTTGCCAATATTTCACACAAAGGGCTGATAGTTTTAGCCACACACCGCCTTGCAGGCAATCTCGAAAACTTCAGTTTTGAAAAACTTATTACCGAGATGAAGGAAAACTTTGAGCTTACCGAGCTTAAGTTCGATTCGCCCGAGAGCAAAATGGATTCAAGGCGAAAGATGCTTGAGCAAATGAAGGCCAGACACGATAACGATAAAAACGCATTTGGTATCTACGGCCCAAACAACACCTTTTACGTCGCTGTCCTGAGAGACAAAAAGGCGATGGATCCGGTCATGTCCGATATGAGCTCGGCATGGAGGACACTCGATGTATCTATTCTGCACAAGCTTGTCCTTGAAAAAATATTGGGTATTGACGAAGAGAGTTTGGCCAAAGGTGAAAATCTCGAATATGTAAAAGACACCCCCAATGCAATTGACGATTCAATCTCTCAGGTTGACTCAGGGCACAAACAGGCGGCCTTCTTTATGAACCCTGTAAAGATGCAGCAGCTAAAACTGGTAACGGAAGCAGGGGAAAGAATGCCACAGAAATCAACTTACTTTTATCCGAAAATATTTACAGGCCTGACGATCCGAAAATTGTAATACGAATTAAAACGTCATCCCTGCGAAAACAGGGACTTATTAACAAAAATAGTATCAATTCCCGCCGGAGTTTATCCCGCACTTTCGATGCGGGGCGGGAATAACAGAAAGAAGAGAGTAGATGATATGGTAGATTGGAAAAACCCACCAAGATTATTCATTCCCGGACCGGTAAAGGTCAACGAAGACGTTCTGCAGCAGCTCGCACGCCCGACGCTCGGACATCGCGGCAAAGAATATGCTCAACTGCACGGCGAAACAATCGATATGCTCAAAAAAATCCTCTTTACCGACCAGAATATTTTTCTCTCTACGTCCTCGGCCTCAGGAATCTGGGAAGCCGCTGTTCGCAACTGTGTTGGTCCCGACGAAACCGTTCTGGCCACCTGCTGCGGCGCCTTCAGCGACAAGTGGGCCGGGGTGGCCAGGAGCTGCGGCAAAAACGTAGATGAGCTTAAAGTCGAATGGGGTACACCTACTTTGCCCGAGATGATTGACGAGAAACTCGCTGCGGGCAAGTACGCCGCTGTTACCCTCGTTTATAACGAAACGAGCACCGGCCTGACAAATCCGGTCTATGAAATCAGTAAAATGATGAAGGAAAAATATCCCGATGTACTCGTATTGGTCGATGCCGTCAGTGCGATGGTTGGTCTTCCTTTGCACTTCGACGAGCTTGGCTGGGACGTAGTATTCGCCTCTGTCCAGAAGGCGTTTGCAATCCCGCCGGGCCTGGCTGTGGCAGCGGTAAGCAACAGGGCCCTGGAAAAAAGCAGCAATGTTCCCAACAGGGGTTACTACTTCGATTTTCAGACTTTCGCAAAAATGGCGGCGAAAAACCAAACGCCCACCACGCCGAATATCCCTCATATTATGGCTTTGAACTACCAGTGTGAAAAACTGCTCAAAGAGGGTATGGACAATGTCTGGGAAAGACATAAACAAATGGCTGGTTTTGTAAGGGCCTGGGCGAGGGAGAAATATGACCTGTTCTGCGATGAAAAGTATGCCTCAAATACACTTACAACGGTCAAGAATACCAGAGGTATCAACGTCGCCGAAACCATCAATAAAATACAGCAAAAGCACAATACGATTTTCGGGAACGGCTACGGCAAACTCAAAGAACAAACCTTTCGAATCGCTCACATGGGCGATATCACTCTCGACGACCTGAAAGAGCTTCTCGGCTGGATTGATAAGGAAACGGCTTAAGCTCGCTATCAAACTCTACGTGCGTTCAGCTCCCGGCTTCTACCACCCGGGGGCTTTTTTTATATTCGCCGCGACAAGCTGCAATCATGACGTCATGTGATAGCTGAATTCAAGCACCTTGGGTTCAACGAGCCTTCGGTAATCATCCATATTCATCCGTACAGCTTTTTCATGCGTGCCGGCCTGGAACGTTATATGGTCGTCCTTTTCCAAGGCCTTGTCAATAACAGTAGGCAAGTCATATAGATTGCCGAAGGGAGGCTCAGCTCCAAGCTCACAATCGTCAAATATCCCGCCTATTTCCTTTTCCCGGGCCAGCTCAACTGATTTAGCACCGAGCTGGCTTTTCAATGCACCTAAATCAATCTTGTAGCACGCCGAAAGCACACACATGATGTATTTACCGTCGGCTTTGACAACAACCGGTTTTGCTACATATTTTCCCGGCTCGTGCTCGGCAGCCGCCATCTGCTGCGCCGTAAAAGCAGGTGGGTGTTCGGTAATCTCGTAATTAACCGCCGACTTGTCCAAAAGTTCTATCACTCGCATCTAAAACCTCCTGAAAACTATTACCGGCTGATATGTATAATAAATAACATCTATCTAACCACCTTTCTACCACTAATCAAGGAAAAAAACAGCCAATTTATTATCGAAGACGGACAAGGAAATGCAGAGCCTGAATGTGAAAAAAGCGGATTTTCAGGAGGGCACCACGGCGCAAATTACACCGCGGTGCCATATGTTAAATCATAACTACTCGTACACATGCGTAGATTCTGTTTCTTCTACAGGACGTGTAAGCTGGTCAGCATTCATGACGGCTTTGAAGCGTACATCCCCGGGCTTTACAGCCGCGACAACCACACGCCAGGCGGCCCTGACCTTCGGCTCAAGACTGCTTAACGGGAAGAACTTCACCATTTGTCCCTCTATAGAACCGGCAGTTGCACCCGCTGAGGAAACGTATTGAACATTGCCTTCCAAAAGACACGTAATACGAATATTGGTGGCGGCAGCAGAGCCCTGGTTCGTCACACTGATTACGTATGTTGTTTGTGAGCCGACTTTAACCGGGTCTTCGACGTCAACGACTTCCAGCGCTACCGCAGAAATCCCTGTCACCAGCGTCTGCACGGAAGCGGTTACAGCCTCCGAACAGTATGCAGTTACGGTTGCGCTATTCGTTTGCATACCCGCCTCTGTCGGAATATAGGAGACACGTACATTTTTAATACTATTCGGCGCAAGAGTGCCAAGCTCCCAAATCAATTTTGAGCCGGAAAGCTTTGCACCTTCGTTTGCCTCTATCGAGGTAGCTCCATTCGGAATGGTATCTTCTATAATAGTATTTTTTGCCGGTATATCCGATTTATTGGCAACCATTATTTCGTAGGTTGCTTTTCGACCGAGGTACTGTTTTTTTGGACCGTTGTTCTCGATTGCCAGCACAGGCAGACTTACAATCGTAGTAGCTTCTGCTGATTCTGCTCTCAGGCCTGTAGCCGAGGTGGCCACTGCTTTGCTGGTATATCTGCCTGTCTTGGCCGCCCGCAGTTCAGCCGAGAATTGCCGCGACTGACCTTCTGCCAACATACCTACATCCAAAACTAATTTACTCTTGCCGTCAGTCGTCCGCAGCCCGATGGGAAGATCATCAACGATCCTGACGTTTTGTGCAGTTCCCGTTCCTGAATTGGTCACCACGAACACGAGCGGAATCGCCTCACAGAGCAAGGCTTCATCCGGCGCTACCCTAGCCAGCTCTAACCTGGGTTGAACAATTCTTATAGGAGCACAAGCCGGGATGATGGGTGTAACAATAGTTGTGCAATGTTCAAGGGAATCGGCGCCGGTAGCCACGCCGGAAACTGTAATTCGCTTGCTGGCTTTTGGCCCAAGCGATTTTATTTCCCACACAAGTTTATCCACATCTTTTCTCACTGCCGGATTTGACCTTGTGAATTCGAAACCACGTGAAAGCTCTTCGTTTACCAAAATATTGGTCAGCATCGTTTCCGTCAGGTTTGTAACTACGATGAAATAATCAAACGACCTGTTTAGTTCGACTTCTCTCGGCACGGACTTGTCCAATCGAACAATCCCGCATTCCGGCCATGGATAGGTCATCGAGACCACGGCCATGTCGGACTGACTGAGAACTACCAGCTGCCTGGCCTCACTGACAACAGGTCCCTCTGCCGGAACAGGCAAACCTGACGGAGCAGGCACAGTGTTGATTGGAGCTATAGCTATGGGTTCATGGCTGCTATCCCAAAAGAACTTTTCAGGCTGCTTTGATTCCGGCTCCCCCTCCTTTGGCTTAAAAAAACTCTTCATGCTCTCGCAGCCCAGGGAGCTAAATACCAGCAAAACAAGCGAGATAGTCAGGATTTTTTTCATCGTATATCCCCTTTCACACCTTCAGGTAAAAAAACGGGCAGAAAATCACTTTGCAGGATTTCCTTTCCTCGTTTTAATACCGCACAATTTCCGTTAATATATCGGTACAAGCCATTGCCAGGTTAAGTCAAAAAAACGAATATGGCTCGTTGCAAAGGTGATAAAGATCATCTATAAGAACCGATAAAACCGAAGTCTTTACATCCTTATGAACACTTCAGGCGAACATCACTTAAATTCGATGTCATTTCAGGACCTATAAAAAGCGAACTAAAAGGAATTGCACACCCTTCTCCTTTCAGCGCTCGCCAGGCCGCTAAATCTTAAAATAATTATACACCTTTTGATACTGCAAATCAAGGAAAAAATGGCTTTCTAAATGCATTGACCCGGCTTTGTAAAATACAATTATCGGTTCTCCGAGCATAAATGGCCAATCTGCATTTCATTCCGGGGGGATTAAATAAACTCAACCGAAGGTCAACTCTATCAATATCGGTCTGTACAAAGGTAAAAAAAACAGATTATCTGTCTAAAAAATCCGAAATCACACAAAATACGAAAACAGACCTTAATAGTTTATGTCCGCACTCTTTATTCCACCACAGCACTTTTTGTATTTCCTGCCACTACCACAGGGACAAGGGGCGTTGCGACCGATTTTGGGCGATTGCTCTACTATGGGCACCGGAGGTGATAGGCTTCTGAAGTCAGATTGGGCAGACGAGTTTCCTACCAGAAGCCGAAGATTGTATTCGGCAAGATACCACTGCATAGCTTGCTCGTCCTGTGTATCTACCCCATCTGCTAGCGCCTGCATCATAAAACTCTTGGCCATCCCCCAATACTGTGGATTCATTCCATTAGCAATAATCGTATCCATCCACCCATGGACAGTTTCAATTAAGCTGGAAGTATCAGCCAGTATGCCTTCGGACTCCAGCCATTTCAGAAAGCAGGCGGTTATGGGTGCTACTTTTTCAAACATGTCCCGCTCGGCGGTAAGTTTGCGAGGGAATATCTCCAGCAGTACTTCTTCCAGCGTGAATTCATCAAGCTCCTCTGGACTGCTGCCGACATAAACCCAGGCATATTCCAGCACATGATAAGTAATAAAGCCTGCATCCTCGAAGAGTTCGGGGTCTAATTTCCCCGCCGACTCCGATTCCATAAATCTGCCGACAAGCTCTTCGGACCGCTGTTCACCGTCCTCATACTCTCTGCTGTGTTCTCCGGTGTACCAATCTTTTGCCATTTGCCATCGCGGCTCAAACCATTCTTTAACCGGCTGTTCCCAAAAGTTCGGTGAAAGAGTATAATCCAAACGGCCTTCTAACAGCTTTATGGCATCGCTATAATCACCGTGACAAAAGGATTTCGCAACCTTCTTTTTCAGACGTTTTAGAAGCTTACTGCACCCGCTGTATTTCATAGCAGCAAGAGTCCAGGCTGCGTTCATGGCATCAAAAGGTTCAATTTTTCCACGATCCACCTGTGTTAACAGGTCCATACATACCTTGATCATGCGGTCACGGAGCTCAATATCTTCGCTCTTTGCAGCCATCTCCGTAAGCCCCCACAAGTGATACCACGCACCTTCATGGTCCGGTTCTTTGGCTATCGTATCCAGAACGGCAGGCAGAATCACAGGGCCCATTGAACCGCAGGCCGCCTCTAAAACTTCCATTAGAAGGTCGTCATCTTCATATCCGGCCTCAGCCAGTTCTTCAACCAGGAAAGCACCAATTTCATAGCGCCTCCGGTCGTTAAGCTGCGGTGCGGCCAGGGCGAATATAGCCGGAATATAAAACTCTTCGTAATGTTCGTTATCAAAACCGGATTCCAGTGCCTGCTCGTATAACTCGATAAGTGAATCTGTAACGGACTGATTATTTACTACCGCGGCGGCAAACTCATATAATGCCGACCAGGGAATATCTCCTTCTGTTTGTCTTAAGGCCGCCCAGGAAAGTTGTGCTGTTTTATCCTCCATTGATTTTTCCTTTCAGAAAATCCGTTCTGAAACAAATTCACAATCTCTTGCGAATTGATAACTCAATCTCTTTACCGCTTAATTTTAATGTGCTTCAGAGTTTTGTCAAAGGTGTTCTGGATAAATATTAGAGCAAAAAAAATACCGGAGCAGACTGTCACAAAGAGGTTGGCGCTCCGGAATCCCGGATTACAAGCCTTTTGAAGGCCTTGTCCTAACGCCCCGGGTTATTTCAACCTCGAACCCGGCACTTGGATCCGTGCTTAGCTGCTCCGGCTTCTTCATTGTATCAATAAACAGAAAAAAGACAATAAATAATTTAATTCAACAAAAGCCGTAAATTTCCTCAACTTTAGCTCACTTTAGGCACCCCAAACTTTAACTTACTTTCTGATATATTCAAGATCGGCCACAGAAGAGAAATCTACCGATCCTGACCAAACACCGCACCCAAGCCAATCAAAACAAGGCAAATTATTGCATTTTATGCCATTCATAGTTAAAATATTCTCGTTTTGCATTCATAGAATTGAAGATTTTCGAATGTAAGTATTATACTGACCACCAGTAGGATATGCGGAATTTAATATGGGTCGCGTTCAAGTTATCAATGAAATTCATAGAAACAAGGATTTTTTCTGTAAGAAATGGGTTGAGTTTTGCCAGTGGATCGAGGACTGTGGAAAGCAGTTGGAGAAGTACCAGAAAGAACATACGGACGAAAAGTATTACTTTCAAGAAGAGGAAGAACGTCCACTTGTTGAAAAGTACAATGCGGCCATTGAAGCAAACGACAAGAAGGCTGTCAACTGTTTGAGTAAAGCTCTTGATAAGAAAAAAGTCGAATACAGACAAATCGAATCCAAAATGGAAAAGCGATCACAGGGGCTCAAACAGAAGGGCTGGTACACCTGGTCCTACTGGGACATGCTGCACTTGGATTTTCCGATGAAAGGCGGCTTCCCAGCACCACCCGACATTGTCAATCCTATATTATGGTTGTTCAACAAATACAATCCTCGACAGCCAAATCAAAGGGAGCAATTGCTTCTCGATTGCGCATTATTGTGTGTTACACATGATGTTGGTGTGGCCGAAAGAAAGCGGATATATAACAAAGGGACTTATAAAGGGAAGTATTTTGAATGCGAAAAATTCTGCTATGACTTGCAGTTGAAGCTTGATAATATGGACAAAAAAGGAGAACTCCAGCAGGCTTGGGATGACGTGAAGCCAACTGTGAAAGCTGAAACAGAGCAAAGTACTATAGTTGCTACAAACCTACCGCAACAAGTAGTATACAACAGACAAAACAATAAGGTCACCATTTTAGCTTTAGTAATTAGTTGCGTCGCAGTCTCTGCAGTCGAATTATCAGTTTACCTTGTCCCACTTAATTGGGTCAAGAATCATCCCAATAGTTACGGATTACAAGGCAGTATTATTTTTTTGATTCCTTGTCTGATAGTAGGACTCTTAAAACCACAATATAGAAAGTGGTGCTGGGGTGTTGGTGCCATAGCCTTCATAGTACTTCTTTTGTCCCTAATGGGAGGCCCCGCTGATAGCAATGTAAATTAAGCACCTTGTTCCCTCACTTACTTTTGTAAGAATGACAAACACTATACACTATATTACAAAATTATCGCCTCCTGTAGCTGCTTTGGCTGTGGAGGACATCTATAAAAGCCAGCATGTTTTCCAGCGAGACATCGCCCTCTACGGAATGGGCGGGTGCGAAGATATAGCCTCCGTTTTTGCCTGCTTTTAGCAGTTTGGCTGCTGCATTCTTAACATCTTCGACTGAGCCGTAGGGCAGGGTCTGCTGTGTGGACAGGCCTCCATGAAAGGCAAGCCGTCCCTTGTATCTTTGCATGAGGTCGAATACGTCCATAACCTCCGGCTGGAACGGATTAAAGCAATTAAGGCCTATCTCAATCAAATCGTCAAAAAGCTCATCCACCTTGCCGCACGAATGGATAATAACATACTTGCCCGCATCCCGAGCTACCGAGTACATCCGTTTCAATTGAGGGCGAATAAATTCCCGCCAGAGTTGAGGCCCCATCTGAAGTCCCCGCTGCTGTCCCCAGTCATCGCCTAAATAGACCGCGTCTATATCGTATTTCAAGGCTTCGGTTATCTGGGCGATATTATAGTCGGCTATTCGTTCCAACAGCTCATGCACGAAGTCCGGAGCTTTGAGAAAATCCATCATCAGGTTCTCCATCCCCCGCAGCGTCCAGGCCCGCTCGTATAGTGAGAACCCAATCTTAAATACCCGGAAACAATCCTCATACAAAGAGAGCTTCTCAGGAATGTCCTCAAAAAAACGCCTGTCCAAGGGGTCAGGAAATTCGTATCCGTCAAGCGTTGGCTCCGGCAAGATACATCCTTCAACAATACCGATATCTTTGTCAACACTGCGGTTCCACACCACCCCGAAGACATCACGAAAGCGGTCATTGCCAATATCAGTAAAAAAGCCTGTATCGCTGCCAAACTTTACAAAATGATTGTCCAGTACCCGCCCCAGATCATCCCTGCCAAAATGCTTTCGCAGCTTATCAGCAGCTTCTACTGTAAAGCCGCAGTGCCACGGGACATACGGAACCTCTCGCCCCTCAATCGACAGCTTGACCACATCTCTTTTGTTCATAAACCCGATTCTCAAATTAACAAAATCAAAATGCTATTCTCAGCGTCATAGTTTGCACATCCAGCACATATATCTTTTCATAGTTGATCTTGCGATGCGCAAAACTTAGTCACTTGGGATTCTTGCCAATTTCTTGCGAGCCCATTCGTAGGATGGATCAAGGTCCAACGCTTTATTGTAGAATTCGATTGCCTTTGCATTATCTCCTTTGAGCAAATATGTAGTGGCCAATGTAGCGTAAACTTTGGCAATGGGACCTCCTATTTCAATCGCTTTATTAATCGCTTCAATTGACAAATCGTATTTTTTTAGCATGCTGTATGATTGGCCCAATCCGGCATACGATTCAGCAATTTTATTGATAAAATATACAGGTCCATATACTGGCACATAGCCAAATTTTTCAATCGCGACTTCACCATATTTAATAGCCTGCCTGTAGTTCATCAAATGGAAATTTGTAGCAGCTAAAAAAGAATAAATGTTCGCATCCTCAGAGTCAAGTTCGAGTGTCCGCTCAAATAACTTGTTAGCCAGCTCGTATTCTTTTTTATCGAAACATACTATTCCGCGTACAAGCAATTGCTGGAAAGGAGTATCTTTTTTTCGAAGACTTTCTTTTGCCAGTCCAATCGGATCCTTGCCTTCAGGCAGGCCTACTACGATGGCGCTTATATTAATAGCTTTATCAACCAAAGCAATAGTTTCCAGGTATTCCTCAGTCGATTTCTCATAGTCACCGGCTTTGAAATACAACGGGGCGAGATTCGAGCGCGCCTGCCACAATGTCGGGTCAAGGATTACCGCCTTGGCCAGACATTTTTTAGCTTTTTTCGCCTTGCCGGCTTTCAAGTACAGATTTCCGATATTGGTATGGATTTCGGCTGATTCGGGAGCCAGAAACAACGCCTTTTTATAAGCGTCCAGCGCGTCGGTATTTCTATCGGCGTCCTTTAAAACTGCTCCTAAGTTTGATAAGAATGTGCCTAACAACTCGGCCTTGCTAAGTTTTCTGAGATAGAAACCTGGGGCGATTCTTTCCGGATAGGGAAAGAAACGGCTATAATTACTGTCCGGCAAACTGCGTCCACCTGCCGTAGTCTCAATATTAAATCTGCTTTGACCATCGTCGTAGCAGACAAAGATATGCGAAGGTACAACTTTTGCAAATATGGGAAGCTGTAGTTTTTCCGCTATTGCAGCGTATATTACAGACAAGCTCATACAGTGACCTTTTCTGCCTTCAAGGACTTTATTTGGTAGGAGGTAGGTTATATCTAATGCATTACCAATCGGGCTGATATGTAATGTTTTGTAGATATGCTTATTAATAATTGCAACAATCTGATATGGCTCATTTACATCTTCTATTTGCTCTCTAATGTCATTGACGATCGCATTAAAGACTTTGCTTGCCTGGACTCTGTTTATATCGCTATAATAATTCCGGGCTAACAAGACAGACGCATTGAAAATGTCTTCATTTTGTACTATTGCTCGTAATGGCCTCTTCTCCCTTATGTCTTTGTAATTCTGTCTTGCCCATAAAAAGAGTTGCACGCACGCTACCGTAAGCAGGAAACTAGTTAAGAAAAGTAACAGCCTTATAACTGTCTTGCCATACTTTTGATACATAACGTCAGCTTCTCACCTGGTAACTAAAATTTCGCTAAGCGTTTTTGCCGTCAAACCGGACAGGCGAACGTCGTCACCGAAGCGTTTTATATCTACGTGATGCAGTCCGACGGCCTGCGTTAATTCGGCCATCGGTCCGGTTATATCGGCGATGCCCTTAGCCCCTAATATCTTCGGTGCGATATAAACCACAATTTCATCGGCAAGTTTTTCTTTTAGAAATGAAGTCAGCACCCTCGGCCCGCCTTCCACAAGCAAGTGAGCAATGCCGCGTTTACTTAATTCATCGAGCAGAAAATGCAGGTTTGAGCGGCCCTGTGTAACCTGGTAAGTAAGTACCCCGGCGCCCTTTTTGGTAATCTTTTCTTCAATTTCCGGTTTCGCCGGGACAGAATCTTCTCTGGTGTATATCAGCAGGGGATGTTTCCGGGCCGTCTTAATCAGCTTACAATCCAGTGGAATCCTGAACTGGTTATCTAAGACTATCCTGGTGGCCTTTTTGCCCTTACCCGGCCTGGCGGTCAACAGCGGATCATCGGCTATTACCGTATTTATTCCTACCAATATGCCGCCTGCACGCCTGCGTAATTTGTGTACATCTTTTCTGCTTTGCTCGCCGGAAATCCAGCCGCTTCCTGACGGTTCCTGTCCGGTTATGGCCAATTTACCATCAATACTTTGCGCCCATTTCAATGTTACCCAGCACCTGCCTGTGGAAGCATATTTTACAAATGGAGCATTTAACAACCGGGCTTCTGTCTCAAAGATACCGGTCTGGACCTCGATTCCCGCATTACGCAACTGCTCAATACCTTTACCACCGGCGTGCTCGGATGGGTCAGTCATTGCCACGAAAACTTTTGTCAATCCGGCGGAAATTATGGCCTGTGTGCAGGGGCCGGTCTTGCCATGGTGAGAGCATGGCTCAAGCGTAACGTACATCGCAGCGCCACGTGGGTCAATGCCTGATTTTATGCAATCTTCCAGCGCGTTTATTTCCGCATGGGGGCCGCCGAACTTTTTATGCCAGCCTTTGCCGATAACCTGATTGTCTTTTACGATGACAGCACCAACGGCCGGATTCGGTTCAACGGAACCGATACCCCGCCGGGCCAATCTCAAAGCAGATCGCATCAGTCTTTCGTCTTGTTTCACAATAGCTCCAGAAATTGTTTTTCATCTATCACTTCAACGCCAAGTGCCCTCGCTTTATCAAGTTTGCTTCCCGGATTATCACCGGCCAGTACAAAATCCGTTTTCTTACTTACACTGGATGACGATTTCGCTCCCGCCTGTCTTATCGCCTGCTCTATTTGCTGACGTGTGAAATTTTCCAAAGTGCCTGTAACCACAATCGTTTTGCCTGTTAATTTATCCGAACGCCTTGTTTGTTGTCGGCTTGGCTCTAAACCCGCCTGCCTTAATTGCTCAATCACCACCTGATTCTTCGGGTCGTGAAAATATTCGTACACACTCTTTGCCATTATCGGCCCGATTTGGTCGATATCCGCAAGCTCTTGCTGCGCTGCTTTTATAATCTTATCGAGCGAACCGAAATGCTCAGCTAAAATTTGTGCGGACTGGCCCCCGATATGTCGAATCCCCAGGGCCGCGATGAATCGCCATAATGGCCGCTCCTTGCTTGCCTGTATCGCTGTTATTACGTTGTCCGCGCTTTTTTCGGCCATTCGCTCAAGCCCAATCAAGTCGGGCTTCTGTAATTTATAAAGGTCCGCGAAATTCTTTACCAGCGCGGCCTCGACCAGTTGTTCGATTAAAGCTGTGCCGAGATGTTCGATATCCATCTGCCCGCGTCCGGCAAAATATTTCAGGCGTTCTTTCAATTGCCCCGAACAATCCGGATTGAGGCACCGAATATAAACGCCATCTTCATCCTTGGCTACCGCCGAACCACAATTCGGACATTCTTCAGGTAATTCGAAAGGCTTTGTACCGGCAGGTCTTAATTCTTTCTTTACTTCTATCACCTGCGGTATTATCTCTCCGGCCTTTTCAATTATAACAGTATCGCCGCTACGGACACCAAGCCGATGTAATTCATCGAAATTATGCAGACTTGCACGTTTAACAGTTGTCCCTGATAATTGTACCGGCGTCAGGTTTGCTACAGGTGTTAAAATACCGCTTTTTCCCACCTGTATATCGATTGATTCAACAATTGTCTCGGCCTGCTCGGCGGCGAATTTATATGATATGCACCACCTTGGCGCCCTGCCGGTGGCACCTAATATGTCCCGATGGTCGAAACGGTTAATCTTTATTACCATCCCGTCAATCTGGTAGTCCAGCTTTAGCCGTTTTTCACTCGAAGCTAAGCAAATATCTATCACTTCGTCGATGTCTTTGGCTTTTTTGATATGAGGATTAACGGGCAAACCGAGTTTTTTGAATTTCTGCAGCGTTTGGTAGTGATTTTCCCCTAATGGCTCAGAAAGCTCGCCCGTCGCATATACAAAGAACGATAGATTCCTTGACGCGGTGATTTTCGCATCCAGAAGTTTCAAAGAGCCTGCCGCGGCATTTCGAGGATTGGCAAAGGTCGGCTCGCCTGCTTCAGTACGAAGTCTGTTTAGTTCGGCAAAGGCACTTGTGGGCATATAGACTTCACCGCGAGCTTCAAGCACGGCAGGAATTTTATCACCTCTTAATACCAGCGGAACAGCTTTTATTGTTCGCACATTAGCGGTAACGTCATCGCCCACCCGGCCGTCACCGCGAGTGGCCGCCGTTACAAGAGCGCCGTCTTCATAGCGGAGACTTATAGCAAGGCCGTCAATTTTCAGCTCGACCACATAATCGTAATCCATCCCCTCAAGCTGTTTGCGCACCCTCTCGTCAAAAGCCTTCAGCTCATCGGCGTTATAGGTATTGTCCATACTCAGCATTCGTATTGCGTGCCTGACGGTGGCAAAACCTTCAAGGGGCCGTCCGGAAACACGCTGAGTAGGTGAATCGGGCGTTATAAATTGCGGATTCGCCTGTTCCAGCGCCTTAAGCTCGGCAAATAGTTCATCATATTGCCGGTCGCTGATTTTCGGCTGATTGAGCACGTAATAAAGATAATCGTGCTCGCGAATCTCATTCCGCAAGCGTTCGATTTGTTTCTTGATATCTTCCTTTTTCGCCATAACAGTCTAATTTATATGCTGTCTCGGCCTATTTTGCAAGCGCCGTTAGCCACTAATACGTCCCCAAAAAAAGACCCACTTAAATCGAAAACACATCTACCCAGGGCACAATTTAGATTTTCAAAAGCTTAAGGAATTTATTGAAACAGCATTTGACAAACTTGCAATTTTTTAGATAATACCGTAAAATTTATACGAACAAAGGCCCTAAAAGCCGATGTATTGTTTTTATTGTGCTATTCCCCGATAGCTCAATTGGTAGAGCGAGCGGCTGTTAACCGCTAGGTTGTAGGTTCGAGTCCTACTCGGGG
>CAZZAX010000079.1:0-25980 GCA_964653075.1 uncultured Pirellulales bacterium
ATACCCCATGGGTATACACGATCTGGGAATATGAATCCCGGATTCCTGCTTGAAACACGTGCAACAATATTGATGACTGGATGGGCCTGAAAGCCGTCAAGCTCGGGTGATTGTACATAATCAGATGTTACAGTGCTATCAGCCCATTGAAATCCTATGGCATACGTTCCTCCCGGACTCAATAGAAGTGGTGTGATCTCGGTGTAGCGGAACTCGTCGAGTGCTGGATTTATCGTTCCCGGCCCAAGAGTAGTTGAGGTCAAAAGGGCTTGGTCGCTGACTCGCCAGATACCGATTGGAATCGTGTAGTCAAATCCTATGGATGTATCACTAGTACCCAATATGTCTGATGCAAAAGAATCATCCCACATTCCTAAGTGAGTTACGTTGATGGGGTTCATAGGTGTAAACTGCCAGCCTTCAGTGATATAACGTGCTTTTGTCCAACCCACTGTGCTAATATTGCTAACGGCTACGTTTGCTTCGGCTAAGTTACCAAAAATTGTCAAACTTAACAGAATCCCGATACCTAATAGTAAAGCTGTTCTTTTCACAACTTTCCTCCTTCTGTTTTAACTCGTTATTAAGGGTCTGTTTCTAATGTTACCGGTACAATATGCGTATATTAGATAAAAACGTACGACAAAACTCCTCGCGAAAGTGTTTCTGCCCTGCCTCCTTGTAGGAATACATACTCCGAAAATCTGATATATGTACGTCCTCCGAATTTACTTATAATAGGATTATATCGCCTTACAAGTTAAATTTCAATATTAAACTCTGAAAAAATCTTATAATGTTTTGCGTCTGCGGAGCCAAGAGACCAGGGCGACGCCGATGCTGCCCAAAAGAACGGCACCGGGGGCGGGGATAATAACCGGCACGTAGCCGATATCTGCAGTTAAAGACGATGTTGTGTTAGAAGCATCTCCCTGAGAAGCAGCAGCTTTTAGAGATAATTCATATTCATGAGAGGCATTCACTAAGAAACTTTCCGCATAGCCGATGCTGAAACCATAGTAGTCAGGGTCTCCAAATTGTTGATTAGTGGGCGAGTCGTATTTGACAAGGTAAGTGTCGGTTGAAATGTTTCTTATATAGTAGTTGACCTCGCAGCCACCCCAGGGATAACTTTGAACAAATCCTGATATAGACAAGTCCAATACATCATTCACAGGTTTAAACACATATAGTGATTCGGCGCTGGCGTTTCCAGAAAAAATGGAACCGGTAATGGATGCACTAACAGCAAAGCTGCCTGCAGCACTTGATGCTGTTACATTATCATTATTGAACCCAATGCCCGTTGCACTACCATAAACAGGCTGGGTACTATTTAAGTTTTCGTAGGAATTGACTTGTTGGGACCCCGCTGATCCTTTAACGGAATGCTGCTCAGACACAATATTCACATTGCCCAATAATGAACCTGTGAAAATCCAAAGCAGGCAATAAATAAAAGCCATGTTTATTTTCATCACTTCACTCCTCATTAGTGGCTTGTTACATACCCTGAGAATCTAAAATATATATGTGCTCCAAAGAATCTCAAATATGATTATACCACTTCAGAAGTTGAATTTTAGCAAAAAAAGTTCAAAATACAGAAAAAGTTGTAAATGTTCTCTCACACTTTTACAGCGCAAGAAATAACGACTTTCCCGCTCAATTGCACTTCACAACAAAAAAGGCGTGAGTTTTATTTAATAACCGGCTAAAATAATGCAGTTATATGGGAATATTCAAATTGAACAATGAGTTTAAGCCGGCCGGTGACCAGCCACAAGCCATAGAAAGGCTCGTAGAGAGACTGCGCTGCGGCAAAAAGTTCCAAACCCTAATGGGCGTGACCGGCAGCGGCAAAACCTTCACAATGGCTAATGTCATCGCTCAACACGATATGCCGGCCCTTGTTATATCTCACAACAAGACGTTAGCGGCTCAGCTTTACGAGGAATTTAAGGAATTGTTTCCGGAAAACGCCGTTGAATATTTTGTCAGCTACTATGATTACTATCAGCCCGAGGCATACATCCCCCAGCGGGACATATATATAGAAAAGGACGCCTCGAAGAATAATGACCTTGACCGGCTCCGCCTTTCGACAACTATGAGTCTTTCTACAAGGAATGATTGTATTATCGTTGCATCTGTCTCCTGCATTTTCGGTCTTGGCTCACCCGAGGATTATAAGGCCAGCGTTGTTGGCATTCGCACTGGCGATAACTGTAACAGAAATGAGCTGCTTGGCAGATTAGCTGACATACAGTACACCAGAAATGACATAGATTTTCAGAGAGGAACATTCAGAGTTCGCGGTGACGTGGTCGAGCTTCATCCTTCTTACGAATCTTTTGCCGTCCGAATTGAATTTTTCGGTGATGAAATAGAACAGATAAGCTATATAAATCCGGTATCGGCTGAAATTCTCGCAGTCGAGGATCAGTTATTTATATATCCGGCGCAGCATTACATTATGCCGTCCGAGAGAATCGGCTCTGCAGTAGAGAGTATAAAGACCGAGTTGGAGCAGCGATTGGCCGAACTAAGAGGCCAGGGCAAGCTTCTTGAAGCTCAACGGCTGCAGGCACGGACAATGTATGATATTGAAATGATGGAGGAAATCGGCTATTGCAGCGGGATAGAGAATTACGCCCGGCATCTGGCGGGATTGCTGCCCGGCGCCAGACCTTATACTCTCATTGATTATTTTCCGGAAGATTTTCTTTTGTTTATCGACGAATCTCACGTTACCATTCCACAGTTGCGGGCAATGTGGGCGGGAGACAGACACAGGAAAGAAACCCTTGTGGAGCACGGCTTCAGACTGCCAAGCGCGTTGGATAACAGGCCGCTGCGCTTCGAGGAATTTCAGGAAAGCTGGGCCAGAGTCATTTTTGTTTCTGCTACACCGGCACCGTTTGAGATGGAAAAGTGTGATAACGAAGTTGTCGAACAAGTCATCAGGCCGACGGGGCTTCTGGACCCGGAAATCTATGTATATCCGGCCTCAAATCAGATTCCGCACCTTTTGGGCGAGGTTGAAAAACGAGTCAAAGTCGGGGAACGAACGCTCGTTACAACGCTGACAAAAAGGATGGCTGAAGACCTGTCCGGTTTCATTACAAAGAAAGGTTTTAAATGCCGTTATCTGCACAGCGAAATCGATACTCTCGAAAGAATTGAGATACTGCGGGCTTTACGCAAGGGTGAATTTGACGTACTGGTAGGAGTGAACCTGTTGAGGGAAGGATTGGATTTGCCGGAGGTCTCAGCCGTTGCAATCCTTGATGCCGATAAGGAAGGTTTTCTGCGAAGCCAGACCTCGCTGATACAAACAATCGGCAGGACCGCACGAAATATTAACGCCACTGTCTTTTTGTATGCCGATAGGGTTACGGCCTCGATGCAGAAAGCAATTGACGAAACGAACAGACGCCGTAAAATTCAAATAAAGTATAACAAAGAGCATAATATTACGCCCGAAACAATAAAAAAGGAGATTCGTAAAAGTCTGACCGAGCAGATAAGAGCAAGGCACACTGCCCGAGAGGCGGTGCGTTTCGGTGATTCGGAGTACGAAAAGGTGGAATTAGCTTCTCAGATTGAGAGGGAAATGCTTGAAGCGGCCCAGAGTCTTGATTTTGAGCGGGCCGCTTTTCTGCGTGACCAGCTCAGGGAGCTGAAAGAGCTGCCGGAGCTGGTTCTGGTCAACTCAAAGAAAAAGAAAAGAGACTTTTTGGCGATAAAAAAACTTAAAAAATATAAGAAAAAGACGACTTCGTCATGAAGTTGATAGTAGAAGGAAAAGAAATAATATGAGAAACCTAAACATTGCAAAAGCTCGACCTCTTATTCAAATGGCTATTGATGAGGACCTCGGGAGGGGTGATGTAACGAGTGAGCTTCTTTTCAAAGAAAATGCCATTGACAAAGCAAATATAATCTCACGTGAGGAAATAGTTGTAAGCGGAGTAGAGGTAGTTCGGGAGATTCTCAAGTGTTATGATGAGAGACTCAAGTTGAAGGTAATTATTAATGACGGCGAGTCGGCCCATGTCGGGAGCAAAATTGCTATAATCAAAGGGCCTTTGCGCTCTATGCTCGCCGCTGAGCGGGTTATGCTCAATTTTCTACAGAGACTAAGCGGAATAGCCACAACAACCCGGAAGTATGTCCGGGCTATTCAAGGTACAAAAGCAAGGATTTACGATACCAGAAAAACAATGCCCGGATGGCGAATCCTCGAAAAGTATGCGGTTCGCTGCGGCGGGGGGTATAATCACCGGCTCGGGCTGTATGACGGTGTTCTGATTAAAGATAACCATCTGGCCCAGCTGGGCAGGAATTTTCAGCCGAAGCTACGAAAAATTATTTGCGACGCCAAAAAGCAAAAGGGCGTCAAATTCATTGCAGTAGAGGTTGATCACGTCGATGACCAGCTCAACTACGTGCTGAAAATTCCGGGCATTGACATTGTGCTGCTGGACAATATGGGCCAATGGCAGTTAAAGCATGCTGTGGATATGCGAAACAAGATGTGCGGTAAGGGCAAAAGGCCGTTACTCGAGGCATCGGGCAACGTTACGCTGAGCAATGTTTCTGCCATTGCCCAGTGCGGCATCGACCGAATCGCCGTAGGAGCAATCACTCACTCGGCCAGAGCCGTTGATATTGGACTTGACAGGTAAAAAAAGTTATGCCGAAAGCCGACCTGCTTGATCCTGACAAGATAAAGTCGAATCTGAGAACCAAACGCATCGGCAGAAAAATCCTCGTCTATCATCGCACGTCAAGTACACAGAAAATAGCCGCCGAGTACGCAAAGAACAAAGAAAATGACGGCCTTGTGATTTTCACCGAAGAACAGACCACAGGCAAAGGTCGAGCGGACAGCAAATGGTACAGCAGCTATTCTGAGAGCATTCTCTGTTCGATTATTCTGACCGACAACAAACTAAACTCTGAGTTGCTTTCGCTGACGTGCGCAGTGGCGGTTGCCGAAGCCATCGGCAAGTCTGCCAATGCCGAGGCGAAAATCAAATGGCCGAACGATATAATGCTGAACGGTAAAAAGGCAGCCGGTATTCTGCTCGAATCAAAAACAGACAGCAGCGGTAATACCTGCATAATTGGCATTGGAATAAACTGCCACCAAAAAATAGAGTCTTTTCCTGTTGAACTACAGCCAATCGCAACAAGCATAGATATCGAGAGCCATTCAATTACTGACCGTATCTCACTGGCAAAACGATTGCTTACTTCTATGGAATACTGGCTTGAAGTGGCGGTCCAAAAGGGCGAAAGAGCAATAGACCAATGGCACAAACTAAGCATACAATTGGGCCACAGAGTTAAGCTTCTCTATAGCGGCCAGGAATTTTCCGGCAACTGTATAGGAATAGACCCGGAAAAAGGCCTTATCCTGCAATTAGACACAGGTGGCGTAAGAATGTTCGATGCTGCGCACACAACAATTGCGAAGTAGTCGTACATCACCAACTGTTATTTCTGTAGAAGTGAGAGCCAGTTTATTCGATTTCGAGTGCTTTAACTATTTGTTCTCTATAATCAGGCCACAGCAATTCCGCATCGCGGACTCTGGCATAGACGTGACCCCATCTGCACTTGCCCCATACTTGAAGTTTGTTCACATATTGGTGGTCCAATGAGCTTACATCTTTGGCAATTGCAAGGGATATGTCCACATTTATTAGCTTGCCTGTCCTTTTGCCTATCAGGTGCACGTTAATGAACGTATCTGCTCTATCCCCGGAAAACAGTTTTGTCGGAGCCAATCTCCTGGTGGCTGTCCAGCCTTTTGGCAAAACAGAAAGGATGCTTGCAAAAACACTGTCTGCTGCTGACAACTCACCTTCTTTCACCTCTACCTCAAAAGTGTTCGAACGCTTGCTATTCCGCCCAGAGGCACCTTTGAATTGGAACGTATATCGGCCGGGCTTCACAATTCCGTACTGCGACGTTACGTCATAATTATCTGCAAGAGTAATTGTTTCCCCAGGCAAAATCACTTCATGCCCAACTGCTATTTGGTAGCTTGTATCAACATACTTGATATCCTCGCCATTTGGACCAATAACAGCCATCGGATCATTGACCATCACAGATCTGGTATCCATAAACAGAACGGACAAATCGCTAACATTGACCATATTTATCCGAAACAGCATCGGACGCCCTACTGCAAAGTCCTCACTTAGAGGAATGAGTTTATACTCTATACCTCTGTCGAACTTGGTTCTTCGAGTCTCGGCGGCCTCCTTTAGCAGTTTCGGCAGGAGTGTTTTCTTCTTTATTAGCATATCGAGAGGCAGCGTTTCAAAATCAAGGAACCATCGATCGCCGTATCTGGTTAACGACCATTCCCACTCGCCAGAAATTTGCTCATCCGGCACATCGAGCCAAGGCCCATCTACCCGCAGGCGGACAATTCTGCCCGCGCGGCCTGAGTAACCTCTGGCTCGAAACTCGGACAATTCTGTAACCTGCCGTATAGGGACTACTTCCTTAAAGAAGGCCTGGGCCGAATCGTACTCTTCAGCTCTTGCCCTGACGGTCTTGGAGCAGCAGGACAAGGCTGTGTCCCAGTCTTCGTTGATGAGTGAGCGACGGAACTTCTGCAGAGCAGGATCGGCCCAGCCACAGAGGTCGAGATAACTGTCAATGTTGTAGGCTGTGAGTTTTGTCCATTCGGATTTCTCCCCCTGCCAATAGACTACAAGGATAGCTATTTCGTTTTTATCGAATGTGGCAGAAAGCACATTAACCTTTTTGGCTCCGAAGCCTTTGCCTATCTGGCCAATCAACCAAGAATAAGTCCATCCGCTTTTTAAATTGGGCTTGCCAAGAAGAGTGACAATCTGCGAGCGAGTAAGTGGTATCTTGGGTGGCAAATATGAAATGGTCGAAGAAAAGGGCTTGGACTCATCAAGGCGAGAGCTCAAATCCGATTCATATAGTTGCTTGCCAATCTTGGCACGTTTTGGAGGATTGTGTCTGAATTCTTCACATAGAGAGATAATGTCGCTAGGCAGAGGGGGTAGCTTGGCTCGTTCGTTTATATTTCTTTGACGGAATCTGCGAATCACCGTCTTCGCGTAAGCTGCATTTGCTGCCCGGACCAGTGTCTGCACTTGCCGCTTATTTGACAGATTGACTTGGAGTTTATCATCTCTATTAGCCCATGAATAGTAGAACGGACAATCTTTCGTCATGAATAAGGCATACGCACGACCTGGTGTCAGGGCGTTGCCGTAAGAAGCACCGGCGAATAGATTCAGTAGTCCATATGTATCGTCTTCTGTAAGATCGCCGGGTATGATGGTACGAACAATCTCAACTTTGTAGGCATAAAACTTGGTGTCCTTTTCCTTGTGAACTGAGTCTATCTTAGCAATGACGAGTGAGCGACCCTTTTCGAAGGTGTCGACAAGGAGAGATTCCTGAAACACTCCGACTTTTAGGTTTTTGGCTGGAACATTAGTTGCGAAAGTAAAATAAAATGTCAACAATGCCGAAAGACAGTATCTTTTCATTTTATAATCTCCTTGATTAGTCCCCGTACTCAAAATAAATATACCTTCAATGATACCATTATGTTTGTAAAAACTTTGAAAAACCACGACTGACAAGAATAAATTTGCGCTTGTTTTTGTTCGATTTAGCATAAAAAAACAAACATTAAGTTTCGTTTTTTGCCCTTTTACGTTATATTATTGTCTTTGTAAAAACGTATTCTAATAAATGGAAAGGGCCCGAAAAATGTTAAAGAATGAATTGATTCAACGAAAACTGATAGTATGGCTGGGATTGGTGGTTTGTTTGTTAATGGTTTGTTCTGTTGAGCAGGTTAATGCCGGGAGTTCAAAAGAGCCTGCAAGTTTCCTGAATGCAGACAAACAGGACATAGAACAGTGGCGGGAGATGAAATTCGGCCTGTTTATTCACTGGGGGCCGGTCAGTCTGAAAGGTACGGAAATCGGCTGGTCCCGCGGGGGGCAGCGGCGGGGAAGAAAGGACAAATCTACAGGCTCAATCCCGGTAGAGATTTATGATAATCTCTATAAGCAGTTCAACCCTGTCAAGTTCGATGCGGACGAGTGGATACAAACCGCCAAAGATGCCGGTATGAAGTACCTCGTATTCACGAGCAAACATCACGATGGTTTTTCAATGTTTGACAGCAAGCTTACCGAGTACAAGATTACCAACTCGCCGTTCAAACGCGATGTCGTAAAAGAATTAGCCGATGCCTGCCACAAAGCCGGATTAAAACTCGGCTACTATTATTCTCCGCCCGACTGGTATCATCCGGACTACCGAACGGAAAATCATTCCCGTTATATCAAGTTTCTGCATGGCCAGCTTCGAGAGATTTGCAGTAACTACGGCAGGATTGATATCATCTGGTTCGACGGTCTTGGCGGAAAGCCGGAAGACTGGGATTCGGAGAATCTTTTCAGGATGATTCGCCGGCTTCAGCCCCACGTTATCATTAACAACAGGGCAGGTTTAGCCGGTGACCATGATACACCGGAACAGAGGATTGGAAAATTTCAGAACGACCGTCCCTGGGAGACCTGTATGACGATTTGCCGGCAGTGGGCGTGGAAACCTGATGACCGGATGAAATCTCTTAAGCAGTGTATCGACACACTTGTTCGCATTGTCGGGGGGGACGGCAATCTTCTTTTCAATGTCGGGCCTATGCCGGACGGCAGAATCGAGCCGAGGCAGGTCGAACGGCTCAAGGAGATGGGAAAATGGCTGAATGAATATGGCAGGAGTATATACGCGACCCGTGGTGGTCCATTTAAGCCTGGCGGCTGGGGTGCAAGCACATTCAAGGGTAATACCGTTTACGTTCACGTTCTTAATTGGCAGGAAAATACTCTTACTTTGCCGCCTATCCCTAAGAAAATCATCGCAAGCTCTGTTATGGGCGACGGGACTGCAACAGTCAAGCAGACCCGCAAAGCCATAGAAATTTCTGTCCCGAAGTCTTACCGTAGTGAGCTTGACACAATCATCGTATTGGAACTCAACGGCCCTGCGAGCACAATCAGACCACGGGCATTGCTGTCCAGTTCATTGACGGCGGAAAAGAGGGCCAGGGCCTCAAATGTTTTCCAAAAAAATGCAGCATATAACGCCTCAAAAGCTGTGGACGACGATCCGGCCACCCGCTGGGCTACCGACTCCGGCACACAGAAGGCATGGCTCGAAGTGGACGTCGGAAAGCCGGCCATCTTCAATCGAGTTAAAATCGATGAAGAGTATGACCGTGTACAGGAATTTGAGCTGCAATACAGGGAAGGCAACCGTTGGAAAATAATTGCTCAGGGGACAAAGCTCGGGCATGATTATTCAAAGCAATTTGAACCTGTAAGGGCACGTTATGTTAGACTGAACATACTCAAGGCCACTGATGGGCCAACCATTTGTGAGTTCCAGCTTTTCGCACCTAAGAAGTAGTAATGTTATGGCCTGGCTTATTGAGTTGCTTTTGGGACAGAAAAGCTTTGAGTTAAATGGTTAAATGAGAAAATACCAAACGGATAGCTTGTTTGCAACAGAAGAAATAGAGGAAGAAATCTCGTGCAGGCACATTATTCGTGTGGCGTTTGAGTCGGCTGCGGATACGGAGTTTGATTATTTTGTGCCGGACGAAATCTGGCCGGTTGAGGCGGGCCAGAGAGTCGAAGCTCCTTTCGGCAGGAGAAACAAATTTGAAGCCGGGTTTTGTACTCAATCGGATGTCCGGCCAGAAGAGTCTTTTATTGCACGGGGTATCGGGCGAAAGCTTAAAAGAGTAACCAGATTGATAGATAAAGAGCCATTGCTGGATTCCGAGCTGATGGAATTGGCACGGTGGATAAGCGATTATTATGTTTGTCCGCTCGGCCAGGTTTTAGCTGCGATGGTGCCTTCGGCGGTTAAAAGAGGGGCAGGTGTTACAACGCAACAATATGTCTATCTAAGGGGCGGTTCCGCAGATATCGAAAAAAGCATCAGGGAGTTAAGGGGTAAAAAGCAAAAGCGAATTGTCAAATTCCTGGATGACAGCGGGGCTTCGAGTGTAAATGATGCCGTGGAGATGCGAAGTTTGTTGGAGATAATCGGCTGTGGCAATGGATCGATAAAGAGATTAGCGGAAAAAGATATTGTTAAAATAGCTCGCAAGACAATATTGAAGTCTTTGCCTGTTATTCCCAAGTGGATGTCAATAAAAACAGAACAGGTAGTCCTCAATGAGGACCAGCGAAAGGCATTGGCTCATTTTGAAACAGCAATAAATTCAGGTGAATTCGGCGTTACACTTTTATACGGCGTTACCGACAGCGGCAAAACCGAGCTTTATATGAGAGCTATCGAGGCGGTTTTGCTGAAAGGGGCCGGCGCGATTGTGCTGCTGCCTGAAATCGCTCTTACGGCACAGACCGTTCAGCGGTTCAACGAGAGATTCAAAAAAATAGCTGTAATGCATTCGGGCCTGTCCGCCGCTCAGCGTAATGTTCAGTGGCAAAAGATAAAGTCGGGCCAGGCCGACGTGGTTATAGGCGCTCGCTCTGCGGTCTTTGCACCGTTGCCAAAACTGGGACTCATAGTTGTTGATGAAGAGCATGAGCCGAGCTACAAGCAGGACACGGTGCCGCGGTACAACGGCAGGGATGTAGCGATAAAGCGGGCGCAACTGGCAAATGCACATTGTATTTTGGGCAGTGCCACTCCGTCATTGGAAACTCTGTCTAATTGCCGAAATAAGAAATATTTCAGCCTTGTGCATCTGCCCAAAAGGGTGATGGACCTGTCTATGCCGGAAATGAAACTTGTCGATTTACGGGCCGGACAGGTTACCGGGAAGGGCATTAACCTGATAAGTGAGCCGCTGGCAAAGTGCCTGCAGGAGACACTTGCAAAAAAGGAGCAGGCGATTCTGCTTTTGAACCGGCGGGGTTACAGTCATTTTGTA
Organism: uncultured Pirellulales bacterium; assembly: GCA_964653075.1. Lineage (GTDB taxonomy): Bacteria > Planctomycetota > Phycisphaerae > Sedimentisphaerales > Anaerobacaceae > NIOZ-UU13. The sequence goes on from CAZZAX010000079.1 coordinate 10,994, forward strand.
TTTTGTCCATCCTGCAAACATACGCTGCACTGCCGCAATTGTGATGTGACGCTGACCTTTCATAAGTCAAAGGTCAGCCGTCGCGAGCGAATGCGGACGGTTACGGGAAAACACATCAATTATGGTTATGCGGTCTGTCATTATTGTCTGGCCCAGACGCTTGTGCCTGAAAAATGTCCTCTTTGCGGCAAGCTGATGGCGATGATAGGGCTGGGCTCGCAACGGCTCGAAGAAGAGCTGGCCAACAAGTTTCCTTTGGCTCGCGTGTTGAGGATTGACAGTGACTCTATGGCAAGCAGAGACTATTATCGGCTTCTGAGAGATTTCGGTGAGGGTCGAATCGATATATTAGCCGGCACGCAGATGCTGGCTAAGGGGCTGCATTTTCCAAATGTCACATTAGTTGGTATTATCAGTGCTGATACCTCGCTGTATCTGCCGGATTTCAGGGCGAATGAACGAACCTTCCAGTTGATTTCTCAAGTTGCAGGCCGGGCGGGGCGTTCTGAGAAAAAGGGAACGGTTATTGTCCAGACGTTTTTGCCTAATCAGCCGGCTATAAAGTTTGCTGTCGGCGGGGATTTTGACGGCTTTGTCAAAGAAGAACTAATGCATCGAAGGGCCTGCAATCTGCCGCCGTTTTGGCGACTGGCGGTTATTGTTATGCGTGACTGCAATTTTGATAAGCTTGACGTTGCATGCAGGCAAATGCGTCGGAGAATAGACAGGATTATCGGGCGTGAAAAACTGGAAGCGAACGTTCGCGGGCCGATGCCTGCGGTGATAAGCCGGATACAACGTTTTCACAGAATGCAGATAATTATTCAGGCCCCCCAAGCGGCGACGGTCCAAAAGTTGTTTACCGGCCTGCGGGCGGCCGGACCAGTACGGCCGGCAGTCAAAGTGGCAATAGATATTGATCCTGTTAATTTATTGTAGCTTGCAATTTAAATCCATATATGCTATTTTACGATTTGCTTTACCGGGGAGTAGCTCAGTTTGGCCAGAGCGCTGCGTTCGGGACGCAGAGGTCGCAAGTTCAAATCTTGTCTCCCCGATTAATATCACTTTTCATCAGAGCGGGAGTTTGGAGTAGAATTTCCGTATGCTCTTGCAGAATTTTGCACAATTCATCCAAAACAAAAATATTGACAGAAAGCAGAGAAATTGTATAGACTTAGTAAAAGAAGATATATGCCTCTTTGCGGGCGTAATTCAGTGGTAGAATGTCAGCTTCCCAAGCTGGACGTCGTGGGTTCGAATCCCATCGCCCGCTTTTGCCTTAAGCGGTTCGGGGCAAAAACCTGTGACTGTCTAAGGCGCAGAAAATCCTTGCTTTGAGTTGCTTCTGTCAAAAATAATGTCAAGATTTCCGGCAAGTTACTGTCAAAGATAGCAGTCATTTGAAATCAAGAGTAATAACAAAAAGTGCTGCGGCGATTGTTGTATTTGGTGTTATATGCGCTTTGGCCGCTTACTTAGCACCGATTGACGAAAAAAATTTGCAAACAAGCATGTGGTATAGTGTAGTTCCTCCCGTACTGGCAATTCTTCTGGCTTTTTTGACGCGGCATGTCCTTCTGAGTCTGGGAATTGCCATTATAGCGGGAGGTTTGCTGACTAAGGTTCCGCAAAGTCCATTGAGTGCCGCCGCCTGGTTTGAGGGATTCAGATCGGTTGGTATTTATGTAGCGGATACTGTTACAAGCAGGTCGAATTTGCAGATCCTTGCATTTCTGCCGCCAATCTTCGTGATGATAGAAATAGTCATTGCCTCCGGAGGTTTTAAGGGAATCATTGTGTGGCTGCTGAAGTGGGTAAAAGGCAGGAAATCCACACAGATTGCTACTGCTCTGATGGGAATACTGTGCTTCATTGACGACTACACTAATGCCATAATAGTTGGCTCGATGATGCAGCCGATAACCGACCGGTTTCGTGTCAGCCGCGAAAAACTTGCCTTTCTTGTTGATGCCACAAGTGCTCCGATTGCAGGACTAGCGGTGATTAGCACCTGGATAGCCTATGAAGTAGGCCTTCTGACGCAAATTACAGAAGAACTCAACATTGGCAGAAGCGGGTATTCATTATTCTTTGATGCCCTGAGTTTTCGTTTCTATTGTCTGCTGATGATCGCTTTTGTCTTTTTGCATATAATTGTAGGGCGGGACTTTGGTCCAATGAAAACTGCGGAAGAACTTGCCAGGAATGCGCCCGAAGAAAATAACCAAATCAGCCCGTCTCAAAATACATCTGATTCTGCTACAAAAGCTGTAGGGCAGCAGTCCGCACGGGCAGTCAAGGCCCTGATCCCGCTGGGGGGATTAATATTGTTTCATATAACGGGGCTTTGGATTGATGGCGGCGGGCCTGCTATGCTTCGGCAAGGCGGTTCTATTCTGAGCTGGATTTACTGGCGCGACGTTATTAGCGCCGCCGAGAATACACACCTTATTCTCGACTACGCAGCTCTCTTCGGCCTGGCCTTAGCCTTGCTGTGCTCGCAGCTCTTTGGTACGCTGCGTATGCCTTTCATAAGCAATTGCTTCAAACGAGGCGTCAAGCGGGCCATGATTCCCTTTGTCATACTTATTCTCGCCTGGTCTCTCAAGAATTGCTGCGACAGCCTGAAAACCGGAGAATTCCTGACGGCAATTCTGGCCGGGAGAGTTTCACCTCATTGGTTTCCGCCGGCGGTTTTCCTCGTTGCCTCGGTGACCTCGTTTGCAACAGGTACGAGCTACGGAACGATGGCCATTCTCATTCCCACTGCCATTCCAGTCGCCTTCGCACTCGACGGGAACAGCTACGGCCTGACCACAATGATAAGCCTCGGCGCAGTCCTGGATGGCGCAATATTCGGCGACCATTGTTCGCCCATCTCCGATACGACGATTATGAGTTCCATTGCCAGTTCTTGTAACCTCATTGAGCACGTTCGTACGCAGTTACCCTACAGTTTGTTTGTTGCCGGGCTCGCTTTGTTCTGTGCTTACCTTCCCAGTGCTTTTGGGCTTGCACCGGGATGGAGCTTTGTTTTGGCAATATCAGTTATGACTTGCTTTTTCGCAGCTCTCGCTCGATACAAAAAAGCATAGCAGAAATGTCAGAATTAATATTGCCCTGCCCTGCACTATGATATGAGTAACTGCCAAACGAACACCACTGTGTAATAGAATCTGGGAATTCCGAGGGATTTTTATCGGAATTGATTCATTTATCTCCCTAATCAATATGTGGTCAATAATATGCAGTTATGGCCATTATCCCCCTATTATCGGAGCCTATCAAAAAACTATCGATTGTTGTTTTTTTGGTCTATTGGCTTGACGAAACACCTTTATTATGATAAAAGAATGTACTATCATCAGAGGTCTCATGGAGGGGTATCCTGGATTTTTCCTGCAGAGAGGAGCTTATCATCGGGGCTGAGGGAACGTTTTTTTGGATTTAATGTACTACTTTGGGAATAGCCTTATATGTATATTGTTAGGTCTAACTATGAGCTAAAACGGCATAGATCGCTTTCTTTGGCATATAAGGCAACAGGAGGGATACCACTATGGTTCGTTTGGATTTTGGCCGTTGTGCTTCTGGTATCCGCGGGCATAACTTATCGTATTTTGGCATCCGGCCTGGAACGCGTTATTGGAAGAACTATCAAGCTGCCGGTACCGTTGAGTGCTTTTCCTTTGCAAATTGGCAACTGGTCAGGAAAAGACTTGCCTATTTCAAATACTACTAAGGAATATATGGAGAAGAACTTTGCGGACGATTATTTTAGCAGACGATATAAAAACTCTGCCGCCAATACCTGGGCTGACGTTTATGTCGTATATTGCTCGTCCCGGCCGGGAGGCATATTAGGTCATCGGCCTCGAGTATGTTATCCCGGATATGGCTGGATTTATGATAGTACCCAAACCGGGCAATTTATCTCGCGAGCGGGTCATCAAGTACCTTATCTGATACATCGATTCCACAAACGCTCTTCAATGAACGACCAGACAGTTGTCATGAACTTCTACGTGTTAAACGGTAAGCTTACTTCCAACGAAAAAGATTTTTCCGGCATATTTGGTCGAAGAGTCAACATTGCCGGTGACCTTGCTAAATACGTGGCACAGGTACAGATAAGCTCGGTACAGGAAAATTCCGTCCGATTGATGGCGAAGGATGTAGTGGATTTGATTCTGGATTATCTCCCCGATCCAAATGGTAAAATCCGTGCGGTTAATTATGACAACTTAAATAGAAGATAGTGTTTTGAACTTGACTATCCCAAAGTTGGTGAAGGCAGGAGCGAGATAGCAGCAATAAGTTGTTTGTTTGCTCGAAGTTGCATTGATTTTTCAATGCAACCGACGGGGACGGAGTATAAGCAAATCAGATAATGGATTCTATAGATACCCCAGACGAACCGGTAGTCGGGCTAGTATAACGAAATATTCCTTCACTGATAGTGAATGCTACCGCAAAGATTAAGCTTGTAGAAATCAAAGAAAGAATTTAGTTGCAAAGCAGGCCGCAAAGGATAGTGTACTCATATTAAACTGTTAAATACGTTAAAATAACTGCCTGATAAGGAAAAGGACAATGAAAAAATTTGCTTTGATCGGCGCTGGAGGTTATATCGCACCGCGTCATATGAAAGCAATTAAAGAAACAGGGAACATTCTTATTGCAGCATTGGATCCGAATGATTCTGTCGGCATCATTGATTCATATTTTCCGAATGCCGATTTTTTCACAGAGTTTGAGCGTTTTGACAGACATCTTGAAAAATTGCGTCGAGAAAATAACCAGCGTATTGATTATATTTCTATTTGTTCTCCGAACTATCTCCATGATGCTCATATCAGGTTCGCTCTACGAATAGGAGCGGATGCTATATGTGAAAAGCCGGTAGTTTTGAATCCATGGAATGTGGATGCTCTCGATGAGATTGCCCGGGAGACAGGAAAGAAGGTCAATACGATTCTGCAGCTTCGGCTGCATCCTGCTATATCTGAATTAAAAAAGCGCATAGATCAATCACCGAAAGGAAAAAAGTATGATGTTGACTTGGCCTATATTACCGCTCGCGGGCACTGGTACATGATTTCATGGAAAGGTAGTGTCTCAAAATCCGGCGGTGTTGCCACTAATATTGGCATTCATTTTTTTGATATTTTGCAGTGGATATTTGGTGGAGTTCAAAACAATGTAGTTCATGTGGATGAACCACAGAGAACTGCAGGATTTCTTGAACTCGAACGTGCTCGGGTCAGGTGGTTTTTGTCGATAAAACGAGAAGATTTGCCACAAGAATCCGAAGTCGGGAAACCTGTGGCGTATCGTTCTATTACTATCAATGATGAAGAAATTGACTTTTCCTGCGGCCTTACCGATCTTCACACGAAAAGTTATGAGGAAATACTCGACGGCAGGGGATTTGCTTTGCAGGAAACAAAGCCTTCGGTTGAAATTGTATCGACGATTCGGAAAGCCAAACCTATAGGATTGAAAGGAGAGTACCATCCATTACTGAAACGTTCCAACGGTTAGTTGTTGTTGCACCATGACTATGTTCCATTAAGGTAAATGTTAAGTAGTATGTTGAAGAAGGATTTGTAAGGAAAGAATTCGTAATGACAAAAAAAGAATTGACGGAAAACACGGAATCACAAAGTAAAGAATATTTCGTTCACGAGTCTGCCTATGTGGACCAACCTTGTGAGATAGGCAGCGGAACTAAGATTTGGCATTTTTGCCATATAATGAAAAATGCCAGGATCGGGAAAAATTGTATATTCGGCCAGAATGTAAATGTTGCGAGCGGCGTGGTTATTGGTAACAATGTAAAAGTCCAGAATAATGTTTCTATTTACACCGGTGTGATAATTGAGGACGACGTTTTTCTTGGTCCGAGCTGTGTTTTGACAAATGTTGCAAATCCGCGGTCGCAAATTGTGCGACACAATCTCTTCGAGAGTACGATTTTTCACCGCGGGGCAACTGTCGGGGCGAATTCTACTATTGTCTGCGGGATTGAGCTTGGGTTGTATTCGTTTGTTGCTGCGGGTGCGGTAGTGACTAAGGATGTTCCGGATTATGCATTGGTTATGGGTGTACCGGCAAAACAGGTTGGGTGGATAAGCCGGCATGGCATTCCGCTTCCGGAGCCGGATGCCGAAGGCATTATGATTTGTCCGGAAGGGGGCTATCGTTACAAAGAAGTCGAGCCGGGAGTGCTCAGATGTCTGGATTTAGACGAAGATGCTTGTCTGCCGCCGGAAAAAGCCGCAGGCAAAGCATCGTACAAAGATATTAAAGAAAAATAGACAGCGATACCGACCTTAGCCGTGAAAGCTGACGTAATGAACGTGCCTTTGTTAGATTTGAAAGCGCAGTACTCAACTATTAAAGATGAGATTCTGGATGCTGTTTCTGGAGTACTCGAATCTCAGATATGTATAGGCGGCCCGAAAGTTACTGAGCTGGAAGAAAAAATAGCTGCTGTCAGCGGTTGTAAATTTGCGGTTGGCGTCTCCAGCGGAACAGATGCAATTTTGAACAGTCTGATGAGCTTGGATATAGGCAGCGGTGACGAGGTTATTACTACACAATTTACATTTTTTGCTACGGTCGGTTGTATTGTCCGTGCAGGCGCAAAACCGGTATTCGTGGATATCGACCCGGAGACTTTCAATATCAATGCAGAGCTTATCGAGTCGGTTGTTACCGAAAGGACCAAGGCTGTTATGCCCGTCCATTTGTTCGGGCAAATGGCTGATATGGACCCGATTATGGACATTGCAAATAAATATAATCTTGCGGTTATAGAGGATGCAGCGCAATCGATTACGAGCACATATAAAAACAGGAAAGCAGGCAGTATCGGAACTGTCGGCTGTTTTAGCTTTTTTCCCAGCAAGAATCTCGGCTGTGCAGGTGACGGTGGTATGATTGTTGCCAGTGACGAGGATTTATACAACCGCCTTAAAATAATGCGAAACCACGGCGCCAATCCCAAATACTATCATAAGTATATCGGCGGCAATTTTCGTCTTGACCCGATTCAAGCGGCGGTTCTTTTAGTCAAGCTCCGGTATCTGGACAGTTGGTCGCAGGCTCGTAGAAGAAATGCCGCCTTTTATGATGAAAAGTTTGCGGGCACGGCCGTAAAAACACCGTATATTACCCCGGATTGTGTAAGCATATATAATCAATATGTCATCAGAGTCCCTAAACGAGATGAGTTGGTCGAGCATCTGAAAGAAAAGAATATTGGTTGTGCAATATATTATCCGGTTCCTATGCACCTGCAGGAATGTTTCGGATATCTCGGTTACAAAAAAGGTAATTTCCCGGAAGCAGAGAAAGCCGCAGAGGAAGTTCTCGCCCTTCCGGTCTATCCAGAGCTTACGGATGAAATGAAAGCTCATGTTTGCGAGGTTATCTTGTCTTTTTGTAGATGATTAAGAGATAAGATATCACGTAGGTGGGCTCCATCTCTCAAAACCTATAAAGCATTAAAACATGTCACAAAGCAGAACAGTCAAAGCTGGTATTCTTGCTTCAGGTACATTTCTGACGACCTGTGTAAGGCTGATTAGCGCAGCTATTCTTTCGCGTGTACTGAGCATGTACGATTATGCCACATACAGACAGACACTGCTTGTATACGCATTCATATCTCCGTTACTAATGCTTGGATTACCTCAAGCCTTATACTACTTCTTGCCGGGAGAAAACAAACGGCCTCGTTCTCTGCTTATGGGAAATGTACTGTTGCTTAGTTTTATGGCCGGGCTTTTTACACTTTTTCTTCTTTTTGGGGGAAATCGGCTTTTGGCCTGGCGTTTTAATAATCCAAACATAGCCCGGACGCTGCTTATACTGGCTCCTTATCCTTTATTTATGTTGCCGGCTTCAGGGCTTAGTGCCTGTCTTATAGCTCGTAATAGAGTAAAACAAGTTGCCGTTTACAATGTATTAAGCCGATTGTTTATGCTCTCCGTAGTGTTAACCGCTGTCCTGATTTGTCGGACCCCTGCTGCGGCTATTGTCGGCACAGTCGTTGGGGCGGGAATGGTGTTAGTGCCGGCATTGAAATTAATGTTTGCAGCCTGTAACGTTGGTTCGTTGCTTCCAAGTACAAATGGTATGTGGTCTCAGTTAAAATATGCAGTCCCGTTGGGTCTGGCCGGGATTATTGGCACTATTTCCAAATCATTAGACAAGATAATTGTTTCTTCAATGTGTTCTCCGGAACAATCTGCTGTTTATATAAATGGCGCTATTGAGATACCTTTAATCGGAGTATTGACCGGTTCGGTCATGGCCATTCTTATTCCGGACCTTGTCAAAATGTACAAAGCGGCCCAATATGGCGAACTCAGGGTACTGTGGCACAGGGCGATGGTAAAGTGCTCACTGCTGATTTTGCCAATTATGGTTTTTCTCTTAGTAATGGCACCTGAAGTGATACGATTACTTTTCTCGGATAGGTACGTAGAAAGTGTACATCCGTTCCGAGTTTACCTTTTGGCTTTGCCTGTTCGCATCACACAATTTGGGGCAATATTTATGGCCACGAGAAGAAATAAACTAATAGTTTATCGTGCTATGACGGGGCTTATCCTGAACATGTTTCTAAGTATTATACTTATTAGATTCTTGGGGTATATAGGTGCCGCAATATCTACTGTCTTGATTGTGTATTTATGGACAGTGCCGTATAACCTTTTTTTTATTTCAAGAATATTAACAATAAATTTTCGAAGTATAATACCTGTTAGCATATTAACAAAAGTACTTATTGTCTCGATAGGCTCCGGGGCGGTTTTTTTATTAGCTCCTTTTGTCAGGCCTTTGGGGGATGTTTTAACTCTTGCTATTATGGGATTGTTGTACACTGTTGTTGTTATGTTATTGTTTGTCTGTTTTAACTTGGCCGAAATGAGCCGGATGCTATCTTTTGCACGGCGACTGCTGGGACGTGGATGAGAAAAAGGCGAGAGCATGAGCAGGATTAAGAGTTTGCTTTTGAAGTTCACCTTGCGCCCGATACTAAAGGTAACGGCCAAAATTGGTCCGCGATTGGGATTGTGGTATTCGGACTATCGAAACCAGTTGATACTTAAGAAACTTAAAAGTTGCGGGCAAGACTGTCATTTGTACGGATCGATCACAATAGTGCGGCCTGAACGTTTATCGATTGGTAATAACGTACACATTAACCACAATGCATATATTCATGCCGCCGGCGGTGTTGTGATTGGAGATAATACGCATATCGGGCGAAATCTGACGCTTTATTCGTACAGTCATAATTATGAAGGTGAGGCTTTGCCATACGATGAGACGTATATAGAAAAGCCGGTAACAATTGGGAAAAACGTCTGGATAGGAATGGATGTAAAGATCATTCCAGGAGTAACTATTGGAGATGGTGCTGTGATAGGTTTGGGAACTGTTGTGAGTGAAGACGTACCGTTTTGTGCTGTCGTTGGTTTGTCAAAGCAGAGGATAATTAAATACCGTGACAAAGATCGCTATACGGATTTAGAGAAGAATCGCTGCTATGGCGGCGTATGCGGGAAGTTATATGGAGGAGAAAAATAATGCTTATGAGGCTTCTCGAGCGCAGCTTCTTCCGGATATTGCCAGAGCGGTTGAAACGGCCTCTTTATTTGAGGAACTACTCCCGGAAATCCGGAATGATACTGGAAGAGCTTTCAAGAGTTCCCATCGTGGAGTCAGGCTGTGAGAGTCTGGGGCAGGACCGGATTCCGTTTGTCATATTGTCAAATAATGTGAAGTTATACGGCCAATGGCCAACGCAATTCGAGCGGGAGGTCTATACTTGCTGGCAAGAATTAATCACTCCGGCTGTAACTGAGGATACTATCAGGATTGCCATAGATGTGATTCTTCGATATTTGTATCCGCATGCAATGCCGCAACTGACTGCGCCGTATCCTCGGAGAGCACGTCGGTGTTGCCATTTGCAACATATTGAGACAATCGAAGACCTTCCGGGACTCTCGCAAGGATGCAAAAACAAACTAAAGGAGATTTACTCGCTGAAACCCGGAGAGACATTTCTTGATATCGGCGCGTATATGGGATACGGAACCATTCGTTTGAAAAAAGAGCTCGGGGCAGAGTCGAGAATAATTTCAGTGGAGCCGGATCCTGATGCGTTAAAGTTGCTTGAGAAGAACATTAGTTGTAACAATTTGTCGAATATTAGTCTTGTCTCGAAAGCTGTTTGGAATAGAAGCGGAGAGATATTGAATTTTTCCAAGAAAGATCGACAGGCCAACTCTCTGATAAGTGATATGATTAAAACCCACAATTCTGTTTCCGTCGAAACAACTACGGTAGATGAAATACTCAGAAACACAGATGAGGGCACCGTTGATGCTATCAGTATTACCGTTAACGGAGCCGAGGTCGAAGCCGTAGAGGGAATGGAGGAGACGATAAAACGATGCCGGCATATAAGGTTGTCTATAGCAGGTTGGTACAAACGCGGAGGTAAACGTATTTGTGAAATTATTTCACCCAAACTGCGAGATTATGGTCTCGAATTAGCGGTAGGCCAAATGGGTGGTGTGCTGGCGTGGAAATGATAATCTGGGGCGTGAAACATAAATGTTTCATATTTCAAGCGGTGCAAAATCAATGAGGTCCGGCTTTGACAAGTTAGTCAGCCGTTCACCTCGCGAAGTATTTTATTACCTTCGAAGAAAGGTTGCCGGGCGGGAAAAGTTGCGTGAATTTAGTGACAAACGTGTATGCCTGTTTGTGCTTTCAACCGGAAGAGTTGGTACTGAGACGTTGGCCGCGCTGCTCGGACTGGCCAGGAATGTTATCGCTTATCACGAGCCAAGACCTTTGCTTTATGGATTATCGAAGTTCTCATATGAATATTCTGACAATGCAGACGTGAGTAAGGTTTTGCAGGAGGCCTTTTTTGTAGCAAGACAAGAATTGATGAAGCGTTCTTTAGATTACGATATGGGGTACGTTGAGAGTAGCCCGCAGGTAACCTTCCTTGCTCCGTTTATTCAGAAAGCAGTTCCGAACGTGCGTTTTATTCACCTTGTGAGGGACCCCCGGGATGTAATCAGGTCAGGGATGCGTCGCAAATGGTACGAAGGGCACGGAGCTGACAAAACCAGAATTATTCCGCGTCCGGACTCGAGTGCCGCCCGAGAATGGGAATCTTACAGCGCTTTCAAAAAGAATCTATGGCTTTGGAACGAGACAAACAGTTGGATTTTGAAGTTTACCTCCGGTATGCCGGCGGAGCGGATACTCTTGCTCCATTCGGAGGATGTATTCGAAGCCAGCCCGGAGGCGTTAAAAAAACTATTCACTTTCGCAGGCTCATCATTACCGCCTATCCGGAGAATAGCTCATGTGCTTGGGAAAAAGCTTAATCGACAGAAAACCGGTACATTCCCGGAGTCGGAAGTTTGGTCTAATGAAATGCGGCGTGATCTTCTTAATATTGCTGGCCGGACCGCCCAAATTCTTGGCTACGACTTTAATTGAACATCCGGTACGTTTTTCATCACTCGTTTAGGTCCTTGCTGGATGAAAATACAAAATTCACAATATTCGCCTGAAAAATTATATAGAGTAAGGTTCAGGCCCTGGTTGTGGCCTCGACACATTCTGTGGAGGATGACGACTCCTGTTCCACTGGGACTTTGGCTGGTCAATGTCTTTATGCAGCATATTATGCGTATAAATGCAAAAGCTCCATGTATGGTCCATTTTACGTCACGTGTTACCGATAGAATTATTATTGGTAAAAATGTCTGGAAGTCTTTTGCTCTGAGTGGTGGTTGCTATATGCAGGGAATTAACGGGATTACGATTGGTGATGATACAGTCTTTGCTCCCGGAGTAAAAATCATATCTGCCAATCATGACCTCAACGACTTTTCAAAATGGGAGAAAACAGAACAGATAACAATAGGTAAAAGATGTTGGATTGGAGCCAATGCTGTTATATTGCCCGGTGTCCAATTAGGTGACGATGTTATTGTGGGAGCTGGGGCCGTAGTTACAAAAAGTTTTCCGAGCTGTTTGATCCTTGCAGGTGTACCCGCAAAAGTTATTTCTAATCGTGACTGGGAACTTTATTCTGCTCATGAGAGTGATATGGAACAAATCTCTTTTGTAGATCATTAGTTACTGTAGTTGGAGCCAAATTACAGTTCATAAGAACCTTTGGCTTTGGAACGAGACGAACAGCTGGATTATGAAGTTTACTTCCGGTATAAATTCAGAGCGGATACTCTTATTACCTTCGGAGGATGTATTCGATGCCGGCCGGACTGCACAAAATCCTGGCTTTGGACTTTAATTGAACGTCAGGTACAGTTTTGGTCACTATCTCAGCATGTGCAACTGGATTATTAACCTGTGGAAATAATATTGTGCTTGAACAATATAAAATAGATGTTTGCCTGGATTATGCTCTTAAAGTTCTTCTCGGAGATCAGAACAGTGATGCATTCAGGAAATATATTTCTTATTCTGCGTCAGAGCTTCAGACGGAAAACACCATTCGCTTGCGTATCGTTCAAAGTGGTTTTTTTGGCGAAGATTATGGCAAACCATCTTCGCTGCCTCGACTGCCTTTGAAGGAAATCGAAGGTACTCCTTTGCTTTACGGAACACCTCGAATCCAGTCTAAGGATGGCTGCCTGAATATTCATGCTGACATCATTGCTTCTACATATTTTCTTGTGACCCGCTATGAAGAAATGGTTCGACGTGATGTTCGGGACGAACACGGTCGATTTCCCGGTAGGGAGTCCTTGCCTTATCGTGCAGGATTTATTCATAGACCGATAGTTGACGAATATGCGGCTTTATTGCGAAAGTGGTTAAGAGATACGGGCGTCGATGTACCTGAACCGAAAAGACATTTTTCGATACTTCCAACCCATGACGTAGATGTTTTGCGTAAGTACACGCATGCTTTTCAGCCGTTTAGGTCGTTGCTGAGTGCGATTCTGGGTCGCCAGCCGCTACGAAATATCCCTGAGAGCCTGATGATTGCCTTGGGTTTCAGGAATGATCCGTTAGACACATTTGAGCAGATAATAGCTATTGATGAGACCTTTGGTGCTGGGTTGGCCCGACCACCGATATTCTTTTTTATGGGTGGTGGTAAGAGCCGGTTTGACGGCTTCTATGACATCCACAGCAAAGCGGCGAGAAATACAATTAAGTTGCTTCGCAGAGCAGGAGCGGAGATCGGACTTCATACAAGCTATGAGGCAAGTATTCATCCGGAACTGATTGCCGAAGAAAAAGGAGCACTCGAGGAAGTCTGTGGGATTGCGGTTCATTATAACAGGAATCACTATCTGACATGGCGTGAGATTGAAAATGGTTGGGCGTTGGCAAAAGCGGGGATAAGCCGGGACTCGTCTTTGGGATATGCAGATGTCGCGGGTTTCCGGCTTGGTGTGTGTCGGCCGATACCTCTATTGGATCCAGTTAAAATACAACCGTTCGGAATTGAGGAACATCCTTTGATTGTTATGGATTCCACACTGAGCAACGTCAATTATATGAATCTAAATGAAGAGGAAGCGTTTAGCTACTGTCAGAGGCTTATCGAACAAACGCACAAGCATAACGGTGAATTTGTTATGTTGTGGCATAATACGATGTTTTCTTCGGAGTCGAGTAATTACCACCCGGAACTTTATCAAAAACTGTTTCACGACTTGAATTATTGTGGCGAGAAGAAATGAAACGTGTTTTGCTTTTTTCTATACATTATCCACCAACCAATTCGGCGGCTTCGGCTCGTTCGGGTTGTATGGCTAAATACCTGCCGAAATATGGATGGGTTCCGATGGTAGTGGCTGGCAAAACACCAGCTTATCTGCCTGTCGATCATAGTTATGTGCGGGATTTACCACGAGAGTACCTGGTTGCTGAGATTCCATATAACTCCAAAGGATTTCTTTCTTCTTTTTTTCATTACGAAGGTTTAATTAGATCGTTTAAGCCCGGCTTTTACCCCGGGAAGTGGGTCAATAATGCGATACAGATACTTCCTCGGATATTGGACACGAATAAAATCAACGCAATATGGGCAACATATCCACCAGTTGGGACGTTGTATCTTGCCAATTACTGTTCCCGTAGATTCGGTATACCATGGATTGCTGATTTTCGCGATTTTCCGGGGGAACATGGACTGCCGGAGGCCTTTTACCGCCGACTCAGGATGTATAGGGATAAATTAGAGAACAAAAGATTGGTCAGGAGTGCAGCTATAATAACAACTGTTTCAAAAGGTCTCGCCGATATGATAAGAAGGGAAACTCGGCGGGATGTTTACGATATTATGAATGGTTTCGACCCGGATGATATGGATGATAATCATAACAGCATGTTTGAGAAGTTCAATCTGGTTTTTATAGGAAGTTTTTACAAGAATATGAGTCCAAGGCCAATTCTCAATGCACTGGCTACGCTGTTAGATTCGAAAAAGATAGCTGAAAAAGATGTGGTTGTAAGTTTTTATTGTATTAATAGGAACGAAATGAATGATGATCTGAAGGGATACCCTTACGGGAATATTTTGAGCATAGACCCGCCAGTAAGAAGGGAAAAATGCTATAAGATATGTCGGTCGGGCTTGGTTCTTATGCTGCCGGGCCCACATCCTCCCGGCGTCGTAACGAGTAAAATTTTCACTTATCTGGCTTCTCAAAGGCCTATTCTGGCCGGCCCTCAATGCAGCGACTGTATTAAGGAGATTCTTGGAGAAACAAATGCTGGCGCAGCCTGCTCTTCAGTCCGGGGCATAGCCGATGTGCTTTTGAAATGGTATCGAGAATGGAAAAAAACTGGAATGGTTAAGTATAATGGCAGGAAAGAAGCTATAATGCAGTATTCCCGTGAAAGACAAGCCGGCCGGTTAGCGGAATTATTGGATAGTATTTATCAACGTT
>CAZZAX010000080.1:0-25715 GCA_964653075.1 uncultured Pirellulales bacterium
AACAGTTTCAAAGTTGATTTGCCTTTCCCTCGGGCGTATAATAATTACTATGGTTGTTAAATCAAAATGCTTATCAGTATCAGTCCATCAGCCAGCTCGCCGACGAACCTCGCGCTGTTTGTCTCGACTGCTCATGCTGCTTACTCCTACCGTTCACCAAACCGTGCAGCATCCTTCCAACCTGATTCCTCCGGGAATTTCCAGGCGCTCGTTTTTGAAATCCTCCTCCTCGCTGGCAGCGTGCGGCGCACCGCTGATGGCGGGTCTGCTTACGGTGCAATCGGCCGAAGCCAAGGGGCCGCTCATGGCCTATGTGGGCACGTTCAGTTCGCCGCTCCGCGACGTGCTGCCGACGCAGGTGGATTTGCCTCCCGGAAATGGACGCGGCATACACCTTTTCCAGGTGAATCGCGCCACCGGGGCGATGACGCCCGCCGACATTCACGAGATGGGAACAAGCCCTAGCTGCCTGGCTTTGAATGCGACCGGAACCCGACTGTATTCAGCCAATGAGACGGATCGCGTTGGAGAGGACAAGGAAGGCACGGTCAGCGCCTTCTCCATTGATCGGGCAGACGGGCATTTGACGTTGCTCAACACCGTCCGTTCCGGCGGCGCCGGTCCGACCTATGTGAGCATCCATCCGTCAGGACGGTTCATGTTGGTGGCCAACTATTTTGGCGGTTCAGTATCGGTGCTGCCGATTCTGCTCGACGGTCGGTTGGGCAACGCCACGGACATCAAGAACGATGCTGGCAAGATTGGCCCCACCAAGGCGACCAGCGCTCCACCGGGCAGCTTTGCCTTCAGCGGACATGATCGGACTCACGCGCACATGATTCAGGCCGATCCCTCAGGGCGCTTCGTGCTGCATATTGACTTGGGCTTGGATCAAATCTTCGTCTGGAAGTTCGACGAGCAGATAGGCGTGCTGACTCCAAATGAATCGCCCACAGTCTCGCTACCAGCCGGAGACGGGCCGCGGCATTTCCATTTTCATCCCAATGGTCGTTGGTTTTACTCCATTCAGGAAGAAGGCTCGACAATCGTTTTATTTGACTACGATGCCCGAGCGGGGCGGTTGGCCGCACGTCAGACGGTCTCTACTCTGCCGCCCGGGTTTGCTGGCAGTAATTTCTGCTCCGAGATCTTAGTTTCAATCGATGGGCAATTTGTATATGCGGGCAACCGGTTGCACGACAGCATCGGGATCTTTTCCGTTGGCCCAAACGGCGACCTCACGTTCATAGGGGAAGAATGGACAAGAGGGAATTATCCGCGCAGCTTCAACTTCGACCCTACTGGCCGGTACCTCTATTGTTGCAATCAGCGCGGCGACAACATCGCCGTCTTCCAGGTGAATCGCAAGACCGGCGGCCTCAAATTCACCGGCCATTACACCCCGGTTGGCAATCCCTCGATCATCGTCTTCCTCGATCTCGCCAAGGTGGATTGAAGCCACGTGATTCGAAAGTATGAGTGTGTGTTTGCCCTACAATAAGAAAGTGGAGGCGGGTGATGAGAGAAAAACTGAAAGCAAAAGGTATGGAGCAATGAACCGACGCGATTTCCTGTGGTGCACGGCGGGGGCGATGGCCAACGTCACAGCCAAGCAGGCAGTGACACAAAGTAATACTGTCGTTCTAATTCGCACCGGTTCTGATTGTTCCCCGACTACTGATATCTATATGTTGTATCCGGACTCAGTTTTTATTTTATTAAGCCCTTTAAACTTTATCCGGGACAACATAAGGAATGCGGTAAACCCGTGTCAGCATTTTATCTGCGTCAGGATCATTGGCAAACTTTTCGTAATCACCCATAAACTTCAACATACGGCCAAGACGATAAGAGATATTGGCCAGGTGAGGAAGTGTAGTTGAATAAAAGCCTTCATTGATATCGCAGTGAAGGTCCTCGTCCTTACCAGAGCGTATTGCATGAATAAAATTGCTCCAATGATTACCATCTCTGCGTCTTGAGCCTTCTTTTGAACCAGCAAAAGGTTTTCTTTCCCGTCCACGGAATGCTTTCCATGTAGATCCACTAATTTCGAGCCATCCTTCAGTACCGTAGAAAATATTTCCGACTCCCTGACCTCGGCTTCCTTCATGATTGGTGTATCGTCCCCGAGTTTCAAACTCAAGCATTTTCCCATCCCTGTATTTAAATACGGCGGTTTGCGTATTCGGAGTTTCCTGCGAAGTCTTATCACGGCCATAGGTTTCTACTCCACCATAGACCATAACCCCTGGAGTCCGGGTTTCCAATGGACCTTGCTCCTGATGTAATCCGTAAATACCACCGGCAGAATATACTGAAACCGGGTGTTCGTTTTTATTCATTCCCCAACGGGCAAGATCGAGCTGGTGTGGTCCCGTGTTTCCAGTATCCCCATTTCCGGTATCCCAATACCAGTGCCAACAATAATGACTCCGTTTTTCGTTATAAGGGCGATAAGGAGCGGGTCCTAACCATCGGTCATAATGGAATGTGGCAGGTGGCAGACTATCTTTGGCAATGCCATATGAATCGCGAGCTTTGAAGCAAAGGGCACGGGCCATGAAAACTTCGCCGATACCACCATCATGCAGAAATTTAATCGCTTCTATCACATTGTTAGACGAACGGTTATTTAATCCTACCTGAACTCTTAAATTATACTTGTGGGCCGCCTCAACCATTTTCCGTCCTTCCCAAATATTATGAGAAGCCGGTTTTTCAACATAAACATGTTTACCTGCCTGACAAGCCCAGATGGTTGCCAGTGCGTGCCAATGATTCGGTGTAACGATTGACACGGCATGGATATCCTTGTCATCTAATACTTTATGAATATCCCATTCTGTCAATGGCTTGCCCCCAGTCTTTTGAGTTACAATTTTCGAAGCCGGTTCAAATAGCAGTTCATCTGTGTCGCAGAGGGTCTTCACAACTACATTATGGCTGTCTTTCAGTCCACAATAGCTATTGATGTGCACAGCACCCTGGTTACGGATACCAATAACTGCCAAATTGATGCGTTCATTTGCACCAATGATTGAAGCATATGACTTAGCACTGAACCCAATGCCCCCAATGGCTATTCCGGCAGTCCCAATTACGCTTTTCTTAATAAATTCTCTTCTTTTTATCATTTTATTAGCCTCTCGGAATTAACTGTTAATTGTTAGGAAATTTGATTTCCACCGACATGAGTGATTATACCGCCTTAGTGGATATTAATTCAAGTAGGAAATGAGCTGTCCTACGCAAGAATCAATATGAAGGCAAAAGCGTTTGAGTTACGAGTAGATGTACAAAAAATAGCCCCATTTTCGCGAGTTGCAAAATGCCAGATTTATTCAAAAAGTCACCTCTTTCAGGAGCCGGAAAAGGCCGAGGAGTGGCGGTCAAAGCTGCCTCCGGATGAGGACGTGGGTGGATGGCGGAGGACGGAAGACGGAATTCAGAATTCAGAATTCAGAAGTTAGAATTTAAAATTACACCGAATGGGATAGACTTTGTTACCTCACAGGGTGTATTGTTTAGCGGACAGATGGCAGAAGATGTATGGCGGAGGACGTAGAGTGTGCAGCGTATCGCGTATTATTAATAAATTGCGGATATTTTACTTGACGAGAAAGTGGTTAATCTGGTATAGATAAGATTAGTAAAGTATGTGCTCGTGTGGCCGGGCATCCGTGGTTTTGATTTTATCATGCGAGCGCAATTATTGTAATTTTTACATAGAGTTAAGCAAAATAGAGGTTAGGCATATATTATTTAAGAAAATCAGGTTTTTGGTTTTTTAGATAATCAAATGCACGTCTATGGAGCAATAATTTTTTCTTTCCAAAGTATGCCTAACCTCGATTTTGCAGAAGGCTTGATTTTATAGATAGAGGAGGAGATATTATGCGTGGCAAAGAGTTATAAGGAGAACTTTGTGCTCGCAAATTTTGTTACATTTCTGTTGGCGGTTCGAATATCCCCTTTCCGAGAACGGGTGTTTTGGTGTGTGGCCAAAGCGTGAAAAGTAATCATTTTTAATTATGTTTAAAGGAGGACTATATTATGTGTAGAAAAATGATTTGTTTATTGTCTTTCGTTTTGCTGACGGCTTTGAATAATAGTGCGCCGGCCGGTTTTATCGACGATTCGGATCTTGTCATATACTATTCCTTTGACACCGTTAGTGATATGGTCACCGACCAATCCGGCAACGGCCATGACGGTGTCGTAACCGGCGACGTGACGGCAGAGCCAGTTGGCAAGTACGGTGGAGCCGCTAAATTCGCAACCGGCAGTTATCTCGACCTGGATGGAGAAAATTTCCCTGTCGAGGAAGTTCCGACAACCGGTATAACAATTGCCGCCTGGATAAAATGTGAGAATACAGGCGGAGATCACGCTATATTCAACGCCAGAGCATCTGATGCGACCTGGCTTGTTCACCCTGAGGCCCGCAGTAACGGTGAATTCAGGTGGCTGCTTCGCTCTGCCGGCGGGACAACAATCTTCGACATACGCGCAGGTTCTGTCACGTGGGATGAATGGCAGCATTTTGCAGGCACATACGACAAGGCCTCCGGCAAGGCAACCCTGTATATCAGCGGAGAAATGGTCCGAGAGGAAAACATATCAAACGCTGCAGATATAGCCGGAGACTGGGGCAGCGGTGCTCGTGTAGGGTATAATATTGATAACGCAAGACCTTTCACGGGGCTTATGGATGATTTTTTAATGTTCAGGCGGGCGCTATCGCTGGCCGAGGTTAAAAAACTTATGCAGGGGATAGGGTCTCCGCTGGCCTTTGGCCCCACGCCGGCTGATGGTTCTTTACATGCCGATACGTGGGCGAATGTAAGCTGGTTTCCGGGTGATAGTGCGGCTTCGCACGATGTATATTTCAGTGATAACTTTGGCGCTGTGAATGAGGGCGCCGCCGAGGCATTTCAGGGTAACCAAACCTCTACGTTTTTTGTTGTCGGTTTTCCGGGATTTGTTTTTCCGGATGGTCTTATTCCGGGTACGACTTACTATTGGCGAATCGATGAGGTCAATGACACCGAGCCGAACAGCCCGTGGGTGGGTCCTGTCTGGAGCTTTATGGTTCCACCCAGGACGGCATATTATCCAATACCGGCCGATGGTGCCGAGTCTGTGGCTACTGATGCAGTGCTTGGCTGGACGGCAGGTTTCGGGGCTAAGCTACACACCGTATATTTCGGCGATGATTTTGACCAGGTGAGCGATGCCTCCGGTGGGAGTACTCAGGGGATTACAAATTATACTCCCGGTCCGCTCGAATCAGATAAGGTTTATTACTGGCGGGTCGATGAGTTTGATGCCATCGATACGTATAAAGGCGATGTCTGGGGCTTTTCGACTCCGGGTGCGGTCGGTAGCCCGAATCCGGCCAACGGCGCCATTGATGTAAAGCAGGCACTGGTTCTCGAATGGGCAGCCGGAGATAGTGCTGCTTCACACGAGGTGTACTTAGGTATAGATAAAGAAACCGTGCGCAATGCCGATACAGGTTCACCCGAGTACAAAGGCAGCAGGAGTCTTGGTTCCGAGAGCTATGACGCCGGTAATCTTGAGTGGGATACAACATACTACTGGTGTGTTGATGAGGTCAAGGCCGACGGTACGTCACAGAAGGGCCTTATTTGGAGCTTTACGACGGCCAATTTCCTTATCGTGGATGACTTCGAGTCATACAATGACCTTAATGAAGATGAACCGGGCAGCAACAGGATATATCTTGCCTGGATTGACGGATTCGAAGATCCTGCAAACGGTTCTGTTGTTGGTTATGCAGACCCACCTTTTACCGAGCAGAAAATCGTTCACGGCGGTTCTCAGTCGATGCCGCTTGCCTACGACAACAGTGTTGGAAACTCTGAGGCGACCTTAACGCTGACTGATCCGCGCGACTGGACGGTAAATAATATTGGCATATTGACGATTTGGTTCAGAGGTGATTCGGCTAATGCTGCCGAGCTGATGTATGTCGCTCTTGATGGCAATGCAGTTGTTTCTCATGATAATCCTGCTGCCTCGCAGATATCTGCCTGGACCCAATGGGATATAGACCTGACGCGCTTTGCGGACCAGGGTGTCAACCTTGCTAATGTTAATACGATTAGCCTTGGTTTCGGTGATAAGAGCAACCCGCAGGCCGGTGGTTCAGGTATGGTGTTCTTCGATGATATTCGTCTGTATCCGCCGGAGCCTAAGCCCGAGCCGGAAGGAGATTCGTCTCTTGTTATATACTACTCCTTTGACGAAGTAAGTGATATCGTCATGGACCAATCCGGCAAAGGCCATGACGGCGTCGTTGTCGGTGACGTTACAGCGGAGGCTGAAGGCAAATACGGCGGAGCTGCCAATTTCGCGAGCGGCGGTTACCTCGACCTGGACGGCCCAAGTATTCCTGCCGAAGATATTCCGACATCCGCTATGACGCTCGCCGCCTGGATAAAGTGTGCTAATACAGGCGGAGATCACGAGATATTCAGCGCCAGAGCATCTGACGAAAGCTGGCTTATTCACCCTGAGCCGAAAAGCAGCGGCGACATTAGATGGCTGCTTCGTTCTTATGGCGGCACTACAATCTTCCAGATACGTGCAGGTACTATGACATGGGATGAATGGCTGCATTTTGCAGGCACATACGACAAGGAATCCGGCAAGGCGGCCCTTTATATCAACGGGGAATTAATCGAAGAAATGGCTGTTGAAAATGCTGCGGATATTGCCGGAGATTGGGGCCTTGGTGCTCGTGTGGGATTGACTATTGATGACGCAAGGCCTTTCACGGGGCTTATGGACGAGTTCCGAATGTACACGCGGGCGCTGTCGCATGATGAGATACTGGAAGTTATGCAAGGTATGTAATCAACATATATGAGGCTAAGCCGTTCGCTATAGATTTTACACCAATTCGGGGCTTATACTGATGCTGAATGATTAAGTATAAGCCCTTTTTTCAATAATCATTTTTTAGCAGGTGGGTCGGGCAAAGGTATTGGTGCTGTAAGCTTAGGGCCGGTGGAGTTTGTACTGTAATCGAATTTCAGGGTTTCGGGCAATTGACCCGGTGTTGTTGCGCTTCCGAGTAATCTGTCGTGCTCGGCTAAGATGGCCGGCAAACTATTCTGCCCAAGAGTAAGAGCCCTTCTTATAGTCATTTGCGGCTTGAGAAGCGCACCTATACATTTGTCTTCTGTATCTGCCAGGACAGAGGCCAGGTGACTTTTCTGGGTATTGTTCAAAATATCAGCACCCTTCACATACCTTTGTATCGCATAAGAATATAACTGTGCAAAGCATCGAGCTAGAGCAGCCTTTGAAGTGGCTGATGTCGGCGATGTTGAGCCGGAAGACTGGGAAGCTAAGAGTATTTTGCTGCTGAGATATTTCAGGATGGCACTGTCATAAAGTTCATACTTCACGGTCCAGTCGGCGTATCTTTTAATTCTGATATCGGCTATTCGGCACAGTAATTGTTCCGCCTGTGGTATATTCACGTCGGCGGCAAACTGAGCTATCATAGCTATTATCTCTGGTGTGCTGCTATCGAAAATTTCTGTTAATTTTGTAGCAAAAACAGATGCCTGATTCGAGTTTGCTGCTGCGTTTAGCTGTGTTATGATGCCCGGATTGGTAAGTGAATGGACAGCCCAGTAACGAATGACCATGTTCTCATTTTTCAGCATTGCGATAGCCTGGTCCGCCAGTCCCAGGTTCTGCAGGCCATCGACCAGAATCAAAAGATTAATCGTCACTCCGGTTATCCTCTCCTGACGCGGTAATTTTTGGGCGTCGAGAAAGCCCTGGGCGATATATTTGCGGGCCGACTCAGAAAACTGTTGAGCGTACTGACCCTGAGTGCTCTGCCTGCTGAGGATGACGGTGCGTTTCTGTGCTATGGTGGTCAAATCTCTCTCTCTGACCAGCTCCTGTATCGCCTCAGCAAGAAAATCGTCGATAATTTTTAAATCGCTGTTATCGAGCACCGCCTTTTTGCGTACAATATCAACTTCTTTGGTGTTGACGGCTTTAGAACCCGGATTCATTGCCAATATCAAAAAAACCACCAAAACAGTGAAAATCACCCATTTTATCTTCATTTTGTGAACACCCTAATAAATGCCGGTTGTGGATTAGACACTCTCCAGCTTATACTTATACCCTATATCAACCAGTTTAACGTTAAAAGCCGTCTTTGTCAAGGGAATTTGCCCTCGGAGAAAAAAGCTGTAAAAAAGGCCTTTCTGGGTTTGCCTTTTTACTTATTAACTTTTTCAGTAAAAGCAGGTAAAATTGATGTAATATCGTGAAAAGCTGGTAAGTGAAAGACGAATAAACTGTCAATTGAGAAGTCATTTATCGGACAAAAAAATGAGCAGACGTTACTTTATTAAAGCATGGATTTGGGTGCACCAGTGAAGCTCGACAAATGGTCTTTTTGCAGGCGAGGTACGTGAGTGACCGAATCATCCTCAAAACTTGTTCGCATCGATCCTTTTCGTTTGCATATGGAGCGCCGTGGCAGGATGGTTACCGACGCAACCATCTATGCCTCAGAAGCCGTCAAACTCGAGCCTGATGCGGTCAGTCAGCTTTGTGATGCCGCCTCTCTGCTGCCTGCTAAAAAGGTTCTGGCTACTGCTGATATACACGTCGGTTTTGGTATCCCTATCGGGGCCGTATTGGGGCTGGAGGATGCTATTATGCCTCCTGCTGTCGGGTATGACATAAATTGCGGGATGAGGCTGTTGAGTACACCCTTTTCAAAAGGCGATATTGATACCGACAAAATTGCTGTCGATATAGCCCGTGATATTCCGCTTGGCGAGGGCAGGGAAAATTTGCAATTGGGTAAAACCCAAATTGAGACTGTTATAAATAAAGGTGTTTCTGCTATACCGGATATTGCCCAAAGAAGCAGCCACCGTGTTTGGGAGGCTTTTGACCCGGACCAGTTCGCAGATGATGTCCAAAGAATCGAAGAAAACGGCCAATTGCCCGCCGAACCGGCCGCGGTTCCAAGAAGCGCGGTACAAAAAGGAAGCAATCAGCTCGGTACGCTTGGAGGAGGAAACCACTTTATTGAAATACAATATGTCCAGGAGGTCTTTGAAAATGATTTGGCTGAGAGCCTCGGCCTTTTCAAAAATCAGCTTGTTGTAATGATACACTCGGGCTCGCGCAGGTTCGGCTACGAAGTCGCCGATGAATATATGAATATTGCCGCCCGGAGGCCGGAGAATATCGACCGCAAAAAGATGCTTTCGTATCTGTCCACTGAGAGCAGAGAGGGTAAAAACTATATCCTGGCGATGGGCGCTGCGGCCAATTTTGCATTTACCAATCGCCACATTATGGCTTTACTTGTAAGACGCTGTTTTAACAGAATGTTTGGCCCGACGCCGCTGTCGCTCATTTATGATATTGCTCACAATATGGCAAAGCTCGAAACCCATAGCGGTAATCGCCTTTGGGTCCACCGAAAGGGTGCCACTCGTGCTTTCGGTCCGAAGCAGATGGGCGGGGGTATTTTTGCACGAACCGGACAGCCTATAATAACGCCCGGCTCGATGGGGACCGCAAGTTATCTTCTTGTTGGGACCGGTGATTCCGAGGAGTCTTTGAATTCGGTCAACCACGGAGCAGGCAGGATTATGAGCCGTACCGCCGCACGTGGAAAGGCCCGTAAAGGCAGAATTATTACACCGGCTCAGATTAGCGATGATCAGTTTAAACGAAGTATGAAAGGCATAAAAGTCATTGCGGGAAATAAAAGTAAGATTAAAGAGGAAGCGCCCGGCGCTTACAAAGACATAGAGGAGGTTGTCAGGATTGTCATCGAGTGCGGCTGGGCCAAAGCCGTCGCCCGAATGGTACCTTTAGCCGTATTAAAGGGCTAATCCCGGATTTTCTTATGAAGAGGGAATCATTTGATGTTACAGAGAAATTGAAAGGTGAAAAAATGTTCCGAAATATTTTAAATGGAAAATATAAATACTATGCTGCTGCTTTATACATTTTGCTTTCTGTTTTCATATCACTTCAGACGACTTCCGCCGCTGAAAGCACCTTCGAAGTTGACGTTCGTACGGACGTAAAGATTCCAATGCGGGATGGGATACAGCTTTCGGCTAATATTTTCCTGCCAAAAGCAGCAGGTAAGTTTCCCGTCATACTGGTTCGCTCACCTTACGGCAAAGGGGATGAAAAGAACGGTGACGGTCTTTTCTATGCCTCCTGTGGTTATGTTTTTATCAGTCAGGACTGTCGAGGCAAGGGGGCCTCTCAGGGTCAATGGGAGCCTTTCTTAAATGAAGATGCCGATGGCCGGGACACTCAGAAGTGGGTCCTCGCTCAGCCCTGGTGTAACGGTAAAATCGGCACTTCCGGCGGTTCCTATGTCGGATTTACGCAATGGATGCCGGCGCCTAATGCAGGTGAGCATTTGAAGGCTATATTTTGTTTAGTACCTCTTATAGATACATATGGAGATGCCGCCTATGTTGGTGGGGCATTTAGTCTGGCCCTAATGATGGGCTGGGGCAGTATGGTGTCTTATGGCCCGGGAGAAGAAGTTACCATATTTGGTTGGGCAGGCAAAGACTGGATTAAGGCTTACCGAACACTGCCGCTTTGTGAGTGGGACCGGGTAATTGGCCGCAAAGTCCAGTACCTGCGGGATTGGGTTGCCCATCCGCGTTTTGATGATTACTGGGCAAAACGCGGTGTGCGTAACCGTTGGCAGGATATCACAGTGCCGATTTTTACCGTCGGCGGCTGGTATGACATTTTTGCCAAGAGTGTCTTCGAACATGTAAATGCTGTCAGGTCAACATCGCGTTCGCTTAAGGCTCGAAATCATCAGCATGTGCTGATGGGACCATGGGGGCACGGAATAAGCCGGAGTGGTAAAGTCGGTGATTTGGATTTTGGCAAAGATTCTGTGGTTAAGTTTCATGAGATTCAGACGGAATGGTTTGATTACTGGTTGAAGGGTAACGATGCCGGTGATTGTAAGTGGGCGCCTTTTCGTATTTTTGTTATGGGTCGCAATGAATGGCGTGATGAGCAGGATTGGCCCCTGGAGCGAACCCGATTTACACCATATTATTTTCGCAGCCGGGGTTCAGCAAACACACTTAAAGGGGATGGGAAATTAAGCACAGTCAGGCCCGGTAATGAAGCCTTCGATAGATTTGTGTACGACCCGAACAATCCTGTTCCTACACTTGGCGGTTGCAACCTGGTTGGGTGTCCTGCCGGGCCGCGGGACCAGACCAGGGCCGAAGGCCGAAACGATGTTCTTGTTTTCACGAGTGACAAACTGGAAACCGACCTGGAGGTTACCGGGCCGGTAAAAGTAATTCTTTATGCCGCCAGCTCTGCCAGTGATACGGACTGGACGGCAAAATTAGTCGATGTTCATACCGATGGACGTCCCATCAATCTTTGCGACGGTATCATGCGGGCACGCTACCGACAGTCGCCACAAAAACCGATGTTGATTCAACCCGGAAAAATATATCGATATGAGATTGACTTATGGGTTACGAGTAACGTCTTTTTAGCCGGGCATAAGATACGGGTGGAGATATCCAGCAGCAATTTTCCCCGCTTTGACCGAAATCCGAACACGGGAGCCCCTTTCGGTAAAAGTGCTGAAATAATAAAAGCAACACAAACCATCTACCATGACATGGAACACCCTTCGCACATTCTTTTGCCTGTAATTCCCTGACTCAAAGGGTGCAACAAACTCGTTTAATATTTTGGTATAATTCAGTATCAATTATTTGAACTCGATATCTGTGCAATCTTTCTGCTTTCATTGTTTATCTTTCCCCGGTATTTCAGGCATCGCCGCAATTTTCATTGATGTTTTGAAAAAATCTCTCGAATCGACTCTTCCAAACGTCATTTTTCTCTAAGGAATAAGTGAAGCAGAAAAAATTAGTGGTACTTTAACAATGCTTTGTTTTATAGGACTTTTTTAGGAGGGCAAAGTCTTTATGCTATACAAGGGATATTTTAAGCGGTTTTTTTTAGGATATTTCTAATATTTATTACGATGGTGGATTTGTGCTTCCAAATACTATTTCTTATATTTTAATTGTATGGAGCAAGCCGTGGTGTGCGACTTGCTAATCTAAACAAACTTATTGTTGAAGGAGGCATATTATGGCCGGCAAAAGAAGGTTGATGGTTGCTGTGATGGTTGCATTTGGTTTAGTACTCATCGGATGTGACAGCCAAATCGCAAATTTTCATGAGGCGATGAGGTCGGGAAATCTTGAAATGGCTGAAGCCTTGTTGGCGGAAAAGTCTACGCTTGTGGATACCGGAAGTAATGGCCGGATTCCTATATTCGAAGCATTCCAGGAAGAACAGAAAGACATGGTTTTGCTTCTGGTTGACAGCGGTGTGAATTTAAACGTGAAAGATGAAAGCGGCTTTACCCCCCTCCACTATGCGGCCCAGAAAGGCTATGCAGATGTTGCCGAACTTATGACAGCCAAAGAGATTAATATAGATGCAGTAAATAAGGATGGAGAAACTCCTTTGCACGTTGCTTCCAGATCCGGCTGGGCGGAAGTCGTTGAGGTCCTTATTGCCGCCGGAGCGGATGTGAATGTTGAAAATTTGTCGCAAAGAACTGCTTTGCATATTGCTGCCAAAGCTGGTTACTCTGATGTGGTTCAGGCCCTGTCAGCCGGGCAGGCGAATATGAATGCTCGAGATCCGAAGCAGCTCACTCCTTTGCATGTTGCGGCCAGATTAGGTAATGTAGATGCAGTTCAGGCCCTGATAGCCGGCGGAGCAAATGTAGATGCGGAAAATTACATAAGACGAACTCCTCTGCATCTTGCAGCCAAGGTCGGTAATTCGGAAGTGGTCGAGGCCCTGCTCATAGGGGGAGCAAATATTGAGGCAAAAGATAGAAGTCCAGGCAGGACCGCCCTTCATTATGCGGCCCAACAGGACCACATAGACGTTACTGAGCTGCTGCTTAGCTTCGGAGCAGATGTGAATGCGACAGATTTGTTGTCCCGTACACCTCTGTACTGGGCATCCATTCGAGTTAAGAGGGATGGAGTTTGCCACGAAGTCGTCGAGTTGCTGCGTTTGCATAATGCACGCTACTAACAGCGGTTTTGTGCTGCGAAGTCTTTTTAATATAACGCTATCAAGAGGCTGTGAGTTTCGACCTAATCGGGACTTGCAGCCCTTTTGTTATTACTGAATTTATCGGTATTCTGAAATTGTTTTTTTACATGTAAATTAAACCGGAAAGAATGACTCTTTTCATACTGTCAACTCGTCAATATAACACACTCCAATGCAATAATGCAGATTCACAGCAGGATATTTTTGTATCTGTAATCATTCAATGCGCTCCGCCTTAAGGAATTCTTGTCAAGAATTCTCTGCAAAAATAGCATAAAAACGGCCAACAAATCATTGCATTTATTGTTTGAAACCTTATGCTTATATGAGATAGAATTGAGTTTTTTTGCGACTCGAAGATTTGTAGTAGTTTATCGGAAAGTACAAATGGCTAAACGCCTTGTTTTTATAACTTTGCTTATGGTGCCGGTCTTTATTGCCGGTTGTCTCTCCACAGAGCCTGAACGTGCCGGGCATATAGAGTCTGAAATCAGTAAACTCGAACCGGTTGCGGATAAACCAGATGCCGTCGAGTCTGATGATATTATAACTTCCAATAGCATATCCAGTCAGCTTGAGCCGGATAAAGTTGAATCTATTGAATTCGAACTCGATAATATAGAGCCCGTCATAGTCGAGGGAAATGGGCCGGAGCGGCCGAAAATCGGGATTGGTGAGGTTAAGCCTGCTGGGTCCGAATCCAACGAGGTAGAGCAGGCCGGCGTTGAGCCTGTTGAGCCGGGAATTGATTCCGCAGCCTCTTTTCACGACAAATGTGCCGAAGTCCTGAAAGATTTCGTCGATGAAAAAGGAATGGTTGACTATACGACGCTGAGGCGGCAGCGGCTCAGGCTGAAGGCTTTACTGCTGGAGTTTGACACCATTGACCCGAGTGAATACAGAAAATGGACAAAAGAGAATAAAATCGCCTTCTGGCTCAATGCGTATAACATCCAGATGCTGAAAATAATTACCGACAATTATCCCATCCAGTCTTCGCGGATACTGCGTCTTTACCCGGGCTGGGGTCCTAACAGTATCCTGCATATAAAGGGAATATGGAGCGATTACAAGTTTCTTGTGATGGATGAGGAGTTTACTTTGTCGGAGATCGACAAGCGTTTTTTTCGTAAGGAATTCGATGACCCGAGAATATTCTTTGCCGTATCCAGAGGCAGTTTATCGGGTCCGCCGTTGCGTAATGAACCGTATTACGGGCACAGGCTCAATAAGCAGCTTGACGACCAGGTCAAAAGATTTCTGTCCGGCCTGCTTGCGTTACGGATAGACACTGAAAAACAGAGAGTATATTTGTCATCTTTATTTCAGTTATCCTCGTACGGCAAGGAATTTATCAGTAAATTTGCTATAGACAAAAAATTCAAGGACCATGAGCCGGTTACACGGGCGGTTCTGAATTTTATTACCAATTATGTTTCCAGGGACATTGTGTCTTTCCTCGAAACAGGCAACTATTCTGTGAAATATATGAAGTACGATTGGACAATTAACGATGGTTCGTAATCTGTACGTTACTAACCATGAATTACGAAAAGTTGAAAGGAAAAATAACAAATGGCTAAAAAATCGAATCAAAGCAATCCCCACCTGGATACCAACGAATACCTTTTCACCAGTGAATCTGTAACAATGGGTCATCCTGACAAGGTGGCCGACCATATATCCGATGCAATTCTTGATGCAATGCTCTCACAGGATCCAAAAAGCAGGGTGGCCTGTGAAACATTGGTCACCACGGGTCTGGTTGTTGTCGCCGGTGAAATCACATCAAAGGCAATCGTAGATGTCCCGACAGTTGTTCGCAACACCATCAAAGAAATCGGTTATACCGACCCTGATATGGGCTTTGACTATGATAACTGTGCCGTTATGGTAACACTCGATAAGCAAAGTCCCGATATTTCACAGGGAGTTAATGAAGGCACGGGCCTGCACAAAGAACAGGGAGCCGGTGACCAGGGCCTTATGTTTGGTTTTGCCTGCAAAGAGACACCGGTGCTCATGCCGATGCCGATTCAATTGGCTCACGCTTTGACGATCAAATTAGAGAAAGTGAGGCAGAGTAAAAAACTTCCCTGGTTGCGGCCCGACGGCAAAAGCCAGGTAACAGTCGAATATGAAGACGGTAAACCCAGACGTATCCATACTGTTGTCGTATCCACTCAGCATGCCCCGTCTGTTACTTATAAACGATTACAAAAACAAATCATCGAAAAGGTCATCATGCCGGTTCTGCCAAAACGTCTTGTTGACAAAAAAACCATATTTCACATCAATCCAACAGGCAGGTTTGTGGTAGGCGGCCCAAAAGGCGACTGCGGTCTTACCGGCAGGAAAATTATTGTTGATACTTACGGTGGAAGAGGCAGCCATGGCGGAGGTGCCTTTAGTGGAAAAGACCCGACAAAAGTTGACAGAACCGCAAGCTATATGGCACGATATATCGCTAAAAACGTAGTTGCAGCGGGCCTTGCCAATGCATGTGAAGTCCAGTTATCCTACGCTATCGGAGTAGCCGAGCCTATCTCTGTTCTGGTAGAAACTGAAGGAACAGCAAAGATCAGTGAGCAAAAGATAAGCCAAATTATAAGAAAGTTTTTCCCATTAACTCCGAAAGCTATGATTAGGCACTTAAACCTTGCTCGTCCAATTTTTGCCCAGACCTCTTACGGAGGGCACTTCGGACGAAATCTGCCGGACTTTACCTGGGAAAAGACAGATATGGCCGTCAAACTCCGAAAAGCCGCAGGATTATGAGGGTAAATGCTGTTTGATTGCCCTGATTTGAGTAGGTGCTGGTATTTTTTCCGTTTTTTCAGCGATTTTTTGTAAGTTTTTTGGGCCTAAGTGCTCTAATATAATGGTCATGGCCGAAACGATTGATGATGAACATCTCGTCGAACAATTCAATCGGGGTGACGAATCTGCTTTTGACAGGATTGTCGAGCAATATTCGTCCGATATTGCAGCTCTGGCCAACCGATTGCTCGGTTGGTCCGGCGAGGTCGAAGATGTTACGCAAGACATCTTCCTCGCTGCATTTCTCGGCCTAAAAAAATTTCGCTGCGAAAGCAGCATTAAAACGTGGCTCTTTACCATAACGGTCAATAAATGCCGCAGTTACAGATATAAACGAATGCTCCACAGGCGGCGAATTAGACAGGCTGCTGATATCGCTGTTTCGGTTTCTGCCGGTACAGCGGATAACAAGCCAATGGAAACTGAGACCTTCGAGCGTATTCGTCGTGCGGTAGAAGCTTTACCTGCTAAATACCGTGAGCCGGTCGTATTAAGGTATCTGCAGGAGCTGCCAACGGACCAGATAAGCCTAATTCTCGGTATATCTAAAAACGCATTGCAGGTCCGGCTAAACCGCGCCAGAGCACGTTTAAGAGAAAACCTGGCTGAGCTGACAAAGGAAAAATAAATTATGACAGAAGACAAAATAATTAACCTGCTTCAGGAAGCCGACCGTATGGCGGGCCTGCCACACCCTGTTTCTGCCAATCTCTCTGCTATTGTCCGACGTCGTGCTCATCGGAGACATTTGCTGGTAAGCTTAACCGCTCCTCTGGCTGCGGCCGCTGTTATTCTGATAGCTGCCGGTATCTGGAATCTTGCAATAAGAACTTCGGAACAAACAAAAGACCAGGAGAAAATTGTCTTGCTTGAAAAACAGTTTGAACAGCTCCAGGCAAGGACCGATGCCGCAGTAAACCTCATACAGGAGATGCTTGTAGCCGAGCAAAAACAACACTCGCTTAACGAGCTTGAGGCCCAGCTTGCAAGTATCCCCGACCCTCTCGAAGTAATACAGAGGCAGGTTGATAAAACCGCTTCTATCCTCGTATATCAGGCCGACCGTTTGTATCACGAGCTAAACCGAACGGATTCCGCTGTCGAGACTTACTACCGAGTCATCAAGCTTTCCCCGAAAAGTAGGTGGGCCCATAAAGCCCGGCAGCGATTATTAGAAATCGAAAGCAGAAAGTTCAACAAAATAGATTCAAAAGGAGAGTTGAAATGGAAGCCGCAAGTCGTTTCGTTATCTTGTTAATTGTGGTCCTTATAGTATCAGTTCCGGCACAATCAGCTAACCAGCCCGAATCAACTCAGATTTCAAGCACACTCACTGCAAGCTGTTTAGTCAAGATAACGTTCGATCCGCTTGTTTTGTCACTTGATAATATGACGATAGACTATTTGCTGCACAGTACCAACATTGGTGGCAAGGTCGCCCGTGAAGTACTCGGTATTTCTCCGGATCAAATTTCTAATATCTTTATAATCGAGACGTTGGGCGGCACAACCGGCAATATATTGCCGAAACCTTCATCCATGCGAAGATCGGCTCCCACGGGTATGAATGAGTATGAGATGAGGATGGAGAGGGAGCGGATGGGGCAGGAGTACACGGCTTCTACAGCGAGGCCCGGGTCTTCCAGCAGAATTCCTACAACCACTTCAACATTACCGAGCCCTGCTGCCGAGCAAACGATTCTTTTCAAGCTTGCGGTTAACCTGCCGAAGGACGTTAAACCCGCAGCAGAGGAATTTATGTATGCTCTTGTTGACAATCTTCGGAGCACCCTTGTTAAAGTTTTTAATGATTATAAGCTGAGATTTGAAGACCAGCTTAAGCTTGCAGAGCAGGAAGCAACCCGTGCCGAAAACGATTTGCGTGAGAAGCAGAAAACTCTAAGGGAGATTTCACGCTCCCGTGTCCTTGACCGCGACCAGATTCTTGCTGATATTTACCGCCTGCGCCAGGAAGTTCAGTCTGCCAAGATGAATCAGGCCTCAAACCAGGTTATTATCGATGCTACAACTAAAAGAATATCTGAAATTCGGGCCAAGATAACCGAACAGCTCGAGAATGATGCAATAAGCATAGAACAGCAGAAAATAGTCGAATTAATCGGCAAGCTTCTCGTTGAAGCAGAAAAACAAGCTAAGGCGGGCAGGATTACGACATCTCAGGTTGATGAAATAAAGGAAAAACTTGCCAGGGCCAGAATAGACAAAGCCAGACGTCGCGAATCACTCAGCAATTCTATCGGAGGCAACCTGATAGAGTCTCTCAATAAGGAATTAGCTGACCGTTCGATACAAGCGACCCAGGAAGAGGCATCCTTTACCAGTCGGGAGAAGCAACTGGTGGAAGCAGAATCACTGCTTGCCAAAGCCGACGACTATGAGCTGCTCTCACTCAAGGCCGACATGGCTAAACAAAGCCTTCAGGAATCGATTCTTTGGCGTGATAGAACAAGCCGGCAAATACGTTTGCTGCAATCGCCAATGGTCTCTATTTTGGGCGGCGAATAAAACATTGTTTGAAAAGGTGTGCCCGGGGGCCCGCTACAACTCTCCGGCGGGCCCCGGGTAAAGCCAGAAATCAATCACATAACAACTATTTTCACACCAGGCGATATACACGACACTATATGAAATTAGTGTTTAAAGTGTCGTTTACCGGTAAAGACCATCGCGATGCCGTTTTTGTCTGCGGTGGCGATGACTTCATCGTCTTTTTTAGAGCCGCCCGGCTGAACTATTGCTGTTACTCCTGCTTTTGCGGCATTTACGATGTTATCCGGGAAGGGGAAGAACGCATCCGAGGCCATCGCACAGTCTTTTGACTCGTCGCCGGCGTGCTTAAAAGCAATCAGCCCGGATTCAACGCGATTCATTTGGCCCGCACCCACGCCTAAAACCTTTTTATTTTTAACCAGTACGATTGTATTGCTCTTTGTATGCTTGGCGACGAGCCAGGCGACCTTCAAATCATCAAGCTGGCTTTTGGTGGGCTTTGCTTTTGTCGGATACGTCAGGGCGTCCGGCTCCCAACCGGCCAAATCGCGTTTCTGTAAGAGCAGGCCGCCAATTACACAGCGAATGTCAAACTCACCGTAATCAATCTTAGCTCTGTCAATCGGCCCTGTTTCCATCAGCCGGACTCTGTCGCCCCAGGTTTTAAGAGTCCTGATTATTTCAACCGCATCTTTATCAAATTCAGGTGCGATAATCACCTCTGCAAAGAATCCTCCGGCCCCTAATGCTTTGCCGAACCGGCTGTAAGATTCCATAATCGTTCGTGCCAGCTCGATGTCCACCTTCCTGTTCAGGGCGATAATACTGCCGAAGGCACTGATTACATCGCCTTCGTATGCCTTTCGATATGCCACGCAAATATCATCATCAATGGCACAGCCGCACGGATTAAGATGCTTAACAACAACCGCGGCCGGCTCGGAAAATTCCTTGACCAATTCGAACGCTGCATTAGTATCCAGCAGATTATTAAAGCTGATGCCTATGCCCCCTTCCAGTAAAGTGCCGCTGCTGATGGAAGTTTCACTGCCTGGCGGCAGTTTGTAGAAGGCCGCGCTTTGATGGGGATTTTCACCATAGCGCAGCGACGCCGTTTTCTTGAGTGCAATTGAGACTTTCCGGGGATATTCGTCACCTGCCCCGGTATTAAGATACTTTGCTATTGCTGCATCATACGAAGCCGTTAAGCTAAACACAATCCGTGCAAAATCGCTTCGCAGTTTCTCGCCCACAGCCCCGTTGTTTTTCTCCATTTCTTCGATGACCTGGTCATATTGATTGGATTGTGTTACGACCGTTACGAACTTATGATTTTTCGCAGCCGATCGAAGCATACTTGGCCCTCCGATATCAATATTCTCAATCGCCTCGGCCAATGTGCAGTCCGGTTTGGCAATCGTCTGTTCAAACGGGTACAGATTTACACATACCAAATCAATCGGTTCGATATTATGTTCTTTCATTGCTGCTTTATGTTCGCTTTTGTCGCGAAGCCCCAGCAGCGCCCCATGTATTTTCGGATGAAGTGTTTTCACCCTGCCGTCCATCATTTCAGGAAAGCCCGTGACGGACTCGATACCTAAAACGTCCAGCCCGGCTTCACTGAGCTTTTTAGCTGTTCCGCCGGTGCTGATTATCTTTACTCCCATCTTGCTGAGCTTGCCGGCGAAATTGATCACGCCGCTTTTGTCGGAAACACTTATTAACGCCGTCTTGATTTTTACGTCCATTTGTACTCCTTTTGTGTTGTAATTTCCTTCATATATGTTTACTGCTGGCCCCTCGCATTCCGAATGACATCCAGCCGTTTTTGTATATGGATGCCATACTATGGAACTGCGAACTATTGAACCGGTTGCAGGCAGGCAATCCGGCCGCGTTCATCAGCGATATAAATTTTAGAGTCTGTTATATTGGCTGTGTGTCTCGTTACCTCTGCAAAATTAACCGAATATAATTTCTTTGCGCTGAGGTTGTCCATCACCACAAGTTTTCTGTTCTTTGTAATCACATAGGCTCTGTCTTTGGCCTCAGCTAATAAATCAACACCACCCGGAACCGACCACATAAATTGTCCGCTTTGTTTATCTATCGCTGTTAGACCCTTAACGGGAACATTCTGATAAACAACCTGTGGTGTCACGCGAGGCTCCTTATCAAGCACACCGGCGGTCTGATATTTCCAAACAAGCTGCCTTTTCAAAGGTAAGCCAACCATATCGACCCTGTACACGTTTGTATCCCTGCTGGCAAAAAACAGCGACATTCCATCCCTGACAATCGGTCCTGCTATACCGCCGGCAGCGTCAAATTGCCACAACTTCCTTGGCCTGTCCGGCGTAATGCTTATCACATTACCTGCATCGGTCCCGAAGATGACAGCAATGTCATGAGCGATAATAGAAGTAATCATTGAATCGTTCTCGGCAGCGACCTCAAAAATCTGGACCTTGTCTTCGGCCCGCAATGTATGCAAACGTTTGTCGGTACCGCTCAGGTAAAAAAACCAGCTGTTGCGGGCGGCAGGACAGGCTATACCGAATCCCACATCTGTGGTCTTTAGCTGGCTTCCCGATTGTGGATCAATCTCAATCAGTTTAGTGCCTACTATCGATATAAGCTCATCTCCGTAAAGCTTCAGTCCTGCAACCGGCAGGCCCTCCGGTGCAACAATCCCGCGGAATATGATATCCCCGTTTTCTTTATTCAGAGAAACCATATAATTCCGGTTTGAAACCGCATAAATACTGTTGCCGAGAATAAACAATTGCTCCAAACTCTCGGCGTTTTTAATCGACAGATTGTTTTCCCACAATCTTTTCAAGTTGGCGTGCTCGAGCAGCTTCGGTGAAACGAGCCATTGTGAACCACCTTCTGCTGCCAGGCTGTATTGCACGATGCACAAGACTGTAAGACTCGTCAATAAAACAAATTTGTTCTTCAATATTTTTGCCATTTCATAAACCCTCACAAAAAACCTTATATTTATGGTAGTTCGACGAAGTCGGCCAAATCGACATTATGTTCCTGTTCGAAATTCTGCATTTGCTGGATGCGTTCGATATCATCGTTTATCCGGTTTACCAGCTTAAATATATAGGGCTTACCTGCCAGGCGGTTCTTAAGGTCGTCGAGCATCGGCTCCCAGGTTCCGCCGTATAATTGTGCTTTAAGTACGACCAGCATACGATGCTCATCGCTCAGGCCTTCAACAAATTCGCTTAAGACCTTGCTGAGGCTTGTTTTACCACCTTTATTACTGTTTTTGTTCGGCTCATCCATTCGCCAAAACCTCATTTGGGTCGAATACTAACCGCCATTGTCCAAAAATGCAACAAATTTTCCCAAATTAACCTAATTCGTGTTTGACAGGGCTTGATACACTTCTTCAAATGTAGTTTCTATAAAAAAATTATTATCAGATGATGAGGATATAAACGATGAAAAATTTACACATACGTTTATTTACCGTTGCACTCGTTTGGGGCGCATTGTGCTTTGGATGTAGGCAACTGTCTCCAACCGAAATGCAGACTGGTGGATTGACTTATCCACAGGCACGCAGAGATTTGGCAGTTGATGTTTATCATGGTACAAAAGTTCCCGATCCCTACCGCTGGCTCGAAGATGCCGATTCCGGGGAAACACAGAACTGGGTCGCAAAGCAAAATAAACTGACCTTTGATTTTCTGTCGGCCGTTCCTGTCAGAAAGCAAATCAAGACCCGCCTGACCGATTTAATGAATTACCCCCGGTATTCGACGCCGTATAAGCGGGGCGGTCGCTATTTCTTCAGAAAAAATGACGGCCTCCAAAATCAATCCGTCCTCTATATTCAGCAAACACTCGATAGCCAGCCTGCTGTCGTTATCAATCCTAATTTACTTAGTAAGGATGGCACTATTGCCGTAAGCACTACGGCTGTGAGCGAAGATGGTACTCTGCTGGCTTTTGCTGTCTCGCGCAGCGGAAGCGACCGGCAGGAAATCAAAATCCGCACAATTGATTCCGGGCAAGACTATAAAGAAATTCTTCAATGGTGCCGGTTTACCAGCGTCGCCTGGAAACACGACAACACGGGCTTCTTTTACAACCGTTTCCCTGATCCCAATACTGTTCCCGTTGAGGACCAGACAAACTATAATCGTGTGTATTGGCACAAACTCGACACACCGCAATCGAAGGACAAACTCATATACGAACGCCCGGATAATAAAGAATTAGGCTTCTCCCCATTTGTCACTGAGGACGGTAAATTTTTCATTCTCAATGTGTATCACGGCACCGATCCTAAGAACCGTATTTATTATCGTCCGGCTGAAAGCAGCGGTCCGTTTATAAGACTGCTCGATGATGCCGACGCCCGCTATGACTTCATTGGTAATGTTGACTCAGTTTTTTACTTTAATACCGACCTTGACGCCCCTCGTGGACGTATCATTGCCATCGATATAAATAATCCGGCTCGTGGCGACTGGCATACAATCCTGCCGCAAACCAAAGACGTAATTGATTATATTGCCCTTATTAATAATCACTTCGTTGTTGCCTATATGCACCATGTTCACCACCAGCTTAAAATTTATGACCTCGACGGAGATTTTGTCCGTGAAATTCCACTGCCTGCTCTTGGCAGGGTCGGTAGTCTCTCCGGCAGACAGGATGATACTGAAATGTTCTTTTCTTTTACCTCTTTTCTGTTCCCTAATACGAACTATCGCTATGATTTCCGAGCTGGGCGCTTGACAATTTTTCAAAAGCCTGAAGTCGATTTTGACTCTTCGGCCTATCAGACCACACAGGTTTTTTATCATTCCAAAGATGGCACTCGTGTCCCTATGTTCATTACACATAAGAAAGGTCTTAAGCTCGATGGCGAAAACCCGACACTGCTTTATGCATACGGTGGATTTAACATTAACATCAGACCTTCTTTTTCAGTATCTGTCATTAACTTCCTTGAAATGGGCGGTGTTTATTGTGTTGCTAATCTGCGGGGAGGCTCCGAATACGGCGAAACCTGGCATCAGGCCGGTATGCTCGATAAAAAGCAGAACGTATTTGACGATTTCATCGGCGCCGCTGAGTGGCTCATTGCAAATAAATACACCAATGTGAAAAAGCTTGCAATAAGGGGCGGCAGTAATGGCGGCCTGCTTGTTTCTGCCTGTATGTTACAGCGTCCTGATTTGTTTGGTGCTGTTATATGCCAGGTCCCTGTTACCGATATGCTGAGATATCACAAGTTCACAGTCGGCCGATACTGGATACCGGAATACGGCAATGCCGAGGCGTCTGCCGAACATTTTAAGTTTCTCTATGCCTATTCCCCGCTCCACAATGTTAAGGAAGGTGTTAATTATCCACCCGTCTTTGTTACCTCGGCGGATACCGACGACCGCGTTGTTCCCTCTCACGCCAAGAAATTTGTGGCAACTCTCCAGGCAAAAGCCACCGGCAATAATCCCATTTTGCTCCGCGTTGAAACAAAAGCCGGACACGGCGGAGGCAAACCTGTATCCAAAGTTATCGATGAACAAGCTGATATTTATGCCTTTCTCTTCAAAGTGCTTAATATGTAAGAAATCTTTTCAAAGATTTTTTTTCAAGGCCTTTATTGGAATGTATGACTAAGTTACCCTTAGGGATTCATTGAAATCCTGTTTTTGATGTTCTCTAATTTACCAAAGCATATAAGCTCATCCCTGAGCAGAATTTTCATGTTTGCTGGTGGATTGGGTATTGTTTCACCTCCCCTTACGGTCGCCAGTACCGTAATATCGTATTCCCTGAGTTGTGATTTCGCAAGTGTCTTATTAAGTATGGGACTTCCGGCATTGACTGTAATTCGTGATATACCATATCCACCGGTTGCCAGTAGAAGCTCCTCGAAGGACACTTTTTGAAAGATTTCTTTTTTGATAATCTTTTTTCTGAGAATATTCGTCATTTTCCTGACAAATTTTTCGTATGTGAAAACCCTATATATTCCATACACTACAGCTAAAATAATTGCCAGATTCACCCATTTTACTAAATCGGGTGAGATGTCAACCGGTAGGAATGATTCGGACAATTTTGAAAGTATGGTTTTTTGGGGAACCAGAGAGCCGGCTAAAGTGGCAATCATAATTACCAAACCTGCGTTGCCTAAAATTATCAGAAGTGTAGCAATTTTGCGTCTTTGTTGGTCGCCGGTAATCAATTCCGATTCTTTTGTTGTGAATCCGGTTCCGGAAAAGCACGACAGTGCCTGGAATTTTGCCAAAGACCACTCAAGTCCGGTTAATTGAAATGCTATCGCACCGATTCTAACCACAATAAAAGATACTATTAATGCCAGAATAAACAAGATTAGCATAGATTCTTCTCCTCAGATAACGAAATACTAATAATGCCCTTTCGTAGCTTTAAAGCCATTTTTTCCTTCTAAAATAAGACAGCATAATAACTGCAATCGAAATCATAACCAGCCAGACTCCGCCGTAGGCCCAGCGCACTTTAAGCTCCGGCATATATTCGAAATTCATTCCGTAAATTCCCGCCACAAAAGTAAGCGGAATAAATAAAGTGGCAATAATCGTCAGAAGCTTCATAACGGCATTCATTTTATTGCTGAGGCTGGATAGGTAGATATCAAGCAACCCTGAAACCATATCGCGAAAGCTTTCTATGGTGTCTATAATCTGTATGGTATGGTCATAGACATCCCGCATATATATATCTGTGGTTTCGTTAATAAGCGAAGATTCACTCTTTTGTATTCCTCCTATTAGTTCTCTTAAGGGCCAGATTGATTTGCGCAGTAATATCATTTCCCTCTTAAGGGAGTGAATCTGCTGGACTGTTCGCTCCATCGGGTCGCCAACAACCTCTTCTTCCAAGGACTCAATCTTCTCGCCGAATCTTTCCAGGATGACGAAGTAATTATCTACAATTGCATCCAAAAGTGAATAGCAAAGGTAGTCAGGTCCCATTTTTCGGATACGTCCTTTTGCGTTTCTTATTCTCTCCCTTATAGTTTCGAAAACATCACCGATGCGTTCCTGGAAGGAAATAACATAATTAGGTCCCAGTATCAGGCTAACCTGCTCGGCTTCGACCGACTGGCTCTCCTCACTGAAGCTGAGCATCTTGAGCACGATAAAAATGTGTTTTTCATAATCTTCGAACTTTGG
>CAZZAX010000081.1:0-25628 GCA_964653075.1 uncultured Pirellulales bacterium
AAGCCAATTAGGCCTTACATTATGTGATGTATCACGCTATGTCAAGTATAAAGTGGTAAAAATGTTGAAAAAAGAAGAATTTATGGGATATAATTTAGGCCTTACCTATAGGATTCATATAACCTTATCTTTTTCAAGGGCTTGCGCTGCAAGAGGTTACTTCTTGTGGTAAACTCACGCTAAACAAAACTGGGCCGCTTTTTAAGCAAGAAACGGAATTGATGCCACTTGTTAACTGTATGATAAGGAATTGTGATTTTATGCCTTTGCGCCTTGATGGACTATATGCATATCAAGGTCAAGTGCTTATTAGGCTATCAATAGCGTGAGGTAATGATGCACCTGATGATATTCCCTATGATCGATGTGATAAAATATTGAATATATGAATGGAAATGAGAAAATAATTATTGAAAGAAAGTAAAAAGATGGTATATTCATTGAAATAAGAGCTTGAGTAATCTTCTAGCTGAATTAGCGGGCAGAAAGGGGCTTACGAAACAAGATTATGATGATGTAATGCGGATGGTAGGCATGTCTGAGAGGGCGTTAGAAGATGTGTCTTATGCATTTCTCCAAAGGTTTGCGACAAAAACTTAGTATAGCAATCTAATTATTTAAAGATCCTCGCGCGATTATTATGGATGAGTCCACAAGCGGCTTGGATCCTAACAGTGCCAAGGAGTTTTTAGGTCAGCTTCAGCGACTCCGTGAACAAGGCAAGGCTATCTTGATGACTGCACACGATATATTCAGAGCCAAAATGATTGCAGACCGTGTAGGTATAATGAAACAAGGCCGACTGGTAGCTATCCGTGAAAAGCAGGACTTCAGACACGAAGACCTCGAACAGATTTATATGCACGAGATGCAAGCCGCCGAAACCGCTTAATAAAAGTTTTTAAACAATTAGAAGGAGCAATGATGCTCAGGTTAATTGTCCGAAAAGAGATGCTGGGAAATTTGTATAACTACAAGTTTTCGATCATTATTATTCTTTCCACAATATTGATTCTTGCCAGCATATTTGTTATGTACCGGGATTACTGTCTGACCATGGAGAATTATGAGATCTTACAGCAAGAGTCTGAGGCTATCGCAATTATTCGACCCACACCGTTGGCCATCTTTGCCAAGGGGTTGGATGAGAATTTATGTCGATCCTATGAACGTGGATCTTCTGGAAAAATCGGAGTTAGCAGAAAACAGCAGTCAGTGAACAATCTTTTCAAGCTTTTCACAGCACCGGACCTGCTGTATATCATCAAGGTCATACTCTCTCTTTGCGCTATGCTGTTTGCCTTCGATATAGTTTCAGGTGAAAAAGAGACAGGGACACTGCGACAATCGCTGAGCAACAGGCTGAAAAGGCCGATTCTGATTATTGGCAAATGGATCGGCGGATTTATTAGCTTTATCCTGCCTTTCTTCGTGGTCGTACTTTTGGGTACAATTCTCGTGACCTTATCACCTATGGTAGATATAAACGCCCAAAATTGGGCAAAGCTGGGGCTGTTCCTCTTAAGCAGCGTAATTTATTTAGCCGTTTTCTTCTCCCTGGGATTGTTGATTTCTTGCCTTACACATCGTTCTTCGACATCTTTAATCATTTCTTTATTCCTTTGGGCAACGCTGGTCTTTCTCATTCCAAATCTTGGCAATATTCTGGCCCGCCAGCTTGTCCAGATTCCGACGGTTCAGCAGCTTGAACTAAAACGTGAGCAAAGTTGGATCAAGCAGCTTTTTGAGATCGGGCGGCTGGATGGCTCTCAGAGAAGGGAATTGGTTAAACGCAATACCATTGAAAACGATAAACTCACTGAAGATTACCGAAACCGTTTCAATAGACTGGTAACAGTATCTCAAAATATCACC
Organism: uncultured Pirellulales bacterium; assembly: GCA_964653075.1. Lineage (GTDB taxonomy): Bacteria > Planctomycetota > Phycisphaerae > Sedimentisphaerales > Anaerobacaceae > NIOZ-UU13. Next base: position 1,876 of record CAZZAX010000081.1, read on the forward strand.
CGATTTTCTCCGGCTGCAGCTTTCACCTTCCTGGCAACAGACATTATGGGAACTGGTATGGCAGAAGAACGCCGCTTAAAAAGGGCGGTTTTGCAATACTTAAAGGACAGGGATGATAAAATGTTGGATTATCAGCGAAGTTCAGTCAAAGAGGTTTTAGGCCAGGGAGGCCTGAGCAATTGTTTAATTCTCATTTTGTTTAACACGCTGTTTTTCGCCTCTTCGTATGTAGTTTTTCTCAGATACGATGTACGATAATTTTAATCAAAGGGAAAAAATGTTAAAAGCGATCATCTCAAGAGAGTTTTTGAATAATATCCTTAATTTACGGTTTATGATGGGGCTTATTTTGTGCGTCATTATCACTGTTGTCTGTATTATCATTCTGGCCCATGATTATCAGCAGGAAATGGCCGATTACAACCTTAGGGTCAATATGCAGGATGAATTCCTGAGCAATTATGCTCACCGAGAGAGACTTTTCTGGATGATTAACCCGCAGAAGCCGCCGGAACGGTTTCGGCCGCTAATAATTGGCATTCCAGGCAAAGAGAATTTGGAGTCTTTTGATGATAATCCGCTACCAATACTCTTTTCTCCTCTCGACTTCTTATTTATTGTGACGATTATTATGAGCTTGCTGGCAATCCTCTTTTCTTACGATGCTATCACCGGCGAACGACAAAGCGGTACGTTGAGATTAGTGGTATCCAATTCCATACCCAGAACAAAGATTCTTTTTGGTAAATTGGTAGGAGGTACCGCCGGCCTGCTAATACCATTTATCTTATCACTTCTGGTTGGGGCACTTTATATTTCAGTAAATCCGGCTATCCAATGGGATGGTTCTGCGTGGGCAGAGTTTTTATTATTAACATTAGCCTCGAGTACTTTCATTACATTATTTTATCTCCTGGGGCTTATGGTATCTACTTTTTCCCGATATTCGGCTGCTTCAATTCTGAATTGTCTTTTCCTTTGGATATTGCTGATTCTGGTAATTCCTAATATGTGCCCCTATATCTCCGCCCAGCTTTACCGTATTCCATCGATTAAAGAAACTGAAAGACTGGATGACGAAATTTCACGCGCCTATATTGAGTTATTTAGACAACGTGAAAAAGAGGTTGTCAAGAAATTTGCAGGCGATTATGGCAAACTCTTTTCTGAATTTGAATCAATGGAATTCGGAGGTGTCCTTGATGAAGTTGAACCTAAGCATCGAAAAGCAGCCCAGCAGCGAGCTGCTGCCGATCCCGAATTTAAGGCCATGATGAATGCCTTTCGTAATGAGCTTAAGCAGACATTAATCCCGATCTGGCGTATCAAAGCAGAACAAACTAATAAGCTTTGGGAAGACTTGAATACAAAAGCTGCTTCCCAAACGAAGCTTGCAAAAAACCTGGCTTGCATTTCACCTTTTGTAAATTTCGTTTATGTTGCCAGAGATCTGACAGGAACAGGACTGCGTAGTTTGGACTACTTTGAAAATACTAAAGAGGAATATGGAAAGCAGTTTTGGCCATATGTGGAGAAAAAGATTCAGGATGCAGAGAAAAAAGACCCAACATTTACATGGGACTCTTTTCTTGATATCAGTGACCGGCCGCGTTTTGTGTTCAAAGAGGAGGCGTTGAAAGATAAATTAAACGAAGTACTGCCTTACTGGGGGATACTCGTTTTGTTTAATGTCGTGTTTTTTGCGGCGGCCTTTGCGGGGTTCATGAGATATGACGTGCGATAAGAAAAAAGGAATCCGATATGATCTGGAAAATCGCTAAGAAAGAGTTTTGTAATGAACTTGGTGACATTCAAGCTCGCTGTTGGAACAGGGCTTTGTACTATTCTAACAGTAATATTTACACCTGTTCTTGTTTACGATTATCAGCAAAGATTGTAAGGGGTGTGTCAATGCCGATTTGCAAATTGACTCAGTAGTATACCTAACTCAAATAACAAATAGAGTGGAACTGCCAGTGACACTTGAGAAACAAAATCGGGAGGAGTAATAATTGCTGCTATTACAAAAACTGCCAAAAAGATATATTTTCGCAATTTGCTCAATCTCTCCAATGAAACAAGTCCTGATTTGTTGAGAAAGAGGATAGCACTTGGAGCTTGGAAGGCAAATCCAAAAATAAGTATCATCTGTGTTATGAAAGATACATACTTTTGAAAGGTAAATGACGATTCCGCACCGAGAAGTTTTTTGTTGAATACTATGAAAAATTTCAATGTAAACGGTGCGACCACTTCAAGAAAAAAAAACTCCGGAAACAAACAGCAAAGCTGATATGGGAGCAGCAATATTAACAAGACGCTTTTCCTTTGGATATAAACCTGTAGCTATGTATTGCCATAGATGATAAAAAATCCAGGGTGCAGATAAAACAACACCGGCAAATGCGGCTATCTTTACATATGTAATAAAACCATCGGATGGAGCGAGTATTTGTAAACGAGGCTCTAATCCCTCGGAAACCGTTATAGAGATATATAATTCTCTTATATAAGATATCAGCTTGGGGCTGATGAATAGGCAAATAATTACAGTGGTTGTGGTGCCCAACAGGATGTATATAACTCTTTTCCTGAACTCCTCTATGTAATCTTCAAGACTCATAGGGATATCAAACTCCCTAATTTCCTCTTTTGGTTTGAGGCTTGCCATTTTAATAACTTTCCCCTGGTAATAATACTAATGGGCACGACTCTGTTATGTTTTTTTATTATATCTTTTTACAAACTCAGCGTATTGTTGCGGTGTGTCTATACCGTCACAGGTGTGTTCTACTTTACCAACAAGGATGGCAAAGCCATTTTCAATCACCCGCAATTGTTCAAGCTTTTCTGTTTTTTCCAAACTTGTTTGCGGCAGGGAGGTAATTTTGAGCAGAAAATCTTTTGTGTAAGCATAAATCCCCAAATGCCTCAGGAAACCATCCACTTTCCCCACGCCGCCGGCTTCTCTATCGAAGGGAATAATGGAACGCGAAAAATAAATCGCATTGTTGTTAGAATCAGTTATGACTTTTACTATATTAGGATCACTGATTTTCTCTTCTGTTTGAAACTCAGCAACTAATGTAGCCATTGGGTAATAGGGCTTGTCCAGTAACAGCTTTGCCAGATAATCGATATTCACCGGGTCAATTTCCGGCTCATCGGCTTGTATGTTCACAATAATTTCCACATCAATACCAGCCACAGCTTCGGCTATCCGGTCGGTGCCGCTTTGATGGTCAGTTGAGGTCATAACGCAGGTGGCGCCGAAGCTCTCACAGGCCTGCCGTACCTCTTCGCTGTCGGTTGCTATCATAATTTTGTCGACTGTTTTAGCAGAGAGAGCCCGTTCGTAGGTGTGTTGGATGAGGAATTTGCCGGTATCTTTAGCGAGAACTTTAGCGGGGAATCTGGTCGAGCCGTAACGAGCAGGAATACAAGCTAAAACTCTCACTTTGTCTTAAACTTTCAATCCAATTGTCTTTTTTCACGTATATGATTCACATTCAGAGATGTCCAAGTCTGAGGATGCGAGAAGCAAAAAATACGGCAGGATTTTGACTAGGCTGGCTGCCCAAACTTTCCTATTCGTGCTCACTAAAAAGCAGTATGTCAAACTGAATACGGCCGAAAGCTCCTATTCTCCGGAACGTGATCTCCGCTACTAGCGGACTCAACATTTCCCAATTACCAGGACCCTTTCGATTATCCCGCCAACCAGAATATCCCAAAGCTACCTCTGTTAGTTCATCAACTTTATTAACCAGCTCCTCATTAAATAACTAACCGCTTAATAGCATCGCTCGTATAATACTCAACAGCTTCATGGCCACAGCTACTATCGCTATCTTCTTCATTGCCCCTTTTGTTTGCCCATCACCCGCTTATAAAAAGACCGCAAGCCCTTACTGTAACGAATAACCTTCCAACTGCTCTCGCACAATACCCACCTGACAACACTTTGACCACGTTTGCTTATATGGCCAATCCGCCCGCAACTGCCACTTTCGTCAAGTTTGGGCGTTAAACCAAAATAACTGCAATACTGCTTATAGTTACCAAATCGTGCAATATCATCCGTATATGTTAATACCGCCTCTGCCGTCCTTGGCCCTACCCCAGGTATAGTCATCAAAAGCCTGCCCGCAGACTTCGTATCAAGATATTGCGTAACACGTTTAAGCTAACCTTCCAAAAGCTCGGGTTCATCAAGTAAATTACAAAGAAGCATATGCCGCAAATCACATATCCCAATACTTTGTTCGCAAATACTTCTCATCCATAACAACCTGTTGGACCTTTTTCACCGGCTGATTTTATCTTCAGGTCTGTAATATGCATGTGATTTTATGTTGTTCGAATGCGATTCTTAACCTATACTATCTTCCTGTTCGTCCAATCCGGCAACGTTTTTGACATCACTAACAATATCTTCTTTCGCACTATTGGCTTCTTTAAGACCTTTTTTAAATTCTGTAAAACTTGCTCCCAAACCACGAGCCATTTCTGGAAGCCTTTTACCAAATATCAACAAGGCAATAATGCCGATGATAATGATTTCAATGGGGCCTGGCGTCCACATCCCAAGTATATAACTAAATAATTCTGTCATGAACTAACTCCTAATAAAATGTAAGTTACATCTCGTCCGATTCATATTTATTTGAGCTAAATATAGAGATTGAATAGCTTCTTGGAATACACCCTACATATTCAAAGTTTAAGGCTGGGTATCAAAAAGCGGCATATGTATTTTTCTATAATGGTATGCTGTGTTATAGAGAAACGTATTTAATATCTTATGCATGAATCTTGAAGTTCGTGGTAGGATTCCATTGATCAATCCAACAACCTGACATTCCCATATTACGACGATATCAATACCCTCCTATATTACGACCAAGATGAGTAACCTTTATATAATAGCACAGTCTGATTCTGCTGACTTAACTGTTAGAGCGAGGAATCTCTACAAATAAGAATATCTATGCTTAAATATATTTTAGATCTCACAGAATGTGATGTTATCATTTGTAAGGTATTACAACTCAAATATGTTGCATAATACCTTGACAGGCTTTTGGTATATCTATGATTGTATCTTTCTTACTATCAGGTTTCATGCATAATGGATGAGGATACATACATTTTATATATTTTGTATCGACATCACATATTCGATCAATTCCAGTATACGTCCTGTTAGGCTCGCCAAACACCAGACACAGAATTATCTTTCCTGATATTTCGGAAAGCAACATTGTATGGAATGCTGATCCGTAAGTTCCGACAATAATCTCTGCTCTGTTCAATAGACCAATCTGGTCCGCAAGTGACATTTCCTGGGGGTGAAAAATACCAAAGCCATGGTCCTTCAATATGTCTTCTAATCTTTTTTCATTTATACAATTTCTTTTTGCGAAAGATAAATTAGACCTTGATAAATAAACCTTATCTTTGTATTCATCTTTCCTCGATTGGCTATACATACGAATGATTCGGTCTCCGGTGGTTTTTAATAATGTGCGAAAAATGGGATATACCTCTGAATCCAGTATTACTGCCTGGTTTGGGAATATCAGTTTATGAATCAGTACCGGCTGGTTTAATATACGAATATTTGGCTTAATGTTTAAGCTTTCGAAAATCATACTTCCCAGTTTTGAGGCTGCGCCCGAATACAAAACATCACATTCAAACACTTCTTTAGCCATATCCGATACAGCTAAAGGCCATAGCCTTGACAAAGACTCTAACAAAAAGTGACCGAATTGTCCGAGTATTTGTCCACCAAACCAGGCTTTGTCGAGAACTGCAGAATGTTTCACTTGTTGAATATCAATGGAGAATGGATGTTTGGGATTTAGTTCCTCTCCTAGATCTCTTTTTAAGATTGACGAATGGATTAATTCTCCATTGTCGTAATATACAGCGCGAAAACTGGGAACAAACAACACATTTTTGTATTCATGTATTTCCGGTAAGCCATTGCGAACGCACGTTTCTAATTGGCTGCTATGCAGGATAAGCGGGCTGTTCCTGAAAGAAGCCGGGGGCTTTATCCATTTTAAGACGAACTTAGATCGAATCAGTCGATAATACAGTGATCTGGTGTTGCTTGGGCGAACTGCCCAATTTTTTTTCTTCTTCATGAATTGTTTTTTCTTCATCACGAATTTGTTTTTAAGCCGTTTATAGCGTAATGACCAAATTTTTTTCTTTTTCATGAATATTCTTTTAAGCCGACTATATCCTGAACGGTCCTTGTCCCAGATTATTTCTTCCCACAACGTATCTCTATCTATATATGTAGGTAGTTCACAGACGGCAACCTCTCCAATCGCATGGCCCGACTCACAGAACAAGCATGCCTCGCAGTTCCCCCATTGACATAACCGACATCTTTTCTTTGAGCTCTGAAAAAATACTCTTTCACTGGTTAAGGTCTTGATTGCACCAAGACCATTTGTTTGCCCGGCGTAATAAAAAGTAGGACATGGATAGCATAGACCATCCGGACCTATCGTGACCATAGTTCTCATAGCAGGGCATCGGTTAAAAGAACGCAGTTCCCAGCCAACTGAAACACCTTTTATATAGAGGCGATATTTAAGTGCCTCGAGTTCGAAAAGCTGATCTCTGTAGGACTTTAAATGGGACCGATCCCATAGATTTAAATTTCCTGGTCGAAATCGTAGCCTTGGTACGTCAATCTTTGTCCCTTGAGCTTTTAAGACTTCGGACCATCTTGAGATTTCTTCACAGCCAATGTGGACAACACATGAACGCCCACGGGCAATTCCATGGTCTCTCTCGAAATCCGCCAAGCTTGGAAAAACAACCATCTGTGTCCTAGAGAAGGGTAAGCCGGCCTTCTCCTGTTCGGCTGTTTGCATAGGCGCACAGATAACACTGCCGGCTACATCTTCCAGTAACTTTTGTACTTCTTCATCCAGCTCTTGCGGGGCACCTACCATGTACATCATGCTCGGAGGTGACGGCTTGAACTGTGATACCCACTCCAATACCTCGTCCAGTATCTCCGGGGATATTGAGCATACTTCACGACTATCCGTTTCAAAGCAATAACATGGTGGTGGACATTTATTGTCCAGCATGAGAAGGACTGTTCCTTCATACTCTTTGCTATACTGTTCTACCATATTATTTATCTTTCAAAATGAATAATGTTTATCTTAATTATTACAGTTCCTCTATGAGTTCAACAACTTCACAAATAACACTACTTTGAGACTACAGAGCCGAACTTTGCCTTGCCTACACTAATTCCCAAAAATGTACTAGTGAGCCTGTTGCACAATGATTTTCGAATCCAACAGCTGTCTGGGCCGGACGCCTCAATTCTCTGTTTCCCATACAGCCTTTGTTTATATGTAATCGTGCTCTAGTTATAATAAGAACGACTCTGCAATCTCAATCTTTGCTGGTGGTAAAGTCCTATTAATCAATGTGCGGTTTCACCCATGCAAGCAGTACAGCAACCTTCACATGAACCACTACACATCGTGCAACCTTCACAACCAGAACAGGCGCCTTCACAGCCACCAGTACAGCTTCGACAACCGGAACAATCACCTTTTGCATATTCTGGTTTCAACATACCGAAACCAAGAAAAACAGCAGCTGTCCCAATAAGAGCTTTCTTAGACGTTTCAGACATAAACTCACGTCGAGTTTGCACAGCATTGTTTTCTTTGTCATTCATAATAATCTCCTTTACGTTTTGTGTTTAAAAATACATACAAATCCTTAATTTCAGCAATTAACTACTTAACACAAATAATGATTCCTAAATTTTTTCCATACTTGCCCCTTTCATAAATAATACGAGTATGAGATTACCGCGTCGACCGTGTTGCGGCCTCTTCGCAATTGCGAGGAGCAAAGAGACACACGGCAATCTCAGAAAGTCACAAACATAGGAAACAGTTACATCATGTATGATGCGAATCAGTGCTTAGCTAGCTGGACTTAAGACAGTGACGTACCGGGTCAGGGTCTCTTGCTCTAACACAGGGGCGCCATATTCTGCTCGAGCGGCGCTAACACTTCTGCCGGAGACCGTACAATCGCCCTGACAACTGTTCGAACAGGCTGCCATACATCGGCCTGTACAAGCGGTCGTACAACCGTCCATACAGGATAACGTACATTCGGTCGTACAAGCGAAAGGTTTCATTTCCTCATATCGTATCTCTTTGATAACTCTGAATCGCAATCATATGCATATTGTCTTCATTAATTTATCTTGATACGTTTTGTGTATTTTTTGAATTTGTTACACCGCCATATTTGTAAGATATTCATTTGAATATTTTGAGCAGAATCGAAAATAATTTATTTCTCCGTGCACTAAAGCGGAGTATAGCTATCTTTAATAATAAATAGACCAGAGGTAATAGTATTGTGTCTACGAAGTTGCGGACTATACAAGGAAATATTCGTTGGAGCAGTACAATTATGTTCACTTTTCACACATTGCTACTACGCTTGTTAGATTTCGTTGAGAATAGTGAAGTTCGCTCATATCATGCACACCATACCCACATAAGTTTATTATTTTTTCTAATGTTGCGGTATTGAAAAATACAGTATGGCATGAATTAAACACGTCATGATGTTTGTCTAGTATTTCAAATTCGCTAGCACTCGGAACTTCTATAAATAAATTGCCTTTAGATCGTAATAATGGTTTTACGTTAATTAGAAATTCTTTAGTGTTTTCCATGTGTTCTAAAACATGAATCAAAGAAACCATGCTGAACTTAATATTAAACGGTAGTTCTTTTACGCATTTAATTCCAAGACTATTGATAAATTTTCTGCTATCACAATTAATTTCAGTACACAATACGGATGTACCCTTATTTCTCATTGCATAAGGGAAAATACCCAAACCAGAACCTATGTCAAGCAACGTATCAGGCACTCCGTTTCTTGTAGCCCATTCAATCCGCTTAGAATTTTCACTATCGGGTATTTTGGATATACGTTCAAAGGCTTCTTCTATAGACTCGCCCGTCAGTTCTTTGCTTCGATAATCGCTCTCATAGATAACTTGTAAAACAGACAACGGGTAATTGCGTTGCTGCTGATACAACCCGCAGTTATTACATCTCTTCCATGTGCGCATGATGTCGGTAATGCCCACACATTTTTCGTACTTGTCAGGAGTGTTATATTCAAATACAACTTCCCAGGAATTATTATCGCACAGAATACATTTCATATAAAAGTCTCTGCAGGTATGCTATAACCGTCACTGGTGTGATTAATTATTGTTGTGGAAAGTCATTATTATTTATTTTTTTTAAATCTAAACTATCAATCATGATCATGTGAACAGTCTTTCACATGTCTTGATAAAGACCATAGTAGATTCGGCCCTAGTCGAACAAAGTATTGTAAAGATTCATTCGCATCGATATAATTAGTACCCGAAAAATCGAGCATAATTAATATCCCGATAGTCGATTCCAAGAATAAATTTATTATAAAGCAACGAAATAAAATACACTTCCCTGCTTGCTTCCCCGCCATACCACTGACGAAAATCATCAGGGTAAATATATACAGATCGCATGTCGGTCGATGGGTGTGACCTGAAATATTCCCGTACGTGTCGATTGTATTTGGCAGTATCATGGGCTGTCTGAACAAAACAGTGGTTAATGAGATCCTTGATATTATTTTGCATCACTTTGTTGGTTGTTAATGAGTACACTGAAATGAGTCGCTCAATTGTCTTCATATCAGTTTGATAATGTGAGAATAAAGTCGGTAGGTCTGGAAAGTTAATATCCTTGAGATACCAATCGATAGCACGATCGTGCCAGCCTTGCCTTTCGAAAAACATGCCCCCGTACAAATAAATAATATTACGGTATCTCAATTGTCCCGGATATCGAATCCTTCCTGGACTGTTATGGTCGATAAATTCATATTTATGTTCATACGTGTGCATTGCCTGTTCTGCGTTCAATAATGCTCGCTCAATTAGTTGAGGATCATAGCCATTTTCTATGAATACAATGATGCTTAATATTACTTTTTTAAAAAATGCAAAAAGATTACCAAGGCTGCCTTTAACCACATTCTCATTCTTATATCCAGATTGCTTGGGTATCATGCAAACCTCATCAATATCAACTACAGGCTCAAGCAGTTTCTCCATGATGGCAATCGTATATTCAGTCTTGGATCGTACCACCTTTTTGTTCCATAGGGGTACGTTGTCATTTTTATCCGAATATATCGCAAGATAGGCACACGCGGCCAATAACTGAGCTACCAATGAGATATTTTCCAATTCTACCTGGTCGAGGACAGAATATAGGAGATAGGTGCAATAAGTGATACCGGCCCGAACAAATGACGGATCATGTCTGCCGATATAGGGTGACAATCGCAAAAGCTTGTCAATAGGTACACGAAGGTATGCTGGAATCGTGTTTGCTTGAAGAGAAACAGGCCGGTTGAGGGGAGGGGAACTTGTGTGGTAGGTCTTTAAGGCCGCATAGACGTAATGGTTCATGTGCAGATTTCGGTAAACGTACTCGATTTCGTCAAGTGACAAGTCCCAAACCATTTTCCCTTTCAAATTCATATTTAAACTCCAAACTATCAAAGCTGGTTACTGAATTTACGAATAATGTTTTTAGTGATGAACTCGTGAGTGAGTTTGCCAAATTCAGCTAATACTCGAAAAACCGAGCATAATCAATATCCCGATAGTCGATTCCAAGAATGAATTTATTATAAAGCAACGAAATAAAATACACTTCCCGGCTTGCTTCTCCGCCATATACCTCACGTCTATTATTAGGGTAAATAAATATAGACCGCATATCAGATGATGGGTGTGACTTGAAGTATTTCAGTACCATACGATTGTGTTTGGCAGCATCATGGGCCGTCTGAACAAAACAGCGGTTAACGAGATCCTTGAGGTTGCTTTGCATCTCTTTGCTGGTTGTTAATGAGTACGCTGAAATGAATCGCTCAATTGTCTTCATATCAACAAGATAATTGCCAGGTACCGTCGGCAACTCTGGATCGTTAATATCCTTGAGATACCAATCGATAGCACAGTCATACCAGCCTTGCCTTTCGAAAAACATGCCCCCGTACAAATAAATAGCATTACGGTATCTCAATTGTCCTGGATATCGAGTCCTTACTGGACTATTATGGTCGATAAATTCATATTTGTGTTCATACGTGCGCATTGCCTGTTCTACATTCAATAATGCTCGCTTAATTAATTGAGAATCAGAGCCATTTTCTATGAATACAATGATGCTATATATTGCCCTTGCTACAAATTTAAAAATATTACTCAAATCACCACGCCTCCCCCCCTCAGATTCACTCTTCCAATAAATCCACGGCATTATAGAAATCTCTTCAACATCAACTACAGGCTCAAGCAGTTTCTCCATGATAGCAATCGTATATTCAGTCTTAGGTCGTATCACCTTTTTATTCCATAGTTGTACATTGTCATTTTTATCAGAATATATCACAAGATAGGCGCACGCGGCCAATAACTCAGCTACTATTGAAATATCTTCAAGTTTCGTCTGGTCGAGAGCAGAATAGAGTTGATAGGTACAATAAGTGATGCCGGCCCGAACAAATGAGGTATCGTATTTCCCGATGTAAGGTGAAAATCGTAAAAGCTTGTCAACAGGTACACGAAGATATGCTGGAATCGTGTTTGCTCGAAGAGAAACAGGCCGGTTGAGGGGAGGGGAACTTGTGTGGTAGGTCTTTAAGGCCGCATAGATATAATTATTCATGTGCAGATTTCGGTAGATGTATTCGATTTCGTCAAGTGATAAGTCCCAAACCATTTTCCCTTTCAAATTCATACTTTCAAATCTCTCCGATAATTGTCAACAAGTGAATCTTATTCTGTTAATGTTGGGCTTATGCTTTTTCATCGATAAAAATTGAGAATTATACTCTATTATTGTTTACACTTTTTTATATCTATCATATTTAAACTCCAGACTATCAAGGCTGGTTACTGAATTTACGAATAATGTTATTAGTGATGAACTCATGAGTGAGTTTGCCCAAATTCAGCTAATAATCAAAAAACCGAGCATAATCAATATCCTGATAGTCAGTTCCGAGAATAAATTTATTATAAAGCAACGAAATAAAATACACTTCCCGGCTTGCTTCTCCGCCATATACCGTACGTCTATTATCAGGGTGAATAAATAAAAACCGCATATCAGATGAAGGATGTGACTTGAAGTATTTCAGTACCATACGATTGTATTTGGCAGCATCATGGGCAGCCTGAACAAAACAGTGGTTAATGAGATCCTTGAGATTGCTTTGCATCTCTTTGTTGGTTGTTAATGAGTACGCTGAAATGAGTCGCTCAATTGCCTTAATATCAACAAGATAATTGTTGTTAAATACCGTCGGCAACTCTGGAAAGTTAATATCCTTGAGATACCAATCGACAGCACGATCATGCCAGCCTTGCTTTTCGAAAAACATTCCTCCGTACAAATAAAGAGTATTACGGTATCTAAATTGTTCTGGATCTCGAATCCTTACTGGACTGTTATGGTCGATAAATTCATATTTGTGTTCATACGTGCGCATTGCCTGTTCTACGTTCAATAATGCTCGCTCAATTAGCTGAGGATCATAACCATTTTCTATGAGTATAATAATGGTAGTTATTGCTCTTGGTACAAATTTAAAAATGTTAACCAAATCGCCATGCCCCCCCTCGGATACATTCTTGTATTTATAAAGCCATGGCATCATGCAAATCTCTTCAACATCAACTACAGGCTCAAGCAGTTTCTCCATGACAGCGATCGTATATTCAGTATTGGATCGTACCACCTTTTTTTTCCATAGCGATACGTTGTCATTTTTATCCGAATATATCGCAAGGTAGGCGCACGCGGCCAATAACTGAGCTACCAATGAGACATTTTCCAATTGTACCTGGTTAAGAACAGAATAGAGTTGATAGGTGCAATAAGTGATGCCGGCACGAACAAATGATGGGTCATATTTACCGATGTAAGGTGAAAATCGTAAAAGCCTGTCAATCGGTACACGAAGGTATGCTGGAATCGTGTTTGCTCGAAGAGAAACAGGCCGGTTGAGGGGAGGAGAACTTGTGTGATAGGTTTTCAGGGCAGCATAGACATAATTATTCATGTGCAGATTTCGGTAAACGTACTCGATTTCGTAAAGCGATAAATCCCAAACCATTTTCCCTTTCAAATTCATACTTCCAAATACCTCTGACGATTATCAATTAGTGAATCATATTCCGTCGATGTGGCGTGGATGCGTTTATAAATAGGAAATTGTGAATTATAAATGGCGTTTGTGGCTTTGGATTCATTACTGTTGCGTTGGTCGCAGATCCTGCACAAAGGTAATTGGTCGACATTACAGCCGGCATGCAGCTTTTGAATATATTCCATACGCTCACCATTAAAAATCTCCGTGAATGATTCGGACCGCAGGTCGCCGATAAGCATCTCTCCATTGTAGTCGAAACAACAAACATTGACCGTACCGTCGACTTGTACCTGAATCGGTCCTTTAAAAGGTCTGCCGCACGTAAGGAGTCGTTGAGTACTGAGATCACGATAGCATTTACTGTCTATCCAATTGTGTGGTTTCCATACCTCGATGAGATCCACCTTTTTTTCCCAATAGGAAATCCAGTCTGCGGTTTGATGGTGGTTAGCATCAATTTCGATGTAGTTAAGAATAATACGTTGATGAGAATTTTTATTCTGGGCAAGAAAATGGATTGATTCATAAATCGCTCGATATGTAATTGAAGGAGGGGGATTATGAACTACCTTATAAGTCGCCTGATCAAGCCCATAGACACTGATTCGAATGTCGGAGACATGATCGAGGAGAAACAGTATATCTTTTTTATCGAGCAATGATACGTTCGTCACTATATGTATCCGCTCAAAATTGCTGGCAGCGGTCACAATCTTATGCCGCCACTGAGGATCGGTTGAGAACTCGCCGAATCCTGATACTGTTGCTATATGGATATGTGGCAATTCACGTTTTGTTTTGGCAACGATACTATCGAAAAGTGAATTCGACATTATTTCCTGTTTTCGACGGAACGTGTCCCGCGCACACATTAGGCAATGATAATTACATATCGTTGACGTCTCTATTCTTATTTCATTTGTTTGAGTAAACATGTATTTCTCGTCTCAATTCATGTTTTTCAGAAAGATTAAATTTAATGCAATAATGGACTATCTCATTTGCATCACACTGTATGTACTTTTACTTCTGGCATAACCACTCCAGATTTCCCAATCTGTATAGCGTCTTTTTCATGATTTCCCATTGGTGTTTTGAGATGCAACAGGTCATGTAGATTAAGAAAGCCGATAGGTCGTGAATCATTATCGGTTATGACTATCTCAGTGATACGTTTTCGCGACATCTGTTCAAGGACACAACATAAAGGCATAGCAGCATCAGCAGTCTCCGGATATCTATTCATGACATCACTGATTAGATTATTTACATTATGGTCAGCATCCTGGAGATATCTTCTTATATCTCCATCTGTTACAATTCCTGCCAATACATTGTCGGTACCAACAATTACGCCGAATCCAATCTTTTTTTCCGTCATTACGATAAGGGCATCAAGCAACGTACACTGTGCATCAAGAATCGGCATATCTAATCCCTGTCTCATTACTTCCTCAACATGGCCATTTATTACCATATCATTATAGAACCGCTCGACTCCAACTTCGGTAAGGGGATGCGAGAACATCAATTCAATCATTTTCGGCGGTAATGTGATGGCATCCACTCCGCAAAGGAAACACTCGGTCACATCCTCGTGACTTCGAATACTGGACGCCATTATTTTCGTTGAATAACCATAGTGCTTTATGACTGAAACAATATTCTTTATCATCTGCAGGCCTTTACCACCAATATCATTCAGTCTGCCGATTAGCGGACAAACGAAATCTGCGCCCGCTTCAGCGGCAAGGACAGCCTGGCTGACTGAAAATATCAAGTGCACATTACATCGAATACCTTCATTCTTTAATATTCTAACAGCTTTTAGAGCCTGCTTACTGATAGGTATTTTTGAAACAACCCTACTACTTATTTGGAAGTTCTGTCGGGCATGCTCTACTATCTCATCACAACTAGATCCCATTGCTTCAATATGGATAAAACCATCTATAGCTTCTATGATGCTTCTGATGTGTGATTCACTGTCAGTGACTTGTTGACGGAAAAAGAATGTTGGTGTGGTGGTTACTCCTGAAAAAAGTGAGAGTTTTGAATGTTCCTTTATTACTTCAAGGTCGGCACTATCTATATAAAAATCCATACAAGTCAACTCCTTTCTATCTAAAAATGTTATAAATTCGGGACACGTGTATTTCGCGTCTGTTTTAGTATGTTCTTAACTGCATCTGTCTTGCTATTTTGACAATTCAATATCCAGTCGATGATCTCCCGTACAGCGCCCTTACCACCGTGTTGTGTAGCCACAAAAACACAGTGCTTTTTCACTTCGTCTACACTGTTGCTGACACATAGGGGAATTCCAACACGTTGTAAAACTGGTAAATCCTGGATGTCATCGCCGATATAGGCAATTTCGTCATCGGTATATCCGAATTTTCGTTTAATGGCTTGGTATCCCTCCATTTTATCAGGGCAGTCCTGAAGGATGATATCAAACCCCAGTTCCGAACATCGTCGTTGTACAGCTTCACATGTTCTACCGGTAATAACTCCGACTTGCAGTCCCGCAGCTTTTGCAAGCGTAATGCCCATACCGTCCTGTACATTGAACACCTTAATCTCCATTTGCCCTGAACCATAGATGATATCGCCCTTCGTCAGAACTCCATCTACATCCATAAGCAGGAGCTTTATATTAGCAATCGATGAGTCATTCATTTTCTAACAATCCTGCTTAACAACAAAATAATCTCAAGAAGGTATTTCAACTGTTTGATGGGCAGCATACTTGATGCATCACATAGTGCATTCATTGGATCGGGATGTGTTTCAATAAAAATCGCGTCACAGCCGGCAGCAACCCCAGCACGGGCAAGAGGATCGATGAACTGTGGTTTTCCACCTTCTGGATTCGAACTTGGTGTTCCGTAACATCGGACGATATGTGTTGCATCGAAAACTACAGGAAATCCTAAGCTCTGCATTATCGGGACAGAACAGATATCGGAGACAAGACGATCATATCCAAATGTTGTTCCTCTTTCAGTAAGTAGTATTTGTTGATTGCCTGTGCTCAGTACTTTATCGACCGGGCATTTCATAGTATAAGGTGAAAGAAACTGGCCCTTTTTAATATTAATTGGTTTGCCCGTTTTTCCCATTGCCAGCAACAGGCTTGTTTGCTGGCATAAGAACGCAGGGACCTGCAATACATCAAGCACCGATGCGGCTGCCTTAACATCAGTCTCTCTGTGTACGTCAGAGAGGACCGGTACCCCAACATCTTTCTTGACCCGTTCCAAAATACGAAGGCCGATGTCCAAGCCAGGTCCGCGATAATAATCTGCTGAACTTCTATTGTCTTTCTCATAGGAAGCTTTAAAGATGAACGGTATACTTAGCGGTTCTGAAATGCGGCGTATCTCCTCAGCTATCCTGATCGTATCCGATTCATTCTCAATTACACAAGGTCCTGCAATCAGTGTTAAGGGATGCCCAGACCCGATGCATATTTCTTTAACGTTCACCGTATTCATAGATATTTTATTAATCACCCAAGGTTCTCATTTAATGCACGAAAAAATTATGTATGAAACCCTTTTATGTCCATCAATTAAATGTTATGCACTATGCTCGGCAAGAACCTCTACCATACGATGCATCAACATCTCAATCTCATATACAGTAGGACAACCTTCCTCAAAAATAATAT
Source organism: uncultured Pirellulales bacterium (assembly GCA_964653075.1). Lineage (GTDB taxonomy): Bacteria > Planctomycetota > Phycisphaerae > Sedimentisphaerales > Anaerobacaceae > NIOZ-UU13. The sequence goes on from CAZZAX010000081.1 coordinate 18,866, forward strand.
TCTTGTATCTCTCTACCGTCTTGCGGCGAAGATAGAGCAATACATTATTCTCTATCGAATCAGACGGCACAATATGTCCAGACTGAAAGCATGAGAAAATTGCCTCAAATCTGCCCTTAAGATCACAAATGATATCGAGCATCATTGATGGAGAAAGGTCTTCAGGACGTCCGGTGAACAGTTGTAAACGCTCCCATACCTTTGTTTTTGATGGGAAAATTTCATCCTCAACCTTCACAAGCTGGAAAGGATCATTGATAACTGGTGCTGCCGGAATTTTCCATTCCTGGTTGTTCCAAATATTTCGCTTGACTGCTTCATTTGCCAGCCAGGCCTGAGCTTCTACCTCAACATGTGCCAGTTTACAGGCATTCTCTGCAGGAACACAAAACTCAAAGGTTGCTAGCTTATTCAAAAAAACACATCGAGAACAATGTAAAGCATCGCATTTATCACGGCAAGGCAGGGCATATTTTCTCGTGAAGAGCTGCCTATTTGCGATATCCACTCCCTTGGATATATGTCCACAAGGATCAAATCCGCTGCGAAACGCAGCTGGACAGAAATACAGACTACCATCAGGAGCCACTGCTAAGCTTTTGTCCCCTGCACCACATTCGTTTATATCATTCAACCCAAATCTATCCATCAAGACATCTACACGAAAATCAGACCAGGAAGATCCTTTGCTTAATAACCATTCTCCTACTTCATGCAGTTGCTGCTTATATGATTCAGAATCCTCCTTGGTATATTTCAGCAAATCAGGGTGCTTAATTGAAACATCGGCATAACGATTTAAAAGTTCTATCACACAGTTTGCCAGCCTTCCTAGATCCCCTTGAGATACTCGCAATATTGCTTTACCGTTGCTGGATCCATAACCAAGACAGGCCTGCTCAGAATCGAAAACAACATTCATCGTTTCGAGAATCTCTCCGTCATAATCTACCGGTACAATGATGCGGTGTTTGATTTGATCAAGCTGTTTGCGCAGAACATCAGGAACACCATTTCTGTCAGCAACTATAGTACATTGCCATCCCTGGTTACTCGCTTTCGCAATGATTTCCGAGATTAGATCAGAATCCATGACGGAAGTCTTTTGCGCAACTTCCCTATTATTTAAGGGCTCATTGCAGCAACATACAGAATTGTTTGATAATAATATCCACAAGTGTTCGATTCTATCCATTATTTCTATATCCTCTCCTAGCAGGTGCATAGTGGTCCAATATCATTTTCTATCATATCAGGGACAATCCCATATCGTTGCTCAAGTTGCTCCCAATAGTATTGATTTGCTCTCCACTGTGCCTTATGCATTTCACATTTGTATGTTGCTCTTTGGAATATTGTATCACTATCGGCAGCATCATAGTTTAAAGCGGTACACCATCCACATATTTTTTCCATATGGCATTCCAAACACTCTTTCGAACTTTGTAGCGATTTACGAAGACAATGGTAAGCTCGCAATTTGTCCTGATCGAATCCATCATATATTGTGCCCAACGGCCTGGAAAAGCGACTTGGATTGGAGAGAGAATAGTCCATAAAACGAAGACACGGATATAGATTGCCTGAACTATCAACCGCAACCATTTTACCTGTCCCGCACCAGTTATTGTCATTACTTTTTTCTTCCTTTTTACGAGGAACCCAGAAAAGGCTCGTTCTACAGTTTCTCCAATAATCCCCGTCCAAAGCTACATCGGCCAGGTGTCTCAACTGAGACTCAAAGATCTCTGGATCTCCAGGCTTCCATACATCCTCATACACTACATTTGCATGAACTGTCTTAATACCCATATCCCAGAGATGGACAATGCTTTCACAAGTATAAGGTAAATCATCACTGGCGAAAGTTACCTTTGATGAAGCAAAGGGATACTGTTTAATCCAAAGTTTAGCGTTTTCTGCTACAATATCATATGAGCCTTTACCGTTCTTGAAGATACGATGCATGTCATGCTTCCTTTTAGTTCCATCTAAACTGATTGATACTTGAGCATGGTAATGATTTTCCCAAAGAAATTTCTGTAGCTGTTCGGAACAGTATGTCGTTCCATTGGTGCCAATAAAAAAAAGATGTGCGGATCGCCATGGATGGTACTCGAGACGGTTAACCTCCTTCTTAAAATATCGAACGATATCATTTATCAAGCCCATTTCCAATGTTGGCTCGCCACCTATAAACTCAACCACAACGGCTGGGTAATTACACGGTTGAGTTAAAAAGAAGTCAATCGCACGATAAGCAACTTCTCTGGGCATGACATGATCCGAGTTCTTATTAACTTCATAGCAATAGGTACATCTCATATTGCACTCTTCTGTTAATACCAGGGTAATATGTCGAGTATTGCCTTCTCTATATGACTTAATATTTGTGCCAAGTAATACTTGTCCCATAATTATGTAACCTTTTTAATTATTAATAAAACCTTGCCATATGAACTTAAAACGTCACCTACCTTCAACTCGATCAAGTTGAACACGCCAGTTCGAATATGGAGGCCAATTGAGTTCTCTTGACATACCAAAGAACCAGCGTCTCCTATCGAGTATATTTTGCCCCAACGTCCGTATAGAAAGTTTCATCTCTCGCTCTACATCCAAGCCCGCAAAATACTGAGTCAGTAACTGTTTCACCGTCACAAGCGAACTCTCTATCAACATTGTCACTCGTTCAAAAACTTCCTTTTCGATCCCGTCCAGTTCCATTACAGGTGTCCAATTCTTAGCTTTTTGTTTAGGACTTGTATGCAAAATCTTTTTGTAGCATGCGTCCGAAACATTAAGATTGGATTCGAAATCAACATTATATATATATCCCTCTCGAGCTGCCCATCTATGTCGCTTGCTTGCTTGGTCAAACCAACACTGCATTTGCCTTTTAGACTCAGATGATTCTTTTTTGGCTATCTCTACTATTTCTTTATCTATCTCAAAACCTTGGTTCAGTGTGTATACTACGTTTTCATGCAGATAATTCCATCCAAGAAAGGTTTCATAGATCTGTCGTATAGATACCACTTCCTGTTTAGACAGCAAAAGTTTTGCGGCCTCATCCTCTTCTTTCACATCCGAGATACCTTCCTCTTTGCTATTATCTAACACTGACCTTAAGGGTAATGGGTCCTTTTTAGCTGCTTCGCTAAGCTCCACAAGGTCGAGAAGGATTTCTTTTACCTTCTCAAAGAAAAAAGTTTTTCGAAATGTTAAGGCTAATTTAACAGGTTTACTTTCGTATTGGGAAATAAGCCAGTCAAACTCTCCTGTTGCTTCTTCAGTGGCTGGCTCCGTATTTTGGAGTATTTCCTCAAGCTCCTTAGCGAACTGTTCATATGAATATAACTGTTTCTCAGACTTTGGTGCCGATCGAATCAAGTTTTCATATTTGGCAATAAGATTTTTTGACACCTCGGTAGACCTCTTCATCACCTCATGAATTACTTCGTATAAGGAGCGAAGAGCACTGGTAAAATCATTAAAAGATATGTCATCTATCTGTGAGGCAGACCATAGACTATCACAAAATTCAGAGACACTATTCACAAAGGCATTAGTCTTTTCTGCTTGCAAACTTGCAAACATATATCCTGAGCTATCGGTTTGCCGGATTACTTCTGTCTTCGATGCATATTTATTTATAAGTGTAGAACATTCACAAACGGCAATCTTTCCAGTCACAAGACCTGATTCCCAGAATAAGCATGCCTCGCAACACTCCGATTGACATAACTGGCATGTTTGCTTTGAACTCTGTAGAAATATTATATCACTGGTCAAGGTCTCGATGGCTCCAATCCCATTGGTTTGCCCAGCGTAATAAAATGTCGGACATGGATAGCAAAGACCATCCGGACCTATTGTGACCAGACTTCTCATAGCAGGGCATTTTTCCAAAGCAGACAGTTCCCAATAAACAGAAGCACCGGTTGCATTAAGGCGATATTGAAGTGCCTCGAGTTCGGTAATCTGCTTTGTGTAGGCCATCAAATCGGATCTGTCCCACAAATGTAAATTTTTAGGTCGAAGTCGTAGTTTTGATGCCCTATTCTTTGTCGCTTGAACCTGTAAGACCTCAAACATCCTGGGAATTTCTTCACTGTCAATATGGACAACAGATGAACGTCCGTAATTTTTTATATGTTCTTTCTCGAAATGCTTCAAACTTGAAAAAACAACCAGTTGTGTTTCAGAGAATGGCAAGCCAGATTCTTTCTGATCAGACAAATCCATAGGTGCACAGATTACACTGTCAGCCACGACTTCCAGCATCTCCTGCACTTCTTTATCCAATGTGCGTGGGTCACCTACCATGTATAGTGTACCTGGAGATGACGGTTTGAACTGAGAGACCCACGTAAGCACCGCGTCCAGTATTTCCGGAGAAATTGTGCATATTTCACGACTACCGTTTTCGAAGTAGTAGCAAGGTGGTGGACATTTATTGTCCAGCATGAGAAGCACTGTTCCTTCATACTCTTTGCTATACTGTTCTACCATATTATTTATCTTTCAAAATGAATAATGTTTATCTTACTTATTACAGTTCCTCTATGAGTTCGTCAACTTCACAAATAGCACAACTTTGAGACAACAGAGCCGAACTTTGCCTTGCCTACACTAATTCTAAAAAATGTATTAGTGAGCCTGTTGCACAATGATTTTCGAATCCAACAGCTGTCTGGGCCAGACGCCTCAATTCTCTGTTTCCCATACAGCCTTTGTTTACTTTTTTATATGTAATCATGCTCTATTTATAATAAGAACGACTCTGCAATCTCAATCTTTGCTGGTGGTGAAGTCCTATTAATCGTTAGTTGGACCTTCGCAACCAGTGCATTGGCCTTCGCAGCCACCTTCACAGCCCGAGCAACCATAACAACCATGACAGGTGCCTTCACAGCCACCAGTACAGCGTCGACAACCGGAACAATCACCTTTTGCAAATTCTGGTTTCAACATACCGAAACCAAGAAAAACAGCAGCTGTCCCAATAAGAGCTTTCTTAGACGTTTCAGACATAAACTCACGCCGAGTTTGCATAGCATTGTTTTCTTTTTCATTCATGATAATCTCCTTTACATTGGGTACTGAAAAACCCATAAACACCTCAATTTCAGTACTTAACTACTTAAAACAAATAATACTTCCTGACATAAACGATACTTAGTTTTTCTTCATTCTTTCTCCTTTCTTAAAATAACCGTATTTTGTTCAATCTGCCCCTGCTTATCGGGAGTAGTAACTATTTCACGGGTATCGCCTCAGAAGGTATGCTGAAATCTGTAGGAGAAATTTTTTCGTTAAGTTTTACATTGGTTAATTGAACTTTCGTACCAAAATCCTTTTCATTTTCTCCCTTATGGAGCTCGATGAAAAAATTGCTTGGGAAATATGTCCCTCCGTCTTCGGTATCAACGAACTCTTCAAACCTAACTCTCCTTTTCTTAGCGCCCGTAGACTCATAGTCGAACACGTTTTCAAACATAGTTAATTTGCCACTATATGCATCAAACCAGTGATTGGATGCAAGGTCTTGAGGATCCAGGAAAAAAAGATACTGCTTTTGGTTTTTAAAGTGTTTTTCTTCTTCTTCCTGTGTACTCGTTCGTATAGGTACCCAGTTTAATTCACCACTTAGTTCACGTACATCCGTGATCTGATCTCTTTGGAATGATTTGAAATCGTCATGATATTTATCTAACATCATGAACATATCGTTCCAAGGTGTCCCACTATTAGGAAATATACGTCGGATACGAGAAATATCATCATCCGGAAGTGCTTTGCCAGCCATGCTCCATACGACGGGTGGTGTATCATTGTCATAGATATCATCTTTCAGAATAACGACACCTAATTCCTCACACTCAAGGCGAACTCTGATCTTTACACACTTACTGTTTGTTTTCTTCTCAAGAGGAATCACTTCAATCTTCGTTTTTGCTTTTAGCACATCGAATGCCTGTATGACCTTTTCATTGTTAGGATCAAGATACCCCTTTTGAATCTCAATATCTGCCATAACCGTATGCAGAAATCCCCACTTACCGAATTCATCTATCATCAAAGAAAAAGCCTTCTGCTCTTCACTTTGGGGAAGCTGTGAAAAAGAGTGCGACAGGTCAAGTTCCTCCGGGTTCAGTGTGACATCTGTATCTGAAATACTAGAATCTACAACATTAGCTTTTATAGGCTTAGTTTTAGGTTGGATATTTTTAACTGGTATTTCCGACTTGGTAAGTTGCTTGTCCTGAATTGGGAAAGTAGGTTGTTGTATTTCAGCTTGTAGAGTATCAGAATGCCCATTTATCTGGTGTAACCGCCAATATAGAATTACTACTATTAGTACTACAACTATTAGTACTACAACTAGTTTTAAAATATACTTGCCTTTCATTTTTCATCCTCTTGTTTTTTAACATCACAAAATTACTTCATAAAAACCAAGCTCTAAATAAACTCCTTCCCTGTCGGTTGCGCTTGACGCTACCGAAAGGCAGCTAATGAATGGCCACTTTTGTCAATACTACTTTGATGTTAAAGACACAGGTGAAACATATTTACCTAGCGTCTTTTCACATTCATAAATAAGGGATATCAATTCAACCTCACTTTGGCCTTTATCATTACAAGACAGTTTCTGCTCGTCTAATGGACACAACACTTCCTTCTGGCATTGACAAGCCGTTGTAACTTCTTCCTGCAACAAGTCCAAAACTTCGACACGTGTTTCATCTGTTAGACT
>CAZZAX010000082.1:0-25507 GCA_964653075.1 uncultured Pirellulales bacterium
AAATCACACTGCAATCCTTGTGCCGAACAGGATTGAGAGGGACTACTTTTTTCCCCCTCAGACGAGTTGTTTTGAATTTGAGTCTAATATGAATCGTCAATTGTGTAAAAAGCAGTTAAAAAAATGAAAAAAGCAGATAAATCAAAAGAAAAAACGGTTAATAATATGACTGCTTTTATTCAAAACAAACCCAATTTTAGTTATGCTATAATTAACATAAGCTCTTTTGATACAAGTAAATACGAAATTTTAACCGCTTGGCGGGTCGAAAAACAAACCCAATTCAAACCCAATTCAAACCCAATTCCCAAAAGGCCAAAAATGAACTTAAATACATACATAACAATGAATTACAAAGTTTTTCCCCGCTTGCCGGGCAAAAAAACAAACCCAAACAAACCCAAAACAAACCCAATCATACACAATCTCGAAACAGCCCATAAAAGCGATATTTATCAAAGAAATTCCTTAAGTCACCTATTTCGAAGGCCGATAATCACTGATGAATGTTACGGCCATAATGAAGATATTACCCTGAGAAAACAATTCCTTTAAGATACGTAAAAGAAATTATCGAAAGGGATTCATAAAATGCTTAAAGCAAAAGACATTATGAGCAGGAAAGTGATTTGCATAAAAAGGGAAACTCCTGTAATCGACGCCATACGAGTCATGTCGAAAAACAACATTACCGGCATCCCCGTGGCGGAAGATGACATGACCCTTGTCGGGATTATTTCGGAGCAGGATGTGCTCAGATTATTCCACACCTATAAAGACGAGCAGGGCAGGACAGTAAATGATTTTATGACACAGCCGGCCATCCACTTCGAAGAGGACGAGTCTTTGCTGGATGTCTGCTACTGTTTGAGGGACAACGCCATCAGGAGAGTGCCGGTCACATCGAACGGCAAAGTGACGGGTATTATCAGCAGGTCGGATATCCTTAAATGCATTCTCAGGCTTTGTGACAAAGACAACTCCGAAACCGTCGTCGCGGCCAATAATACAGAGCTATAGATAATACGCAGGTCAGACGGTTGCAGAGTTTTCTTATGTAATCATACAGAATATCAGCAGATCAATTCTTGTCGAGGGGGTCATACCAGCGTTTAGGTATATCTTCTCCGAGGGTTTCATTGATGGTTGTAACATGGCCGTCAAGCCAGAGACAGTTGAGCTTTCCGCCTGTTTCGTCATCTTTGCTTGCTTTCATAGAATGCCTGAAGATGCCGCGATACCAGCTCGTGCGATTGCCGGTCCTGTAGTGTTCAAAATTTACGCCGCTCGAATTTGCGTAGAGCATATCGTTTCCATTTTCGATTCTGGGCTCCATATGGTCGTGTGCGACGACAACTTCGGAATGGCGGGGGATGGAAACAGATTTTTCCTTTGTGAGCCAGCCGTTCATCGAATACGCCGAATTATCGATTTCACCGGCGCTATAGAGCAATTCCTGGGCCACTATCTGAGTGAAATTTTTAAAGGTCGGGCATCCGAACAACTTATCTTCTTTTAAATATTCGAGGTATATAACACCCCAATATGAGCGATCGTCGGCGGCCTTGAGCAACTGTCCTCTATGGCCATACCAGAGATGCCCGTTACAGGCGTTCGTGTGTGTGTGGAAGTCGGGCATAACATAATCATTATCGTCCAGGTACATCGCAATACCGAGGCCGATACTCTTTAGATGGGCCCTGCAGGCCTGTTCCCGCGCCTGTTCCTTTACCCTTTGCAGGGCGGGCATCAGTATAGCCAGGAGAAGCGCAATTATTGCTATAACAACAAGAAGCTCGATTAACGTAAAAGCCTTTTTACTGTGCATTAATAACTCCTTCCATAAGAATCTGCATTTATGGCTGGTGGAATTATCTTTCGATTTCCGACAATCATTCACGGGCACTTTGAATTGCTTGGACAACCCACCCAACATCAAATACCCAACCTTTAATACTCTATATAACATATTTGGATATTTAATCCAAGTAAAAATACTCTCTTTTTTGAAATGGAAAAGGCCGCTTTTTCCAGATAGTAAATAAATACTATGCGCAAATTCAGCAGTTATTTCTTCTTTTTCCTACAGGTTTTACTTTTCAAACACAGCCCGCATCTGTTATCACTGCACCACTGGCAACAAAAACAGTCTTTACATTTATGCTTGCCGTCTTGCCGGTCAGGCTCAGGCTCATATACCAAACCTATGAAACCTTTGATTCTACGATAAGCCATAACTGACAGTCTCAGGTGATATATTGTGTCGCCTTTCGGCCGTTGTTGTTTTTATTAACTACGCCGGTTTTGCAGAAGCAGTTCAGTAGGACCTGATAATTTTTTGCTGCGCTATTGCTTTAAACAAGCAAGACCTGTACCAAATGATTCGGTATAGGTCAAGCTATTCCAAATTTTACGTTGTTAACGACTCCACAGGCCGGGCGAGAAAGTATTATTCCTGTAACCCAGCCTCTTTAAGGCCCAGCAGGCAGAATATCTCGCCTTGCTCGACCTTATAAGTGACATGGTCCAGGGCCAAGACACCATCCTCATACCGTTTGGTCAATTCATCAATCTCAATCATTTTTGCTTATCCTTTCGTGTGAAAAGTTAATATTCTTTGAGTTAAGCAGTTATTTTATTATCGCACATCATATCTCATGAATCCCGCAAACGCCGCCACAAAAAACACGACATTAAACAAAACGAGTATCCCCCAGTAAGGCAGCACTTCATTTACTTTGTCTTTCAACGGCTCCTCTCTGAACACAAAACGCGGCCGGTCACTAACGTCCAACGGAGACTCTTCACCAATTGCCTGCTCCTTTTTTCTCATATCATCTATTTTCTTGTCCGCATACGACCCTAATTGCTGTTTATACTCGCCTTTAGTCTGTTCAAAGTAATCCAGGCTTCGCAGTCCTGTACCTGTCAGATCTCTGGCGACATAAACGAAATTCGCAAAAGGTGAAATACAAGCCAGGTTTTTCGCGAGCTTTGTTTGCAAAGCAGCTTTTCTACTCAGGGCTTCCCGAAGCATATCAGCTTCCTTGCCGATACGTATTAATTCTTGTTGTGCCTTTTCCTCCTCCTTACGAAAAGCCTTCATCATGGCCTTAAACTCGGGATCGGCGTCTGCTCGCTCCCGGGCAACTTTTTCATGCTCAGGGCCAGCGTCTATACCAAGGAAGAAGCCACCAATACCTCCGAATTCCATCGATTCAAATTCAGAAAATAGTGAGCCATATTGTTTTTTCATTTTCTTCACACTTTCCTTCATAAGTTTACTTGCTGTTTCCTGACCATGAAGATCAATTTCACGAGTTTGCCTTTCGGTTTGCTTAATCGAAGGAATACGATAAAGCTGGGCCGAGATATAAGGGCATACATTGGGAATCACCAGAATAAGCAGTATCCAAAGGAAAAGGCAGTTCAGAATCGAAGTAGAGGAATATCTGGAAAACGTAGATACCATAAGACCCAAGAGATAAAACAATGTAATAAAAGTGATCGAAGCTGCGGTTAATAAGGCAAGCTCTTTCCATGCCGAGCTATCCCACTGTATAGCCGAATTTACCGAAATATAAAGTGCACCAACCAGAAGCGCCAGGATAAATGGGATTAGTAAGCTAGTGGTACCTCCGATGAATTTACCTAAAAGAACCGTTGTTCTTGATATGGAATTGGATATCACTAATCTCAACGTGCCATTTTGTCGTTCCCCGGCGATAGCATCGTGAGAAAACAACATCGCCAGTAAACTCATAATAATCGTCACAATAAATAAGAAGTCAAGAGGGTGAAAAAGTATTGGTAGCGGGTTATAATCAAAGAATCCCGAATCTTCGTTGTCTTGAATACCAATGATGAGTGATCGAAACCGTTCCGGCGGTTTCTGCGGACCAAGCATACCTAAAAATCGGTGGCGGTCAGCTTTAGCATGATTATCTGTGATTTCATCCTGTAGGTTTATCCTAATGTTATAATCCTTCATCTCCTGCTGGTAATCATAGGTCAAAATCATAATACAGGCTATGGTGATAATGACACATAAAACAAGGCCTATCATAAACCGCAGATTGAGAATATTATTCAAAAACTCTCTCGCAATAATTGTCTTTAACATCGATATTTTCCTTTGATTCAATTATCGTACATCGTACCTCAGGAAAGCCACATACGCTCCTGTGAAGAATAATATGTTGAGCAAAAGGAGAATCAAACAATTGCTCAGGCCTTCCAGGCCTAAAATCTCTTTGACCGAACTTCGCTGATAGTGGAAGTCCGGTGGTTCGCTTTCTTGTTCCCTATTCTCATCTTTAAAATACAATTGAACTAAGAAGTCCTTATAATCTTGAGCTGCTTTTTTCAACCTTCGTTCTTCTGTCACGCCCGTTCCCATAATATCGGTTGCCAGGAAAGTAAATGCAGGAGCCGGGGAAAATCGAGTGATGTTTTGAGATACTTTAACTAGTCTATTGAAACGGTTGCGATAATCTTTGTCTAATTTATCACCTTCTTTAATAGTGCGGAGTTCAAGCTCCTTAAGAAGCTTTTCAGAATCGGGTTGATTTTTTGGAATCTGTTTCATCTCAGAACGCGCCCTACGTGTGATTTGTTGATGTTTTAGCTTAAGCTGCTGAGCCGTTGGAATCTGGATAAATTGACGGGCCAGAATATTACCAAGGTTCGGAATAAGAAATACAAGAATAGTCCAGACAAACAAAGAGATGACCAAAGATGTGGAAGAACGATGTGTAAGGCATGAAATTAATAGCCCCAGGGAGAAGAAAACGGCCAAATAAATCACACTACTTACAAGGAACAGGCCCAGCTTTGCCCAATCCTGGGTGCTCATATCCACCATAGGCGATAAGGTCGCGAAAATTGTTCCTAAAAGCACCGCCACGAAGAAAGGCAGGATAAAGCTGGTAAATCCACCGATCCATTTGCCAAAAATCAGAACCGGCCTTTTCAGGCTGTTGCTCAATGATTGACGCAGTGTCCCTGTTTCTTTTCCGCCTGAAACCAAGTCATATGAAAAGAGCATCGCACAAAGGGAGAGTATGACCTTTATGACATACAGCAGGTCCGGCGCTGTAAAAAGCTTGAAAAGATTATTCAGCGACTTCTGTTTTTTACTGCTGATTTCGACTCCAACTCCTTTTAGTTCCCATGGACGACTTAAATTATCGTCCAGGCCCTTTGCAAAAATGCCCAGTGGTGTTGGCGGAATGATTTCAACGCCACGACCGGATTCCTTCCGCAAGATGTCATGATTTTCCATGGCCAGACAGTAATCGCGATACATAACGAATACGCTGACGAGAATCAATATTGTGGAAAGAACAAATATTATCGAAAACTTGTAACTGAAAAGGTTATTAAGTATCTCTTTTCTGATTATTGACTTAAGCATAGTCTTTCCCTTCTTATCGCACGTCATATTTCAAAAATGACACATAAGCTGCCGCAAAGAAAACAAGGTTAAATAGTGCCAATAGCCCAATATCCCAGATCGCTAATTTCAGAGATTGACCAAGGGCAAGGTCTTGCTTCTGAAACTTTGGCAGGGTATCGAAGTTCTGTCTGCCGGTTTCTCAAAAAATCTCCTAAGGTTTCCGTTTCAAGACTTCACTATTATAGACGGAAAATGCGCCTCTGCGTAACCTCTTTTTATGAGTAAAATTTTATCCCTTATTATTGATGCGCATAAAAAAGGCCGCCCCCCCGGCTTATCACTGGTAACCTTTGTTCCGTGAAATTCGAGCTTCAGTTTGCGATCAAAATCGAGCCTCAGAGCGTCCTTGCGTGCTTCACCCATTGGGTTCTTCCGTATCAGATGGTCAAAGGTGGCTTGAATGGTCTCCACAAGCTTAATACTATCAAAATCCTGTTCATTTGTCACGAACTACTTGGGAAATCCGGGTTTAAACAAGCAAGATCTATACCGAATGATTCGATATAGCTCAAGCTGATCCAAGTCTCACGTTGTTAACGAATCCAGGGGCCGGGCGAGAAAGTATTATCCCTGTAATCCATCATCTTTACGGCCCATCAGGCGTCTGAGGAATTACATGCGGCAACGACCTTTGGTCAAGGTCCAGCTCATCGGTAATCAGAATACAATCGAGAAGAGTACCATCATCACGACGCGCAATCTCCAGCGTGTGCTCTCCGGCCGGCAAGGTAATTTTTACAACCTCGTTGGCATCATCGTTGCTGTGTACCTCATCCCAGTGCCAATTTTCTCCTTTGTCTATTACATTAAACCTGATCCAGCCGCTGCTATGAGTCCCCGGGTCGTAATCAGCACCCGGGACGCGGACCCAGAATGAGTCAGCGCCTCCAATGACGGTCACGTGAAGCAGGATTTTATAGGTTCCCTCCGGAACAGTGAAATTATAGGATGCGACACCATAAACAGGGGGGTATTCCGTTTCGTCGCCGGAGCCATCATCGGTCCCGATGTATTGACCACCGGATGCCAGCGGATCATTATAAATCTTCATTGGTGCAGTAATGCTGTCGGCAGCTTCCGCTTCAAACCATATCTCCACGGGAGGCTCAGGGACCAACCGATAGAGCCTAATGTCGTCAAAGCACACCATTCCTGAGCCGCCGGCCGCCAGATTTGCCTCGTCACCAAAACCAATGGCAAGCGTCCTAACATTATTCAGGTCTATGCCAAACGATGTAAGATCGATATTCCAATCATGCCAGGATGGCTGCTTTATGGAAGCCGGGTCACCATCATATACCACCTTAGAACCATTGAGCTTCACATACATCTGCTCAACGGCATTTTCAGGGTCGCCATAGAAGTTTAGCAACAATGCTTTAGCACCATTCTTTGTCCAATCCTGTGACGGGCTCAGCGTTCGCTCGGCTTGTGAATACCTGGAGTTGTTGTCGTAAAACAGCGGCGTCGACTGATTACCGCCGTGAACAATCGTTTGCTCAGCAAAAGGCGGATTGTCATAACCAACGATAGAGCCGTTTACTGCCGGGTTGTCGAGTCCGTCCAACCAGGCGTTAAATATTCTGTTGCTCTGGGGGTCGTCGGGGTTGAGGTCATTGTAGAGCTCAAAATCATCCACAACAAGATAATCGGGTATCGAAAAGTGCCAGAGCTCACCTTCCAACATCTTAGGGGTTTGCGCTTCATTGACCTCATCGACCCGCCAGTAGTAAGTTCTGCCCAAATCAAGCGCCCCGGCATCATAGTTAGCTTCAGTCACTGAGCCAACATAAGCAGTACCATCCAATACGGATTCTCTGCTGCTGCTGATGTGTACATCGTGTGCGGCAGCTTGTCTTCCCGTTCTCCAGCTTAGAACCACATCCGGGCCCACATCTGTTGTGTCGTCAGTTGGCCTCGGCTCTCTTGCCCTGATGGGTATATAATAGAAGCTCACCTCACTCAGGCCGTACTGGTCATACAGGGCACCTCCCCAGTTGCTGTTCGCGGTGATTCTGACATACTTAGCCACCGCACCTCCAAAATCAATAACAGTATTGTGTGCATAGCCATCGGCGCCGGTGGCCTGGGCAAATTCATGAGTAGCTCCCAATGCCGTGTAAGCAATACCATCAGTCGAGCACTCAATGGCAGCATCCTTGATTCCGAAACCGGCAAGAATAGACTCGCCGTTATAATTCCATACCCACATCTCATGCAGTTTATAGAGCTTGTCGAACTCGTACCGAATCCAGCAGGGCTGCGGTGCACCGCCGGCGCTGAGCCACATGTCAGTTGTTTCCTTTGAATGCAGATTGTCATCAAGCCCTGAGCCGTTTGTGGTATTTTCGGGCCCTTTCCCCGTGTCGCTGCTGTCTGCTGTTGCGGTTACAACCGAAGCCGGGATTGGATAGCCGAAAGGTTCTGCAGTAAATTGCCAGACGTAGCCTTTGTGTATCGCAGTACCGCCGGCTGCAACCTCGTCGATTCGCCAGTAGTAAGTTTTTCCAAAATCGAGGGTTTCTCCGACAGCATACTGGTTAGGGTCCTGGCGAGACATATAAACATTATTGGGGTCAATTGTTGTATTTGCCTGACTTACATCGTCAAAATTGTCTCCGAAGTATACATCATGTTTCTGTGCAGACGTTCCCGGTACCCAGCTAAGAACCACGCCCTGTACCACATCTATCTGCTGCCCATCGTCCGGCCTCGGCTCAGCCGCCTGGGCTCCTTTAATAGCAGTAAATTCACGAATCTCCTGCTCAGACAAAATCCTGTCATATATCCGGACATCATCAATCAAACCATCGAAAAAGAATTTCGGGGCGCCATCGCTCCTTTTATAATGTGCGCCGATAGTTCCGTAATAAGCAGTAGCGTCACCCCTTAGCACTCCGGAAGAAGCTACCGACACATTTGTTTTGCCGTCGATGTAGAGTCTGTATTCCGCCCCGTCATACGCTCCGGCCACATGATGCCATGTACCATCGTCCACTGGCCAGGTTCCCATAGCGGCGGTTACCGGATTGGTATTCATAACTTGAAACGCTGCGTTTCCGCCAGAGCCACCGCGCAACCTCCAGGCATACCCAAGACCAACGATACCATTTGACGAGCCCAATGCGTCCGTCTTTATCCAGGCCGCAACGGTTATTTCCGTCTCTACTATATTCTGCCAGCTCCTTTCACAGTACACATAGTCCCCATCGCCATCCAGGCTCAGGACGTACGAACCTCTTTCGTCGTTCCAGATTATTTGTGCATCACCCTTCGGCTCGCCTGTGATAGCGGAACTCGTGCCGGTGTTGTTGAAGTCGTTAGCACCCTCAAACTCATAGTGTGCCACGGGCTCCTGGCCGGCCCAAGTATAACCAGCCAAGCCCAGCACTAAAACTAAGGAAGCAAGAGACAATAATTTTCTACACATCATAGTCCTCCTTCAAAAACCAAATGTAGAATGTTAATTGAAACGTTAAAATATCTTCACTGCAAAGCACGAATTTTTTGCTACAACTCTATGCCGTGCAAAATATGCAGCAACTCCTCCTATATGAAAAACAGCAGACATTACGCCTGCCGGATGACCTCGAAGCCGCAGACGCTCAACTATGCAGGTACATACACCACTAATGTTATCTATACCAAATTATCCATCTCTTTGTCAAGGAAAATCCTCCGGTCATCGTACATTCCCAGGACATTCCTATCGGCGGCTCGTTTGTATGCAGATAATTGTTCCAAGTTCGCTCTTACACGTCGCAGGTCTCGACGGCCTGAATGAGGGACTTCATCGGGTCACGGGTAGGGGTATATTCGTGGGCAACGTAACCGTCATAGCCGGTTTCGGCAATAGCTCTCATAACGGCGGGGTAGTAAATTTCCTGGTTCTCATCAAGCTCGTGACGGCCGGGGACACCTGCGGTATGTATGTGGCCGATGTATTTAATGTTCTTACGTATTGTGGCAATCAGGTCGCCTTCCATAATCTGCATGTGGTAAATGTCGTAGAGCATTTTGAATCGCGGCGAATCAACGCGCCTACACAGCTCGAAGCCCCAGGCGGATTTGTCGCACATATAGCCGGGGTGATTGACCTTGCTGTTGAGCAGCTCCATGCAGATATTTACGCCGTAATCCTCGGCAATCTTGGCGGCTTCTTTGAGGATGGTATAGCAGTTGTCCATGCCCTTCTAATCACTGATTCCTTTGCGGTCGCCGGCCATGGCGATAACGTTTCGCCATTTGTATTCGGCGGCGTCTTTGATGTTTGTGCGGAAGTCATCGAGGAATTTGGCGTGCAAAGATTTGTCGTTGAGGCCTTTTCTGATGCTTCCGGCACCTCTTACAATCGTTGCCACGAGGCCGTGTTTTTTCAGCGTGGGCCAGTCATTTTTGCCGACAAAATCTATACCGACCAGGCCCATTTTCGAAGCCATAGCCGCCATCTGTTCGATGTCCATTCCGCTTTTACGCAGGCAGCCGCGGCATATAGCCTGTTTGATGCGTCCCTTTTTGACCACTCGCCCCGTCTGGGCGTAAAGCTGCCTTGGCAGGATTGTCAGTGTCGAGTATGCCCCAACAAGCCCGGCCGCACTTATGAGCATATCGCGACGTGTTAATGATTTGCCGGATGCCTGACGATTATCCTGATATCTGTTATGTATTGTCTTCATTTTTGTTCCTTTCCATACAATTTCCCATATCAAACGTTAAGCCTTTGCATTTAGGCTGTGGGTGCAGTGATAATATCATAATTTTCGTCGAATTGCAGCATTTTTCAAAGGAGAAACCTTTTTAGAAATGGAACTGGAAATATTTTTTTAATTATCTGTGTTTTTTTCGTAACAAAAACTCATATTTATGCCTCTAAATAGTAGACAGCATAAAATAAATGAGATGGAATACGAAAGGAGATAGTAATGGCTAAAATTTTAAAAAACATCGTAATCATAGTTTGTGTAATTTCCTGTGCTTCTATTGCAGCGGGCCCTCTTGTCAAGCCAACCGTCAAAGCCAAGGTAAAGAAAACCGAACCAATCGAAGACCCATACAAAGACTCAACCATACTAATTGAGGCGTTTGTCGTTGAAGTAAGACTTTCTGCACTTTACGATTTAGGAGTGAGTCCTATCGGGGAAAAACCTAATTCTGTCTCGATTGACAATATTCTAAGGTGTCTGCAAGATGAGGATAACGCAAGAATTCGTTCAGGAGCGAAAGTTGCAGTTAAGCAGAGAGAAATGGGAAGAACTGAAACGGCGCAAAGAATTTACTTGGAACTGCAAACAAGTGAAGGAAATAAAAGGGCATCTGGTTCGAGACCAGCTCGGCCATATCAGTTTAGTAAAACCTTCGATGCTTCAGCAAATATCTTAGCTCACAATAGAATATATGTGAGTTTTACCTACAGAGAGAATTCTATGGACAAGGCGTCAATCAAGAATAATACACCACCAGATACTGCAGATTGGCAGTGGTCAGGTCCTATTTATCTTGAGAGTGGAAAGGCAAGTATAGTCGGCGCAACACAAGATGAGACAAAGGCGGTCTTTTTGATTCTTTGTGCAGACATCAGGGGTAGTTAGGCTTATGGAATGAGAATTTGCTGATAAATCAGAGTAAAAGTATATTATTTTTTGACGCTTTATCAGCTTAAAAATATGAAATAACGAATGTTTTTTTTTATTATCTCGCTTATTTTTTCCTTGATTGGACGGCCTTTGTGTGTATATAATTATGTAAAGCGCGGGAAATTCCAAAACACCAACGGAGGTGTAAGAATGAGCTTGACGATTCATGTTTTGCAAAGCGGCGTATATGAGAAACACCTTATCAGGATACTTTTTAGGCAATAACCACCCTCCTTAAAAGGGCTGGATGCGCAACTTCGGAAGCGTATCCAGTCGTTATTATAGTGTAAGTAAGTTTGGACAGCGAATCAAGAAGCGTGATTATCGAACAGTTTTAGCACCAAAAACCTGGTTTGGATATTTATTTAAGGCTTAGCATTTGTAAGTTAGTCCTAACTCAAATGCGTTTTAGTTTCAGGCCCCTGCGGGTTCACACATTCCCTTTTCCTCCTTACCGCGGGGGCTTTTATTTTTAGCGACTTTAAAAGAAAACACGGATATTTCAAAATTTTTGCAATATCATGAGGGGCTAAAACGTCTGTCTCCTGTAGAGCAAAAACAACAGTATTTGTCTAAGCTCTTTTTACGAAGGATTTTTTGACAAAAGGCAAAAAAGGAGGCACTAAAGGGATCCAGAGTCCAATCATTTCAAATGAGGACTGAGGACCAATCTTGAGGACACTATCAAGGGAAGCTTTATGATATTACACATATGATTATTTTTTAGTTGAGAATCGTAAATCTCTGAAGTATAAGAGAACGGCTTAAAGAAACTTTTTTGGAGGAAAATGTAATGAAAGTACTAACATCTCCCAAGACAGTCTGTTTTGTCGCGCTTATGCTTTTGTCAATGTTGATGGTGGAAGCAACGGCCGGACAACAAAGACGAGCAATTGCAGGAGACTGGGAAATTAAAATAGACTTTAACGGCCAGGAGATGACATCGATTTTGTCATTTTCCCAGGACAAGGAGGGCAAGCTTACCGGCAAATGGATTGCTTTTTGGGGGGTGAATGAGCTGAATAATCTTAAGTACGAAGAGAACAAACTCAGCTTCGTACAGGTCAGCCGGTTCCGTGACAGTGAAATCACGTCGAATTTTGCCGGTGTGATCCAGCGGGGGAAGCTCTCCGGCACTCTATCGAATGATAGAGGTGAGTTCGAGGTCGAGGGCAAACGCTTTAGACGGATGCCTATGGTAATGGGCAGTTGGGAAATGAAGTTCAAGGTGGGTGAGCGGGAAATCACGACGATGCTCGTGGTTAAGGCGGACGAGGCGGGGAAACCGGCCGCGGAATGGCAAAGTCAATGGGGTGAGCATCAGATTACGGACGTTACATTCAAAAAGGGCAAGCTGACGTTTCAGCGGAAGAGCAAAATCCAAGACCAACAGTTGGAATCGAGTTTTGAAGGAACGGTCAAGGGGCACAAACTTTCCGGTGTAATAAAGACCGAACGGGGAGACATTGCGACAGAAGGGACACGTGTTGGGGGTGCGCTCGTCGGCCTATGGGAGCTTGAAATCACAACCGAGAACGGCAGCCGGAAGCAGTTGCTTCGGATTAATCCCGATTTGAGCGCGATGCTCGGGCCTATTGCCGTTAAGAAGGTCAATCTTAACAACAACGAAGTGGCTTTTAAGACAGAACTGGAGTTCGGTGAGCAAAAATTCGAAATCGGCTTCGCGGGTAAGCTGGACGGCAGAAAGCTGAGCGGCGAGCTGACCAGTTCCAGAGGCAGCCAGCAGGTAACAGGCAAGAAAATCAGACGCACATCAACTGGACAAGGAAGAGTCCAAATCAGGAAACCATCCCGCAAGCCGGATGTTATATATGTCCCTACCCCGCAGGAAGTAGTGGACAAGATGCTTGAAATGGCGGAGATAAAAGAGGGAGATGTGGTATATGACCTGGGCTGTGGTGACGGCCGGATCGTGGTGACCGCGGCGGAGCGTTACGGAGTTAAGGCCGTTGGTTTCGATATCAATCCGAAGCGTGTCAGAGAATCGCTTGAAAATGTGAGAAAACACAATGTAGGGCATCTGGTGACCATTAAGCAGGAGGACATCTTCACACTGGACCTTCGGGAGGCCAATGTTGTGACTTTATACCTTCTTCCGAGCCTGAACGTTAAACTGATGCCGCAGTTGGAGAAACTCAGATCCGGTTCGCGTATTCTTTCACACGACTTCGATATGCGAGGTGCCAAGCCGGCGGTGGAATATCGCATGAATACCTCGGGAAACGGTAACGATGATGACGAAGAGTACTACGGAGAGGAGCAACATACGATTTACAAGTGGATAGTACCCTGGGAAAAGGAATAAAACAAGCCTTAATCAATGACTGATTGAGGCGGCTAAATCATTAATCTTTTTAGGAGGTACACATTATGAAACGCCAAACATTTTTCAAGGCAGTCCTGTGTTGTACGCTGATGGTTATGGTCATGCTATCGGCACAGGTAAGAGCCCAGCCGTCTTCATCCCGCGGAAGGGGATTATACGGCGACTGGCAGGTCAAGGTCGATTACGATGGAAGACAATTCGAATCGATTCTGTCGTTTTCGAGGGACAGGGAGGGCAACCTAACCGGCAACTGGATCAGTTTCATGGGACTTAGCGAGCTGAAAGACATCAAGTACGAAGAAGGTAAAATCAGCTTCTCACGGGAAAGCCGCTCTCGTGACGGTGAGACCAGGACATCCAACTTCAAAGGGACAATCGAGGATGGAAAAATCTCGGGAATCTGGTCGAGCAGCAGGGGGGATTATAATCTCGAGGGCAAGCGGGCCCCACGAATGCCCAGGGCTGTCGGGAGCTGGGCATTGACACTCAAGATGGGCGAGCGGGAATTTACATCAACGCTTGTCGTCAAGGTTGACAAGGAAGGCAATCCCATCGGGCAATGGCAGAGCCGACGGGGGGAAAGTAAGGTTACCGACCTGCAATACGAACGGGGCAAGCTGACCTTCAAACGCACAAGCACATATCAGGATCGACAGCGGGAATCGACTTTCGAGGGAACCGTCCGTGGAGATACACTTTCCGGAGTGATGAAGTCTGAGAGGGGAGAGATTACGGTCGAGGGAAAACTTGTTGGTGCTCCCATTATCGGTACATGGAACCTTGAAGTTGCATCCGAGCGCGGCAGCCGGAAACAGAGGCTGAGAGTCAACCCGGACATGAGTGGATTGTACGGGGCTATTGCCATCAAGAAGGTCGAGCTCGAAGGCGATAAGGTGAGCTTTAAGATTGTTCTGGAATTCGGTGATCAGAAATTCGAAATGAACTTTGCGGGAAAAATTGAGGACTCGAAGCTTACCGGAGAGATGACGACCGACAGAGGCAGCCAGAAGATAACAGGTACTAAAGTTATCCGTACATTCAGAAGACGCAGCACAGGATAAATGAAGTATGTATTTTTTGAGCCTGCCGGAGCGATACTCGGCAGGCTCTTTCTCTTAACTTACTCCGATACATCAAAAGACCTTCAAATCAGATACCCTTCGGCTTGAGTCCGGCCATTGTAGAACGTTAAAATATCTTTCACAACCATCCTACAGAAAATTTTTAACTGGTTCCTGGGCGTTAGCCGTTTGATTTCTTTTGTTTTTTACCATCGGACTTGATTTCCTGATAGTTTTGCATTTGAAGTCTATTGTACACTATGGCTCTCCCAAACCACATTAAGCAATTATCTACCTTCAAGAACCTTGCCAAAAAAACCGTACTAAGAGGGTCTATTTGGGCCAGGCAAGAAAGAAGGTCTCTCTGCGGAAGTGAGCGCTGACATGACCATCGAGGAAGGCGCAGTTTCCTTTGCCGCCGAGCCTGTTGCTGGAGGGGGCGTGGTGGAAGCCGGCGATTACATCCCAGAACTGGCCGACACCTTCGGGGCCGGGTTCAACCAGACGAGGATTACCGCCAACCTGGTTAAGCCAGCCCTGAACCATAGAATCATCGCCGGGGACCATGAAAGTGTCGTTCAGACCTGAGGCATTATAGGCCGTGTCCACACGAGAGCTCTCTTCGGTGAATGAGAAAGTTGTAGCGGGACGCCTGACTTCAGAGATATTGACCACACGCGTTTGCCTGACGCCCGTATTTTCACTGCCCACGTAAGCATTCATGGTGTAGTTGTACCAGGGCTCGTAATTTTGAATGGTAGAGCCGTAAGCCTGGTAGAACTGGTCCTCAGAATTTTGAACCGCCAAACGCTTGTAAGTCGGGCAAATGAATGCCCTCGCATCGGCAATATATGGAAATAACGAGCCGCCATATTCCGGATGACTTTTCAGATCAATGTCCCCGTTGCACCAGCGAAGGTGCAAGTGGTTGCCTCCGACGCCAGCTTCCACCGGGAGGCGATCCAACGTCTTGAAGTAACATTTATGTGCATCACAGAACTTGCCGTCATTGTCGTCGAGATACATCGCTATTGCCAGGGTGTAGTTCTTCAGGTTCCCTCTACAGGCCGCTCCCATGGCGAGATCTCTGGCTTTGCTCAAAGCAGGCATTAATATCCCCATAAGCAGCGCAATAATTGCAATAACCACCAGCAACTCTATCAGGGTAAATCCACAAAATCTTCGCATGATATAGTCCTCCAATTTTTCAGAAAACGTGGAGTTCTGCCCACATGCCACTTACACAACTACCGGGCGGCGAACTCATGTACGCTTGTCCCGGCTCTTGCTCTGTCCAGTTAAGTCTGTAATATAACCACTGTCTGATTTTATATGATACTGGTGTTCGTTGCAATAACTTTCCTTAGATTGCGCAGATGCCGAAGATTCGCATGAAAACAAGTTTTTCAATGAAGATATGAAGAGCAGTGCATCCTTAAGTATAATTCGGTAGAAAAGATTAATCCTTATACGAAAGGAGGCCCTTGTGGCAACGTATTATATCGGAGCAGATGTACATTGCAACAACACAGAACCAGCAATAGAGATTTTAGTATTTGACTTTGAGATCTTCATAGGTTTCCAGTCTTGGTGCCGCATATAAAAAACGGCTGACAATGGAAAAAAGACTTCTACAGTACCCTGCCATCTTTCAATTTAAAGCGCCCGGCAGGCCGTAGAATGGACGAACGCATCCTGACTTTACTCAGTTTCCATCCATCGTCATCAGCACACCGTTGAAGATTTTTCAATTTTTTCTAAAAAATCAATCAACAATAGGGTGCTTGGATGCGCCTTAGAGATAGAAGATAAAGGTATGCGCAGAAATTGCTTTGGCTTTTACACTTTGGGGCAGCTTGTTTGTAATAAAGCACATAGTCAACAGCGTAGGTGAGCAGGTATAAATGTGAAATCAAAGTATAAAAAAGGAGTTACCGATGCTCAAAGCAAGAGACATTATGAATACAAATGTAGTTAGTGTGAAAAAAGACACCCCGATATTTGAGGCGGTAAAGCTCCTGGCGGAACATAACATCTCGGGCCTGCCAGTGGTGGAAGATGATATGACCTTGGCAGGAATTCTTTCAGAAAAGGATGTTGTAGATTTGTTCTACGAAAGTGAAAAGGCGGAGAACAAGACAGTTAATGACTATATGACAGATCCTGCAGTTCATTTTGAAGAAAATAGCGCTCTGGTTAATATCTGTGACTTTTTGATCAAGAACATATTTCGAAGAGTCCCGGTCACATCAGAGGGCAAGCTCATTGGCATAATCAGCGTAAAGGATGTCCTCAACTTAGTCCTTCATCTAAGACAGGAAAAAGCAGCACAGATTAAGGGATGAAAATCGTCATAGAATTTATCGACCGGCTACGTAGACGAAGAGTACTATAACTTAGTTTTGAAAATATGTCGGTTCAGTTAAGGCCCCTGTGGGAACGAGTTCATCACCCACCTCGCCGCAGGGGCTTTTATTATTTGTTAGCTATAGAAAAATTGCTCTTAGAAACCTGTTTTATTCGATATGCGCGTAAGTAAAAATAGCGAGGCGGCGGCTCCGGCTGGGGGGAGACCGGTTGACCACACTACCTCGCCGAGGACTAAGGTAAATAAACTAAACTTTTTATAGTAATACATCGGCGCGTTCAGGCAGCAACTTTGTCAGAATATGGGATTGCCAACCGTTATGTCATCGAATAGCATTGTACCTGAGCCACCGACTGATGGATTGCTCTTATCGCCGAAACCGATAGCAATTGTGTTGACATTGGCCAAGTTTACGCCCTGGTCTGCAAACACCTGCAGGTCAATATTCCATTGGGTCCAGGTATCTATCAGTGGTGCATTGAGATTGTCATGATAGACCCCTGCGCTGCCATTTAGGGCGATGTACATCTTCTCAGCAGCATTGTTCGGCTCACCACGGAACCACACTGATAATTCCGTAACACCTCCTATGGTCCAGTCACGGGTGTCACTCAACGTCAGAGTCGTCTCAGAGTTCCCGACGCTGTTGTCGTAGAAATACGGCATCGACTGCCTGCCGCCATGAACAATTTCTTGCTCTGTGAATGGAGGATTACCATAACCAACAATAGATCCGTTTATTGCAGGATTGTCAAATCCGTCCAACCAGGCATTAAATATCCTGTTGCTTGCAGGATCAGCGGGGTCAAGGTCATTATAGCTCTCAAAATCGTCAACAACGAAGTACTCTATGGAGGAAAAGTTCCAGACGGCACCTTCCCAGGAAGGAGTGCTTGCAGCATCATTAACCTCATTAACCTTCCAGTAGTAAATCTGTCCAAAATCAAGAGAACCGGGCTGATAGCTGCTTTCGCTCACTGTAGCCACAAGGGCCGTACCATCAGTTACGGAGTGCCTATCCTGGCTGAAGTAGACCTCATGCGAGGCCGCCTCTCTTCCGTCTCGCCAATCAAGAACAAAATCCCGTGAAACACCTTTGCCTCCTGAAGCCGGTTTGGGCCCTCTTGCCCGGACCGGAATGGAGAAGAGCCTGACTTCACTCAAACCGTATTGAGGTAACAGCCCAACCCAGTTACTGCTTATATTAAGCCTGACGTACTTTGCCATCGCGCCAGCCATATCGACAGTTGTGTTGTGCATGTAATCAGACGAGCCGGGGGCCTGAGCAAATTCAACATCACCCAGCGATGTCCAGTTAACGTTGTCTTCGGAGTACTCAACCGTAACGTCCTTCGCTCCAAGACCGAAAGAGGACTCAAGCAACTGATTCGAGTTCCAGACCCACATTTCATGGAGTTTGTAAACTTTGTCGAATTCATACTGTATCCAGGTAGGCTGAGGACCCAGTACACTACTTAGCCACATATCCATTGGTTCTGCTGAGTGCCGATCATCGGCGTTGAGTCCGGAGCCATCAACCGTTTTCTCAGGCCCCATATCCTGGGTATTCGAACTTGACGTGGCGGTTACGTTAGCAATCGGGTAGGCAAAGGGCTCAGCAGTAAAACTCCAGACGTCCCCTTTGAAGACGGTGGAATCCGGCAGTGCATTGACTTCATCGACACGCCAGTAATAAGTCCGGCTGAATTCGAGAAGCCCCTCTGGGTCGTATTCGGTTTCAGCCTGGCCCGGGCTGGTCAGGACGTCCAGCGTATTGGTGGTATCGGCATTATTGACGTCATCGAAGACGGTGCCGAAGTACACGTTGTGCGTGTTGGCGAGCGGGCCCGGTTCCCAGCTCAATATTGTATCACGAGGAACATCGACGGCGCCATCTTCAGGGCTGGGCTCATCAGCCGTAAGCTTTTTTTTGAAAGCTGGCGGGACATACTCGCCTTCATAGAATCTTATGCCATCGAT
This sequence comes from uncultured Pirellulales bacterium, assembly GCA_964653075.1. GTDB lineage: Bacteria > Planctomycetota > Phycisphaerae > Sedimentisphaerales > Anaerobacaceae > NIOZ-UU13. The sequence goes on from CAZZAX010000082.1 coordinate 18,848, forward strand.
CCAGAGGTTCCCTTCTGCGAAGCCTATGTGGAAAGTGATGGCCGCTGGGTCTACGGTCTCGGTGAAAACAGGAGTGGTTACGCTAAATTCTGTCCATTCCTGGGTCATGGTGAAGATCTGTTCAGGATATCCCTCAAATGGAGATCCATCCCGTTCCGGCTTGAAACGGATATCCAGTGTGCCTTCACTGCATTTAACAAAGGCGGAAAGCGTGTATTGTTTGCCTTGTTCAAAAACATGGCCTCCGTGCTTTAGGCCAACATCCCAGTTGTTTGCACCTAATGTGGTTACATCAAGATGTAGACAATATTTCCCCTCAATCGGATCTTCGGGAACTACGGCACCCTCCAGACTATCCACAACTTCCGTGGTCACACCGCCATAGGTGATCCACGGATCTATGGCGCCGCTCTCAAAGCCACCGTTGACCAGCAGATTCTCGACTTCTTGTGCGTGGCCTGGACTGAATCCGATGAATCCTATCAATAAAACTGCTGTCAACCAGACTACCCGAGTTTTCATGATATTTACTCCTAATAAAAGATTACAATAATAACGACTGTTTTTTGCCACAAACCAAAATGTTTGTTGTTCTCAGAATATGGATTATTAGTCGAAATGTAAAAACTCAATTGTGAAACACAAAGTCATCGATTCTACTAACTCTATGTCTTGCACAATAACTCCTCCTCGATTCAACAAATGATAAAGTCCCCTTGCCTGGGTGGTTCAGAATACTTCGATACCCACAGATACAGATCCAGCCCTCACTAATCTATTTATACCACATCAGCCACTTTCCCGTCAAGGAAAATTTTTTGATTAGGTATTAGTGTACCTCGTTGATATAACTTCTGGAGAAGTGCAACGAAAAGGCAGTTAAGCCTAATTGTACAACCTTACATATCGCCCCTCATTTTTCAATTCAAAGCGCCTCAGGAGGCCATTTAAACGACGAACTCATACTGAAGGATATCATAGGGTTTTCCCCTATAGAAGAATCAGGCCAAACCCTGATTTACATAAAAAACCGGTTGGTTAATATATAACATAAGACATATAACTCTTTGGTAAGCCCTTGCTTCCTGGAGGTTGCTGTAAGCAAGGGCTTTTTTTGGCCTTATGATATAATCAGAAGCACCATCGTAAACCAAAGGAGCCGTATGAGACCATAAGCCGGGCACACTAAAGGTCAAGCTGGCAATGGAAATCACGCAAAATCATAAAACACAAATAGAAGAAATCATCAGCGGTACGGAATGCCCAAAGGATTTCAAGTGCTACAAATCAGGATTTGAGCACCTTTGCAAGACAAAGATTTTCCAAGACGGCGAGCTGATCGAGTGTTTAGATACAAGTTCATGGTTATGCAAATTAAGTTTTGGCTTTGGGAGAGGGTATTTTTGTAAATGTCCTCTTCGGAAATATGTTGCCAAGAACTTTTACAGGTGAACTCTCGCATTCCTGCTCAGAGATTTTTTTAAGAGGTGTTCTTCGCTGCCAACAATTTGCCTTTTTGTCTTGTTATCGCATCCTTTCGTCGTGCGTCGCAACAACTTGCATATGCCTATGACGCATAGGTCAACAACTAAGACGAACGCAATAATTGCTCCAACTTCCCACATTTGTTTTTCCCTACCGCTCCATTTTAATAACCACCTGTTGTAATTCAACTAATACTTTCAGATTCTCACAGACCATTCCTCATTGTTAAATTTAAAGCGCCCAGAAGGCCATTTAAACGGCGAACTCGTGTTGAGGGAAGTCATCATATGCCAGAATTCCTCACACAGCCCCCTGAAAATCAAACAAGAGTTTTTTAGCCTCTCCATCCTGCAACAGTTCGACTATCATAATCGGCTCTTTCCTTGCTTTTTTGAAAATATCGTAGGCCTCTTTCTTGCTGCTTAAAGTTTGTCCGTTTACAGCGAGAATAATATCACCGCTCTTAAGGAGAAGGGCTTTTGCCTCCGAAATTTCGTCCAGGCCGTTTATTCGAAGTCCTTCTATTTGACCGTTGACGTAATAAGGTTCAATAGCGGCGTTCTTTAATATCGATTCTACACATTTTATTTTGGTCCGTACCCTGATCTGCTCTTTTTGAGCATCCTTTTTCTCCGTATCGCTCTTCTTCTCAGTGTTCCGGACCCCGGACGGTTCAGTAGTATTATTGCCGCTGAAAAACTGCTCAATGCCAGGGCTCGTCATTGGTTCCTGCACTTGTTCTAAATATAACACCACTTTATCTTCTTCGATGCTTGCTGCTGCGCTATCTGCTCTTATAGTACCCAACATGTCGAAACCGTGTGCATCGCCTTCCGGATTTTCTACGGGTACTGGGAAACTCGTTAGAGTACCAAAAACTATGAGTATGGTTATTAATATTATCCTTTTCATTGTTCTTGTCCAAACACAATCACATACTATATAATTCTCACTCTATATATATAAAGGCAATAACTTGACTGTTGGTAACACAAGATTTGACCTGAAAAATACCATACTTCTAACATCGCGTCTTAAGGTACAGTTTTTTCCTTGAAAATCACGTTTATCCAATGTAAACTTCTTGCAGAGGCTGCGGAAAACTATATAAAAAATAATTGGCAATAATGATGAAACTCATAATCGATGGCTACTCGTTTGGAAGAATGACTATTGGGGGAAGGGAGTTCACGTCGGACCTGATCCTTCATCCTGATGGACACATTCAGGATAATTGGTTGAGAGCACAAGGCCACAGTCTTCTCCCGGGCGACATTACCACGGTGCTTGATGCGGCACCTGAGAAGCTGGTCATCGGAACTGGAGCCAGTGGCATGATGAGGGTATCTGATATCGTGGTGGAGCTTTGTAGGGATCGTGGAATTGAAGTCGAAGTATGCCGCACGGCTGTGGCTATAAAGCGATTTAACGAAGCTGCGGAAGCAGGCACAGTCGTCGCAGCATGTTTCCATTTGACCTGTTAGCAAAAGAGGAAGTTATCAACAACTTGCTGTAACCGACTTCCTACAGCCAAGTAGCTTCGCCTCTTGTATATTGTAAGCAGTTAATCGCCAAGTTGGAAGTTTCGCAATTGAACCCTCAGAAGACCGCATTGGTCTTCTGAGGGTATATTTCTTTGAAGGTGTTATGCCATATCAAAGTGCCTGCAAAATATCGGTTTTTTCTGAGCCGGCTTTTGAGGATACGCAGGACAGAGCGGGGGAACTGTTGGTCTATTCATGCCTGAGCGATTCAATCGGGTCCATATTGGCCGCACGATAGGCCGGATACAGACCAAAGACTACGCCTACCAATCCACTGATTCCGAACGATAAAATCAGAGAACTAATCGTAATGACTGTAGGCATATGACCAAAACGAGTTACCAGCAACGGCAGAAGAGAACCCAGAACAATCCCCAGGATACCACCGGAAAATGTTAAGATTAAAGTCTCAGAAAGGAATTGAACGATAATATCGCGTTTCTTAGCACCGAGTGCACGACGGATTCCAATCTCCCGCGTTCGCTCACTAACGGTGGCCAGCATAATGTTCATAATTCCTATACCACCGACAAGAAGTGAAATTGCAGCGATTGAACCGAGCACAATGCTGAAAATACGCTGGGTTCGTTTGGCCTGGCGCAACAGCTCAAGGGGAACAACTATACGGTAGTCCTTCTTGTCTTCATGAATACGTCCCAGCAAGGTATCCAAAATATCACGCATCGGTAACACTTGCTCGGCCGATTTAACTTTCACAGTGATCTTTTGTAGCTGTACCCTTTCCAAACTTTCCTTACCCCCGCTAAAGCTGGCTGTTATCTCGGTGAATCGGGACTTAGCGGTTGACAAAGGCAAATATATGCTACCCGTAGCCCCACTGTCAGAACCGACTGCCGCTGGCACAGCATTGTCAAAATCATCCTTACCGGCCAAAGGCGGTGCCCCGGCCACACCTACAACCTTGAAACTATTACCCTGTATTTGAACATCTTTGCCAAGCGGATCCACAAATCCGAACAAGCCGCTCACGAGCTGCTCATCGACCACGCATACACTTTGTTGCTGATGAAGGTCAATACTGCTAAGGAATCTTCCATGAACCACTTTTAGAGGCGAAATCTCCGTGTACCAGGGAATAGAGCCTATGATTTTAATCCCCACCTTGCGACTAAGATATCGTGCTTCCTGGTCTATCTCGCGAATGGGTACAACAACCTCAACGTCGTGAAGAGTGTTTTGAATTGATTCGGCATCCTTGTAGGTCAAGCCGTAGCTGTTCATTCTATTTGCCCCGCCGGTGTCGGCTCGTACCTTTGGCGGCTCAACTGTTTCAATAATCAAATTGGTGCTGCCAAGCCGCGCTATCACCGCCTGTGTTTCCTGGCTGGCTCCCTCACCTATGGCAAGCATAGCAATAACTGAGGAGACGCCGAAGATAATTCCTAATGCGGTCAGAGTCGAACGCAGCTTGTGCATCCAAAGGCTCTTGATACCTAACTTGGCCGTCCTTTTAATTCCAAAAAATCGCATAATAACCGACGTTTATGATTATAGTTTTACTGTTTAGCTGATTCTTCTTTCTTTTCTGTCTCTGATGCAGTCCATCTCGGCGGAGCAAGTAACACTTTCTCGCCCTTGGTCAAACCACTTTTTATCTCAACAAAATTGTCGTTAAACAATCCCGTCTCAACCTCACGTTTCTCCGCACGGCTGCCTGCCATAACATAGCAGACTTCTTTGTCGTCCACCGTGACGACCGATTGTATCGGCACATAGAGAACGTCCTTTAGCTCATTAATAAGCACTTCAACCTTCCCTGTCATACCGGTCTTGATAGCATCGTCCATTCCGTCAATGCTCACATCAGTAGTGTAAACTTTAAGGTCCGGATTCAGGAATTCATCGGGGTTTGCTAATGGTGCTTTTTTCAGCACCCTGCCCGTAAAGACCTTATCCGGAAATGCAGCAATGGTTATCCTGGCCGGTTGGTTCGGCTCAATCTTATCAATCCAGACTTCGTGAATCTTGATCTCGACTTTCATTTTGGATGCATCAGGTATCGTGATAATCTTATAGCCTTCAGGTACTTCCGCTCCCTGCTCAATCTTGTACCTGACCCACCGTTCCGTGCTCGACCAGTAAACTACCTGACCCGGGGCAGGGGCCTTAATCACACAAGCTTTAATCTGGTCGTTGAGTTTTTCCAGGCGCTTCCTTTGCATTTCGAACGTGGCACTCGCATTCGCCAGCTTCGCCTTGGCCTGGGCCAACTGTGCACGGGCTCGTGCCTGAGTTCGCTCTAATTCCAGCTTGGCCTCCTTATAGTCGCTCAGGAACGTCTGGGCTTGTTTGCTGAAATCGTAAAGCTGAAACAATTCCATTTCTTTCAAGGCTGCTTTCACTTGAACATCTTTACTGGCTTTATCCAGTTGAGCACTTTTCAAATCAAGCTCTGATGCGTAATTCGCATCGCGCAGCTTTTCGGTCCCTTCCAAGAAATCAGTCGCTTTGTCTAAGTTTCCCCGGGCAAGAAAAATAGCATCTTGTAATGTATCCACTTGTTTCGAAGCCTCGCCACCCAGGCTGTTGGGATCTTTCATCAGGGATATCATATTAGGATCAAAATTCGGTTCACTAATTATTTGATCTGCAATATCTGCACCCAGATACTTCTGAAAGTCTATCAGGGCGAATTTCACTTTCAACTCGGCGGCAGTAATGTCACTTTCATTTTGTTTTACCTGAATAAGATGGGATTCTTTTGCATCTTCGTGGGCTGCTTCGGCGTTTGCAAACTCAATGTTCTTTTGTGCTATTTGCTCCTCCAACTTCGAAGAATCCAGCTCTACCAGCACTTTGCCATCATTCACATCTTCCGGAGTTATAGTAGTACCTTCAGGAACAATGCTGACTATAGTCGCCCGTCCTTCCACCTTGGACTTAATATCTACCGAGTCAACAGCCTTGATGTCACCGCTTTCAGTCACGCTGATAGTCAAATCACCTTGTTCTACTGTAAACAATCCCGTTCCCGTATTCGAACTACCAGAGCCGCCCGTCTTATAACGTAAAAATCCGAACACACCTACAGCAACAACTACAGCCACGGAAATCAATATCAGAATAGTCCGTCTGGCTAATCCTAAATTGCCATTCACTTTGTTATCTTGCCTTTTTGTGCTCTTTACTTTCATCATATTATCTCACTCAATTTCACTTCCTTTTTTCGCTCCTACATTCCGTCCGGTCTGACCTGCAAAATGCCAAGTTTCTGTGAAGAAGTTTACAATTGTATTGTCTAAAAAACGCACAACATCATTTTGGGCTTCTAATTCGACAATGCCCATTTGACGTCATTTTTATACCGACCCTCCGATTATATTGACCATAATACCAAACCTGACTCAAAATACAAGACCTAAAACTGTTTTTATGTCAAATTATCTGACCGGAATCACAAATAAAACGGGCGAAGCAGCTCATTTTTTAACAATTGCCCGCCTTAATTCAACTGAAAGTTCCGTCTTCTCCCAGAACACCCCTCATCTTTGAATTTAAGATACCTCAGGAGGCCATTTAGACGATGTACTCGTATTGATGATTGTTCTACCTGCGGTGTGACCGGGATAGGGCTTTTCCCGATAGAAGAAACAGGCTCTGCCCTGATTTA
>CAZZAX010000083.1:0-25225 GCA_964653075.1 uncultured Pirellulales bacterium
GGCCCTGGACGATCGACTTCCACGTGGCGCAGAACGACGGCGAAGTGCACGGCGCAGGTTCGCACGACAAGACGGGCAAGCACTGCCCGGCCGACGACCCCAACGGCAAGCTCGACATCGTCCGCTGCGCAGGCTACTGGCTTAAGGACGCCGCGGCGCGCGGCATCCAGCACATCTGCTGGGACGGGTGCATGTTCTCCAACGCGATGCTCGAAACGCAGGATACGTGGAACGCGATCCTCGATGTGATGCTCAAAGTGCGGGCGGCGCACGGGTGGACGTCTTAGTTGTGAATTCGGAATTGGTGCTTCACATATGCTTTTTATAGCCTAAGAACTTGAATAAGGAATTACTAAAATGGCGAAGAAAAAACTTAATATTGGACTGATCGGATACGGCTTTATGGGCAGGACGCACTCCAATGCCTACCATAAGGTCAAACACTTCTTCGACGTCCCTTACGACCCTGTGCTGCAGGTTGTATGTGGACTGGTGGAAGAAGAAGCCAAGGCCTTTGCCGATAAGTGGGAATACAAATCATACGTTACCGACTGGCACAAGGTGATTGAGGATGAAAATATCGACGTCGTGGAAATCTGCGTACCAAACAATCTGCACGCCGAGATAGCAATCGCCGCCGCCAAAGCAGGCAAGGCCATATGTTGTGAGAAACCTCTGGCACTGAACGTCGCACAGGCCGAACAAATGGTCAAGGCTATTGAAGATGCCGGAGTACCCAACCTCGTTTCATTCAACTATCGGCGGGTGCCCGCAGTGACACTGGCCAAAATGCTCATCGACGAAGGCAGGCTCGGAAAGATTTTTCACTATCGGGCCAACTTCCTGCAGGACTGGACCATATCAAAAGAAGTACCCCAAGGCGGGATGGCTACATGGAGGCTGGACGTCAAGGCCGCCGGCTCAGGCGTAACCGGTGACCTGCTGGCACACTGCATAGACACGGCCATGTGGCACAACGGGCCTATCACCGATGTATGCGCCATGACCGAGACCTTCGTTAAAGAGCGCATGCACGCTGAAACCGGTAAGGTCGAGCCGGTGGGTATCGACGATGCCTGCACATTCATTTGCCACTATGATAACGGCTCGCTCGGCAACTTCGAGTCAACCCGCTACGCACGCGGCCACAAGGCCCTCTATACCTTCGAGATCAACGGTGAAAAGGCCTCTATCGCATGGGACCTTCATGACCTGCATCGTCTCAGCTACTTCGATCACAATGACGATTCTATCGTACGAGGCTGGCGTTCGGTTCACGTTACAGACAGCGATATGCCGTACATGGATAAATGGTGGGTCCCCGGTCTGCAGATTGGTTACGAACATTCTTTCGTCCACCAGGCCGCTGAATTTATGCAAAACCTGGCCGAGGGCAAGCCCACAGCTCCGACCTTCCGTGACGCCCTCGCAACACAGTATGTTTGTGACGCAGTACTGACATCGGCTAAAAGTAAAGAATGGAAAACAGTCAAAAAAGCATAAGCACAGAAGCGTATGTGTTTTTATTTTTTCACCTATAACGTTCGCTCTTATGCACTTTTGAATTAAGGAGTATTTATGTCTGCTAATTCTATCGCAAATAAAGCACTTGAACAGGGAAAGGGAATTTTAAGACTGGCCCCGAACTGGGTGCCGCGTTCCTTTTGTGTGCCGGGTCGGCGTATCAAGCTCCATCCGGACGATTATTATGCGCTTGGTGGTGAACGAGGTGGTATCGATGAGCGCTGGTTTGCATCAACAACACCGGCGGACAACGGCCCTTTGACCTCACCTAATGAAGGCTTGAGTTTCATCGTCTTCGAGGACAATGGAAAAACCGAAAAAGTCCTTCTCAAAGATGCTATTGACGAGCTTAAAGGCCAAATCATCGGCGAGAGGCTGTGGAACGAACACAAACGCTGGCCGATGTACTCGAAATTCTTCGATAACAAGGGTGCTCTGCCGCACCATATTCATCATCGCGATGAGCAAGCCGCGCTGACCGGCCAGTTAGGTAAGCCCGAAGCGTATTATTTCCCACCGCAGGCGAACAACCACGGCGGCGACTTCCCCTATACCTTCTTCGGCCTCAATCCCGGTGTGACCAGGGAACAGGTCCTCAAGGCCCTTAAGGATGCGGCCGAGGGAAGAGACAACACAATCACGAGTCTGTCGGCTGCTTATCGTCTCGATGTCGGGACAGGCTGGGATGTCCCGCCCGGCGTCCTGCATGCCCCCGGAAGCCTTTGCACATACGAGCCCCAGAAGGCCTCGGACGTCTTTGCGATGTATGAGAACATCACGCACGACCAGGTCGTGCCTAAGGAGCTGCTGTGGAAAGATACCCCGAAGGACAAGGAAGGGGACGTGGAATGGCTTCTAAGCGTTATCGACTGGGAACTCAATGTCGACCCGGATTTCGCAAAGAATCGCTTCATGGCGCCAAAGCCCATCCGACCGGTTAAGCAGATGCAAGCCCAGGGATATATCGAAAACTGGATTTGCTATAAGTCAGCCGCCTTCAGCGCTAAAGAGCTTACAATCCTGCCCAACAAGACCGTCACAATCAAGGACAGCGCCTGCTACGGATTTATCACTATGCAGGGGCACGGTACAATGGGACCTTGGGACATAGAGACACCAGCGCTTATTAGATATGGCCAATTGACCTATGACGAATACTTCGTCAGCGAACAGGCAGCGAAAGAGGGAGTGAAAATCACAAATCTCTCGAAGTCTGACCCAATCGTTTTGCTTAAACATTTCGGGCCGGAAAACCCGGACTTGGTCATCGAATAAACAACTATACCCCGTCCCGGTTTCGGCCGGGACGGTTTTTTATTTGTATTCACCTTTTTTCAGACGTCACAGATGGTGACAGCCTCAGTCAAGCCCTCGAGGGGATTTCGCGTAGGTACGAACTCGTGGCCGACGTAGCCGCGGTAGCCCGTCTTTACGATTTCCTTTATAATCGGCGGGTAATTTATTTCCTGTTTGTCATCGAGCTCGCCCCTGCCTGGATTACCGGCTGTATGATAGTGGCCAATGTAATCCTTGTATTGCCTTATACGAGAGATTACGTCACCGTCCATGACCTGCACATGGTATATGTCAAACAGCAATTTCATCCTCGGTGAGCCGACCCGCCTGATAATTTCCATGCAGTAATCGGTATGGTCGCCCTGGTAGCCGGGGTGGCCTTTCATCTCGACGTCAACGCGGCTGTTGAGTATCTCCATACACAGATTGACCTTCTTTCTTTCTGCATAGCCGATTATTTTCTTGAGCCCTGTGACGCAGTTTTTGGCACCGACATCGTCAGGTATGTCCTCACGAAAACCGGTAAAAGCAATGACATTGGGAAAATTATATTCGGCGCATGCATCAATAGTCTCGCGGGTTTTGGCGATAATCATATCGTGGTATTCAGGATTGTTGAAGCCCTTTACAAACGGAGGATCAGGCGTACCGTTCGGTGCCAGCGCACAAGTCAGTCCGTACTTTTTAAGAGTGGCAAAGTCATCAGGGCCGACCAGCTCAATGCTCTTGCAGCCGAGCTGCCTGGCGACTTGGCACATCTTGTCAAGATCCCAATACGGCGCAAAGCACCAGGAAGCAATTGAGTGCTTGATACGTCCCCTGGTGGCTGCCGGCCTCAAATGTCCTGCTCCAGTTGCACAGGAGCCAATGGTAAGGGCAGCAGCACCGGCAGCACCTGTACCGGCAACCATCCTGAGCATACTGCGACGGCTTATGTGATTATTGATGCGGTTTTTTGACTGTTTTTTTTCGCTCATCATAGTTCCTTTCCGTATGATAAATTTTTTAAGATTGACCATGATTATAACAGTTGCATAAAATGTGAATATAGTTTCTTTTTTTAACAAGGTCAAGCAAAAATCCCCATACTTCAAATAGGTCTGAAATAGAGTTTTTGATTAAAATAAGATTTGACATATAAAGATTGGCATGTTAGTTTTCCTCCTGACTGCTAACACTTATTTTACTTAAAGTTTATTAAAAATAAGTTTTACAATGGACGAAAACCTTAACCGACGTGATTTTCTAAAAGTCGTGGGTACGTGCACAGCGGCAGGGATTACAGCATCTTCTTGTACCCATGTCGAAAAAAAAGCCGTCACTGCAGAACAAAAGTGGCAAATGCGGCTGTCAACCTCGTCGATACATTTCATGCAGTTACCCATCGAAAAGGCCTGCGAGCGAATTTCCAATATAGGCTTCGAAGCTATCGACATCTGGTCGGCCCATAATGGCTGTCCTCATCTTGACGATGTGGCTAAGCGACTGGGGCCGGATGGTCTTAAGAACATGCTTGCTGAGCATAAACTTAAACTGTTCTCGTTTTCGGTTTACAAGGGAGGCTACGAGCGTTACGCGGAACTGCTGGGCAATGTCGGCGGTGGTGTAGCTGTTCGAGGCAGTGCCCCGCCGTGTAAGCCTGAGGAGTTGACCGGCAGGATGCAAAAGTTTACCGAAGAGCTAAAACCTCTGACGGAACTGGCCGCCCAATACAACTCATACCTGGCAATCGAAAACCACGTCGGAGCGCTGCTTTGCACGCTGGATTCGCTCAAGGCGTTTGTCGATATCAACACTTCACCGAGGTTGGGCATTGCGCTGGCACCGTATCACATCCAGAGCCTTAAAGCTTCAGTGCCCGAGGCGATACGCATCTGTGGAAAGCAGCTTTTCTACTTCTATGCCTGGCAGAACTATCCGGACTCTCAGCAGCTCCCCGGTATCGGCCCGACGTATATGGTGCCCTGGATACAGGCTCTGGCCGATATTAAATACCAGGGATACGTCAATCCGTTCATGCACGGCCATCCCAACGCCGATGTGATGTCGGTAAATCTGGTCAAATCGAGAGATTATCTAAAAGAATGTTTCAAGAAAATAAGCATAAAAACGTGATAATAAACTATAAGCAGCAATTGCAGTTAAGATAAAAAGGGAGAAAACTATGGACCATAAGCAAGGGCAATCGGGCAGAGCCAATGACTTAACACGCCGCAAGTTTATGCGCAACGGTGCAGCGGCCGCAGCGGGTCTTGCTGCAGGTCTCGGCGCAGCCGGATGTGAAAGTATGCAGTTCGGTAAAGCGGAGAAACCCCGCAGCTACAACCCGGATATGGAGTATCGGCGCCTTGGGAAAACCGGGCTTTCGATTTCGGCTGTGTGTCTGGGCGGGCACTGGAAACGAATCGATAAGATGGTTCCCGGGGTTTTCAAGGGCGGGGGCTGGCTGAGCGCAGACCTCGAAAGCGACGGCTTCAGGAACAACCGCCGCGATGTTGTTACAAGATGTATCGAACACGGCATCAATTATATTGACGCCTGCACGTGGGAGGAAGTTACGGCTTATTCCGAGGCCCTGAGGGGAAGGCGCGATGCCATGCACCTCGGTTTCTCTTGGTACCAGGAGGAAATGCGAAATGAAAAGTTCCGCACGGTCGATGCCTTGCTGGCTACGCTTGATAAAGGCATGAGCAAAACAAAGCTCGATTACGTGGACCTCTGGCGCATCACGATGCACGAGCAAAGCGGACGGCACACCAATTCCGAAGTTGACGAGATGATGGGCTCGCTTGAAAAGGCCAGAAAACAGGGCAAAGTTCGCTTCACCGGGCTTTCTTCTCATGACCGGCCGCATATCAAAGGGATGATTGAAACCTATCCGGAGATCGTTCAGGTCGTCGTTACACCATATACCGCCAAGAGCAAAGAACTGCCGAAAGACAGCCTCTTCGATGTGTTAAAGGAGCATGATGTGGGCTTCTTCGGTATCAAACCTTTTGCAAACAATTCACTCTTTATGGGAGATAGCTCACCCAATAGCCCGACAGCCCAGCAGGACGATAAACTTGCTCGACTGGCCATCCAGTATATACTCTGCAACCCGGCTATAACCGCGCCTATCCCCGGTATGATTAATCCACACCAGGTGGATAACGTCGTAAAGGCCGTCCAGGAACGCCGCCAATTAGACATTGCTGAAGTCAAAGAGCTTGAAGAAGCAATGGACCGGGCGTGGGCCAATCTGCCGGCAGGCTACCAGTGGCTCAAAGACTGGGAATATGTCTAATAGAAAATAAACTCGCGAAGTCCGTAAAGCCGGCTTTAAGGGGCCGACAAAGCAACGAAGGAATCAAGCAGGAAAAATATGAAGGCCACGAAATCGCACGTCGTGACAGTGGTTGGATTTATTGTGAGCAGTTTGCTGGTTTTTACAGCAAACTGCTCATTTGAAAAAAAGACCCCTGACGACTCTACATTAAAACAAGCCAAAGGGCAACTCTCTCAAGAAAAGACCAAAAAAGAAATATTTGTCGCCAATCCTTTTTGCAGTGCGTGCCATTACGCTTTCGGTGACGAAAAGCTCGCTCGTACCCATGAACGAGCAGGCATAGGGTGCGAAAGATGTCACGGCGAGTCCGAGCGCCATCGCAGTGACGAAGATAACGTAACGCCGCCTGAAATCATGTATCCTAAGGAAAGAATTAACCCGACCTGTATGATGTGCCATCCAAGGAACGAAATCAAACATGTGAGCAGTCACAAGCCCTTTCTGGCGGGAGCTGAGACTATTTTCGATAAGTCCGCTAATCAGAAATATTGCACCGATTGCCATGCTGAAGACCACCGCATTAAAGTCCGGACCATACGTTGGAACAAGGCAACCGGCGAGCTCTTAGACAAATAAATCCTTGCGCCCAATCAGTAATTGATTCTAACTTCTGATTTACCTCGGAGTGTTATTACCAGATTTCCATATTTGCTGTGAAATTCCTTTTCAGCAGACTCAAAAGATAAGGTCTTTACAGATTCCTGAATAACTTTACGCACCAGGACATCTCTGGGCCGCTGCTTAATCCCTGAAACCAGCACATAGTACTGTTTTTCTCCCCAGCCTTCTGTTCCGAACATAACCGACTTATTATCTTCCCGTATATCACTTATCACACAGGGGGCATGAATGAACCAGCCGGGCCTGCTCACTTTCTTCGCATCATATATTTTACCTTTATCGTAAAGCTCCGTTATATGAGCCTGCACCGTGCCCGGATTGATAGCAGGCCCGTCGCTTATTTGCACCTCCAAGTCGAAGAAATCAGGCAGCAGCCCCTGTCGTTCCTTATCCGTCACAGGCCATGACATTTGCAGGCCGGTAGCTGTAATCCCCTTTGCGATTTTTTGCCAGGGGCCTTCCTTATCGTATTCGCTCAGCATATGTAACGCCGAGCAGTAAACAAGCCCGCACCATTGTACAGGCCTTCCCAGCCAAAGAGGGGCCCGCCAATTTGTTGCGCCTAATACGGCGATTGTCGAATACGGCCCCACCGAAGCCGATGTCGGCGGATAAATATAGACAAATGGAACACCTGTCCATGCCCAATACCTCGCCTGTTCGAGATATTTCTCCTGACCTGAAATAATATAGCCGAGAGTATAAGCCTTAACCATATACGCAGAAGCCAATATATCCGGCGTGTGCAGTGGCACCTCCCATGTCTGCGCTCCACGCGGTACGGTCCCGGCGTAAAGATCCGTCTGTTTATCAAGCAGCTTAAGCGATTTACTGATAAGCTCTGTATCCCCTGATAAAGCTGCACCTTCAAGAATCCCGACCATATCCCGTCCTGATAAACCATTGGCATGTTTTGCAAAATGAGTTCTCGAATAGTCTGTTTTGCCGGATGTGTAAATTTTTATGCCGTCTTCGTCGAAATTACCAAGCAGCCCCATCGATTCACGATGCCTTTTCTGTACGAATTCATACGTCCGCCCAAAGATAAAAGGCGCCGTCGGTAAGTGTGCATGCCCGACACTGCTCGAAAAATGCTGTCCCGATGGTATTTTTCCCAGCGTCTGATATTTTGCATCGTTAAGTCTCCCACTAAGTGTTTTATCATTACAATAATTGCTGAGCCAGTCGATAAACGCTGCGGCATCCGCCGCCCGTGTAGGCGGAAAATTGTTACCCCAAACCGCATGCCTGAAAAGACCATCGTGATTTATCTGCGAATCGAGCCAGCCGTGGGCAAGCAGATTGACCGCAGCCTCTAAACCCCCTTCGAACCTGGGCACAGCGGGCAATCCTTTCAACGCCGCATAATGCTTAATCGCAGGGACAACAGTTTTTCCAACGCCGCCAACTATCAGAATGGAAACCTTCAGCGGCTTATTCGCTTTAAGCTTGAAAGGCGTATGGGCACAAAATCCATTCTCAAAACGAAGCTCCCCCACAGCAGGTCCCGATAGTGCCATAACGTGTGCGCCCGAATTATAAATCCTGTCCGGCGAATCGAAAGTAGCCGCAACCATATCGGATGGTTCCCATATCACCCCGATATAATTGCCATCATGCGCAACTGCCATAAGAGGAAAAGTTATCTTGACCGGTTCAGGAACACGGCGGACATGTTCCGGAGTTTCAATATCTGCGGTACTGCTGCTTGGCTCATCACAAAGATATTCCACGCCAGCGAATAAACCCTGGTATTTTCTTTCGCCGAACGTGTCGAGACCCGGAAAAATCGTCAGCCAGGGAATGTGGACAATGTCCCTGTCTTTATTTACCCTCATCTGCGCTTCCACTATAAGCGTTCCTTTTTGTTTAGCGGGCATGATGCTTCTTTGAACTTCCCACTCCGCCCCCCTGCTGTCTTTGATGACCGCCTTACTGATAAATTCGCCCGCCGTCTTACCCTCAAACGTAACCTTCGCGTCTTTTAGATTGAGCCATTCAGGCACCTCATTGAAAACCACCCCTATCAATTCGCATTCATATCCGGCCGCCATTTCTGAACCGTTTACTTTAACGATATAGTTTCCCCATTTGTCTCCATATTGTTCAAATTCCAAACTCCCCGATTCGACCGAGGCCCCCCTGCTTATGATTCTTTCTATTTTCTTAGGTTTTTTTAACAGCGGAATAACTATTTCCCCAATCGCTTCTACTTTTATAAAAGCAACTGTGATGTGTCCCGGGCCTGTACACGGATCAAGGCGAAAACGTGTCCCGCTCCCTAATTTCTCTCGAATAATAACGCTGTAATCATGCCATTGACCGTCATTTCGGATGGTGAATCGGACGGAATGCCCTGCCCTGAATGTCTTTCCGTAAAATACCTCCGCGGAAGTGTCCGCATCTGATTTCATCCGTATTTTCATCCTGATTATTTTGTCACCGGACAAATCAATCGCCGGCCCTTCTATCCACGGGTCCTGGCCTGTGGATTTAATAAGCAGCCCTTCCGACGATGATGACAGCTTCTCTACCCTGTTATTTCCCGTCCAGCCTAATGTCCCCTTGCTGAAGTCCCATTCGGCCGCCAATTTCCCATAAGCCGACACAGACATCACTAAAATCACCACAAAACCCGACAGCATCAGCAACATTTGAAATTTCGTTCCGGCTAAAAAATATTTTCTTCTGCTGCTTGTCTCAGGATTCATACTGGGCTTGATAATAAACATAAAAATCCTCCTTCTTGAGTTCTTGGAAAGCTGTGGTCAAATCTATTGAAATAGTTTCTTCTTTACGATAGGCTTAATATTCTCAACAATCCATTTTCGCATTTTCTGCCCTTCGGGACTCTGTTGCGGATAAGAAATAAAATCAAGCGATGTTCCCAGCTCCTCTTCTAAACGAAGCGCGATAATCGGCCAGGCAACTCCTAAATCAGCCACGACCGGAATACTTTTCTCCAATCGGGCAAAACCTGACATTTCCATCCGGAAAGGAATCGACATCAGTTTGGTTTTGGGTAATCCTTCATCTATCGCAGCTTGTACTTTGCTCGACTGCTTCTCGAACTCCCATGCTTTTTTTAAGCTCGGGTCAAGATCAATGCGTATTAAAACCTTATCTTTCAAGCTGTAAGTAGCGAAACCATCCCAATGTGACCATATACCATGCCCGGTGTACGTTTCGAACGGACCATCGTGGATTTCCTGGCTCAGGACCACGGCAGACTCGATAATCACATCGGCAGATTGCATCATCTGGGCTACTCTTGTGGCCCTTTCCGTGATGGATATGGAATCCCCTATCGCAAGACCCACCATTCCGCCGCCAACCAACTGTGGTATAGTAACCAAAATAGGTATGTCTTTAGCATGCGCCGCCCCGAGCATCGTACGTTCATCTGCACCCGCGCCTGCCACCGCCTCGAAAGGAAGTCCTTTGCTTTTTGCAATAATCAATATCTCCTTGGCTAAATTCTCCGTCCGCAATCCTAAAGGATAAGCCATATTGCCGGCTGCCTTAATGATAACATTTCCATCGAGCCCGAGTGTTTTTTCAAGCAGCGCAGTATCAATAAGCATTTCCTTTCTGAGTTCTTCAAGAAAATCCGCCGACATCAGGCTTGCTTCGAAGATGTTGCCACGGGGAAGTACATCTTCCGTAAGCCCAAGTTGTATGCCATCCACTCTTTTTACTTCTTCCAGAGTCCCCGCCATTTCATGGGCAACAACTGCTGAGCTGGTAGTCACACCATCGACTATACCTTTGTGAATAAGCTCCCCGATTAGTGTTGTTACCCCCTCATGCAGATTGGGACCGCTCCCCGTAACGACCACAACCTTACCGTCATTTTTCTTGGCCGATACGATACTTTCAATTGCACGATCAAGCATCTCTTTCGTATCAGGCCGAAGGTCACGGTAGAGAAGTTCGATAGGTTCTCTATTTATTACCATCGCTTAAGCCTTTCATCTTATCAATTAGTCTTTCCACTCTCTCTAAATCCTCAGGTGTATCCACACTTATACCGGCTGCTTTATCCATTTTCGTTTCGACGACCAGAATTTTATGACCTTTTTCCAAAACGCGAAGCTGCTCCAGCGATTCAATTTTTTCCAGATGTCCCTGCGGCATTTGAGATATTTCTAAAAGAAAATCTTTACGATACACATACAATCCGACATGTTCGTAAACTCGCATATTTTCGTCGTAACGCGGATAGGGTATGAGCGACCTTGAAAAATACAGTGCGAAATCCCGCTCGTCAACCACCACCTTTACCACTCCGGGATCATCAAACTCGTCTTTTTCTATTTCCCTTTTCAAAGTTGACATTTGAATCTCCGGATTATCGATCATAGGCCGAACCGCTTCATCAATCATATTCGGATCAATCAGCGGCTGATCTCCCTGTATATTGACGATAATGTCCGCCGCCATCTTCTCGACGACCTCGGCAATTCTGTCTGTTCCCGATTTATGGTGAGCCCCTGTCATAACGGCTTTACCCCCGAATCCCTCGACCTTCGATTGCACCCGTGGATCATCGACAGCTACAAAAAGTTCATCCAATGTCTTTGATTGTTTTGCACGTTCATACACCCATTGAATCATGGGCTTGCCGGCGATATCTGCCAATACCTTCCCTTCAAATCTCGACGAGCCATACCGAGCCGGGATGACCCCGACAGTACGACCTCTGCTTATTTGTGAATTTTTCACTATGAACAACTTTCTCAGATTCCGATGTCTCGCCTGCGGTTAATCAATCCGAAAATGCAGGCGACTGCCATCAGCGCCGCTGTTCCTACTGCACCTACGATAATCCCTTCAAGCTTACATTCGGCCCACTTCCATGATTCGGTTATCTGCAAATCGAATTTATTTAGGAAAGAGTCGCGCATAAAAGTTCCCCAACTGATAACAAAAATACTTACTCCGATAGAAACAAGGCCGTGCCACAGTCGAAGGCGAACTCGCATGAATGCTAAAAGAAATAATCCCAGAAACGCCCCGCCAAAGATTCCCGATATCTGCCACCAGACGTCCAATATACTCTTCGCCCGAATCATTAAAAGAGCAGCCCCGGTCCCAAGCAGGCCCCATATCACTGTCGATGACCGCAGAAATATCATACTGGCCCGCTCTGAAATATTTGGCTTAAAATATCGCTTATAGACGTCCAGCAGCAAAACCGTTGCCGAGCAGTTCAACGCCGAATCCACCGTACTCATTGCAGCCGCTATGATAGCAGCGATAATCAGTCCCTTCAGACCTGCCGGCACTTGTTTTGCAATAAAATACGGGAAAACCTCATCGCCCTTGGTTATGCCTGCCCGTACCAATTCGTCCCCTTGAGAGTAAAAGGCAAATAATGTTGTCCCGATATAAAGAAAAATTGCTGTAAGAGGAATATAAATCAGCATAGCAATCCAGATTGACCGTTTCGCTTCTCGCTTTGTGGGAACTGAGCAGTATTTTTGCACGTAGTTCTGGTCGGCCAACAGGCTTCGAAGGTTCTCCGTGATTCCGTAGATGACCATCACCAATATCGTGCGGGATGACAGCGACAAATCCCAACTGCCAAAGCTGAATTTGTTAGCATCGAGAGCCGACCGAATTAAAGGTTCTGTACCCGAGAATACATGGCGCGACAAACTAACAGCACAAAAGACAATACCGACAATCATAATCACTGACTGCATAACGTCAGTCCAAATGACCGCCTCCATACCGCCAAGCAGCGTATATATAATAGTAATTACTCCGATGGCTATGATTACAAGACCAATGTTCCACGAAACAAATGTACTCAACAACAGGCTGGCCAAATAAAGAATCACCGCAACCCGCCCTATCATATACAGCACAAACGCCAGTGCCGCATAAATTCGACCCCAGGAGCCGAGCCTTTCCTCCAGAAAACTGTAAACGCTGATTAACTGTGACTTTCGATAATACGGAACGGCGTATTTGCAGACTACCCATACCACCGGTAGGATACAAATCGAAAAGATAAAGGGATGCCAGTTGCTGTCGAAGGCCTTGCCCGGTGTGGCAATATATGAAATGCTGCTCGTATATGCACTCATCACGGCCAGGCCCGCCGCCCAGGCAGGAATAGAACGGCCCGCAACCATGAACTGGTCCGACGTCCGGCACTTACGAGTGTAATAGACACCCATCCCAATCAGAACGGCACTATAAAGTAAAAGGATGCTAACATCAATTGCACTAAGATCTCCCTGCATAATATTTCTACCTGTCCAAAATCTGTTCTATTTGTCTGGTTTAATTCCCAGTTCTTGCACATACTGCTGAATCCTGTTATGCTCTTCTTGGCGAAAACGATGAAATGGTTCAGCCATAAAATCACTGCAGATACCGATACACGACAGCGCACACTTAAGACCCTTTAGATAGCTTGATTCATACTGTCCCACATTATAGATGGCGTTGCTTAGCTTCATTACCTTTTCATGCAGGACTTCGACCTCCGGCAGGTCTTTTTCACATGCTGCATTATAAAGCCCGACATAAAGTTCCGGAAGAAGGTTGGCTCCCCCGCAGACGCCGCCGTGCCCACCCAACAATATGACCTCGGCAAGCAGTTCCTCTCGACCCATAAGAAGCGAAAAATCCGGATGGTCCTTAAGCATAGTCTGAAGACGGCGAAAATAAATCATATTACCGGAGCTGTCCTTTATACCCGCAATACCCGGCAAGTCAGCCGCTGCTCGTATGATTTCCGGCTCGAACACCACCTTGGTATAGCTTGGTATATTGTACAAAAAAACCGGCAGCGCTAATTCCTTCAGCAGATGCTTGAGGTACTCGAGCAATTCCGGCTGACCGGCCGGAAAGTAATATGGCGGCGTTAGAACAACCGCCTGCGCACCGGCGTCTTGAGCTTTGTTGGCAATGTTCACCGACTCTACAAAGGAAGTATCGGTTATTCCGACCAGAACCGGTACTCGTTTCTTGACCTGTTTACAAACACGCTCGATAACTTCATATCTAAGGCGATAACTGAGACTCGGCGCTTCCCCCGTTGTCCCTAAGATAAACAAACCATGAACGCCACCCGCAAGAATATGCTCTATTAACCGTTCCAGACCGGCTACATCGAGCGTGTCCCTTTCCTGAAGTGGCGTAATCAAAGGCGGAATTATACCTCGCATTGGCCTCGGCAACAAATTCGAGTTCGATGTCATCTTTATCAATTCTCCATCTTATTATTAATTCGGCCGCACAATTCAAGAAATGCCAATACCCGTTCATCCGGTGTGCCGGCTTCAATATCCGCAACAACTACATCACAAGGCGCATATTCGCGAGCGACCCTTTCCATCTCTGCTTCTATCGTCTCCAGCGGTTTGTTTGTAAGATCCGTCGGTTTGTACATAAGTGCTCGCCGTGTATCAGCAAATGTTTTTTTCGCTCTGGACAGGTTCGAATCTAAGCCCATATCAATATAGCCTACGTTAGGAACACTGGCATAATCATCGATGTATGGATCGGCATTCCATGCGCAGTTATGGATGCCAATACGTCCAAAAATTTCAGCTATCCGACAATCGAAAGAAAAGATAATATCTCGATACTGTTCGGGCGACACCATATTGACCAGGCAGTTGCTGATAGTAAAGAAATCAATCTTAACGCCTCCCTCTAATTGCCGCTCATAAAGCCGCCCCGCCGCTTCAGTCATCGTAGTACAGACACAATCGAAGAGGTGGCGGCAGCGATTCGGCGAATCATGCATATCATAGAAGAGTTTTTCACCACGAAGACGATAAGCGTTATTGAGCACACCCTGCCAGTTAATAAATCCCTCTACCCGTCCTTCGCTGGTGGCAATCCACTCCACCTGCGCCATAAGCTCCTGAAAAAAGGGATTACTGTCAAGGTCGGGAGGCTCGAGATTGTCAACATCATCATCGCTGAGCTGCCAATGCTCACAATCCGGCCAGTTGTCCTCGGCATAAACAATCGGAATTCCATAAATCGCAGCCACGCTGATACATCCGTAAGTGCCGGTTAGTATGTCCACAGGCCTGTCAGCACGGTCGATGCCGCCGATTCCCGTCCCGGGAAATCGGCGTCTTAACTCTTTACGCATCTCCAAAAGCGTCCGGCGCCGATAACGCGGCTCGGTATGCCACCGCGCCCCAAAATCAATACCAATCGCCGTTCGATACCAATTCGGCGTAAAACCAATTTCCGGCCGCAGAAACGGCTCGTCACCCCTTGCAGGCCGCCGAGTGGCAGGCGCCGCTGGTGCTATATAGCTAATCAGTTGACAAGTTTCTATGGACATTGCACTATTTTCTGACATCGGTTTTATTTTATCCCCTGATTGTGACAATGAAAAGCCAAAAGTCCCGGCATGATACGATAAGCAAACAACCACAGTTATCGCCTAAACAAATCTTCGCCGTCTATACAAAACGGCTTTAAGGTAAAAACAATGAATTACGCACTAAAATATCACAACCGGATTTAGTATAATCGCCTTTATGAGTGTCTCTCAAGAGATAAAATGCAAAGCTATTAAATTAGGATTCGACCTGATTGGCATAACAGACGCATCGCCCATCGATGCCAGGCAGGTTGAGTTGCTAAGCCGGTGGCTAAAGTCCGGCTGTGCCGGCCAGATGAGCTACCTGCACCGAAATTTCGAAAAACGTAACCAGCCCGCCCTGCTTTTGGAAAACGCTCAATCAGTAATCTGTGTCGGCCTGAATTATAAACCCCCGAAACAAAAACAAAAGAAACCGGACCCGGATGCACCAATGGGCAAAGTTGCAAGCTATGCACAATATGAAGATTATCATCCGTTTATAAAGGAAAGATTAGGCAAACTTGCCGAATTTATCACCTATGTGGCCGGACGACAGCACAAATTCAAAATTTGTGTTGATTCGGCACCGCTGGCCGAGCGTTCATTGGCTGCAAGGGCTGGTTTGGGCTTCATTGGAAAGAACCACATGCTAATCAATCCCGAACTGGGCCCGCAGATATTTCTCGGTGAAATAATAACAACTCTAAAACTTTCAACCGATAAACCAATAAAAGACAATTGCTCGAACTGCGACAAGTGTATCAGCGCCTGCCCTACACACGCCCTGACACCTGATGGGCAATTCGACGCAAGTAAATGTATCAGCTACTTCACTATAGAACACAAAGGCCCAATATCTCCGCCCCTTGCAAAAAAAACAGCCGACCGAATCTTCGGCTGTGACGAGTGTGTACTTGCCTGTCCCTATCAGAAAAACGCGCCTGTCAGCAAAAACAAACAGTTCAAATTCTATGACAACCATAACAGCCTCGACCTGAACCGGATTTTGAATTTAACTCAACAGGACTTCGACACCGAATTTACTGATTCCACGATTAAACGTTCCGGCCTCGAACGACTGAAAAGAAACGCCCGAATATGCCTTGATAATTTCAACAGGTTTTTATAACATTTCCGCCTATGCGTCGTTTTTATTTCGCATACAATGGATTCAAACGGCAAAAACCCAAGACCCGTCTCCGCCCTTAAAAAGACAGGTCCATAATTGGATAGTGCCCCGCCGCATAGAGTAAGCTGCTTGAAGTGCGTGCAAACGGTAAGGGCCACGAGCATTTACGGCTTAACGACAATGATTTTAATAGACTTGTTACCTGGATGGATAAATATGCAAAAAAACTCGTATCTTTCAGCAAATCCAACCACAAAGGGAGTAACAAAGACACCTCAAAAAACAAGAAATTTCCAATAATCCATATTTTATTGTATACATTTTCACTAAACGATTCGTATGTATTACTTGAACGATGAATCGACAAGATCCCGTTTCAGATGAGGCCTTAATTGAGGCAATTCAAAAAGGCGACAAAAATGCCGCGGCTTGCTTATACAATCGGTATATAGACCGTGTTCATCGCATCTGTTATCGGATTGTGCTGGATGTTTCGCAGGTACAGGATTGTGTCCAGGAAGTATGGCTGAAAGTTTTTCGAAATCTTGATCATTTCCGATGCAGGGAGTCGTTCGCCGCCTGGCTAAATACCGTTACGGCCAATACAGCAATCGATTACTACCGCAAATGGATCAAGCAAGGCAATCGCCTCAATAGTGATGATGTTCATATAAGAGTAGTGGCGGATGAGCAAACGACAGATCAGCAACTGGATAATGCACTCATTCATCAGCGTGTGAATGAAGCGCTAAAAGAAATGAGTGTGAAACAACGGACAGCACTCGTTCTTCGATATTTTGAAGATATGCCTATGGCTGAAATCGCTCAAACACTTGCTTGTTCCGAAGGCACGGTCCGGACCCATATTCGCCGATCATTGCTCGCATTACGGGCTAAACTGGCCGGGAAAACAATTTAGTGGAGGTTTATGTATATGCAGAATCAGCATTTATCATTCGAAGAATTCAAAGCATATTTTCAAGACAGCTTTGACTCGCAAGAGGAATTAATGACCGAATATAATTCCTTTCTCATGATTTTCAAGCAACTGGATCAAATGCCCGTACCCGATTTGTCTTACAGAGAAAAAGCTAATATCTTCAGACGTTCCTGTCAGAAACAACCGCAGGAGCCTTCCTTAATTTTTACATGGCTCGGTCTTTTCAGGCAGCCGGCTGTGACATTTGTACTGGGGATTGTCATTGGATGCTTCCTGATGTCGGTTGTTATGAACGACCCAATTGATCTTACCGGAACGGCTTCTGCAGATGAACTGTTGGAAATTGAGCATACGAGATATTCACGGACGTATAAGGGAAAGATTATCGATGAATTTTACTCGGAATTCGAGAACCCGAAAATTGTGCTTGAAAAAGCAGGCCAGGACGCGCCGCCGCAACGGACTCTTCACGGAACGCTCGAAAATGGTGAAATTTATGTTGTATGGAACCTATAAAAGAAAGGAGATTGAACAATGAAGACAAGAACCTTATTCGCAGTCATTTTAGGAGTTTTGGCTGTCTCAAGTGTGTCGCTGGCACAGGATATAGAGGCGCCGGAGCAGGAGTTACAAGAACCGGCATTTAGGCAATCGGATTCGCCGACTCCGGCGCAACCGGAGCCCTCGTTCGTAACACAAGCGGTACCGCCAACCATGCAAGGAGCACCAAGGCCGGCGCGGCCACTCGCTGAACCGCCGCTGCTCCCAACAAGCGCTGCTTCAAAAAGCCCAACGGAAGTGAAACTCTTTAGACTCAGGCACGCTGACGCAGCGGAACTGTCAAGAATGATAGAGAATGTTTTCAGGATACAAGTATATCCGGACGAACGCTTGAATCACATCATTATCAATGCGCGGCAAGAGGAGATGCAAAGTATTAAGAGTTTGATTGAAGCGACGGATGTTCCCGGCCCTGAAGTATCGACGCCCCGAGACGTTCAAAACCTCGTATATCGCGTCTATATGTTTGAGATTGCTTCCGGGGATGAGCGTATGAAGCCGTTTTCAATGATTCTACAGGCGCCTCTGGAAGCGTCAACGGTGCAATTATTGGATGCCACCCCTCGACTGCAAATAAGCGGATTCTGCCTAAGCGATGAGCGGGACAGAGATGGAAAGGCCGAAATCCTGATTCAGGGCAAAGCCTATTCAAAACACGAAGGCCTCGAACGGATAGTTTATGACGCCATTCCGGAGTCCAGGATCAAGGAACTGAAATGGGATGATGCTGAAATATTTACCAATGAAATTGAAGCCGCACAATTTCGGCAATTACCGGAACGGTTACAAAAACACATCCAGAAACTATTGGGTGATGACATACGGACAGTGGGCTATTGGTTCGGCAACTCATCGGTCCCCGGCGAAGTCCAGGCTCCCATAGGCCCCTGGACACTGAACATGAAACTCAATCCTGAATCAGATCAAATGCTGGAACTTGAAGTTGAAGTCGAGTTGCCCCGTGAAATACACAATTTTGACACTCGATTGGGGCATCAGCAAAATGATGAGATCCTGTCAAATACGATCAGGGCAAAAATCCAAAAGCCAATCATTATCGGTTATAACCGGGAATCGTACGGGAAGCGAAAAATGGGGGCTATGTTGATTCTTCCGGAAGTGGACATAGTTCAATAGAATGATTCGCAGAAGAAGGACCCTTAAGAAAAATAGAGACAGGGGGCTATTGAAACGTTTTGAAAGTACAGGTCAAATATTTGGCAACAAATTCGACTTGGAAAATTACGGGGCAAGGAAAAAGTCAGTCTCACAGGATGGTACTTCACAGCCGAGATATTCATCGGTGTCCTGGAGTGTATATATATCGTCCCTTGTGATGCCGATAAAACGCTTCTTAATAAATTCAACTCGTCCATCACCAAACAAAACGTTTTGTCCGCGGCGTTTGTGATTGATACTGTTAAGAGTCAGCAGCGTTTTGTTTAATTGCACTCGCAACTGTTTGGGTAAATCTTCCGGCAGGTTTTCGAACAACGGATTCATATCCGCCATTATAACTTTTCGGCAAAGAAGTTTACCGCTTGCGATTCTACGGCAGTTTATCCGGAAACTGTAAGTTACATATCTTCTGCCGGGAAAATCTTTTAATCTTTTGATTTTTGAATTGTTAAGTTTCAGAGGTACTTCGCCTTTACAAGCAGGGCATACAAAGTTCTCTATGTCAACATAATCGTACTTCGGCAAAAGATATACATTGCGGGTATTGGACTGGTTCTCTCTGCCCTGGTCGCCAAGCTTCCACCAGGGTGCTCCGGCTATAGATGCAACAGCAGGCGTTTGACCGTCATAGTCGGAGATATAATTGCTTAAGCCCTGAAATACACTGCCCATCTGCGTTTTGCAGCCTTGTTGGTGATATTTTTGCCGAGCGGAGCTTAATGTAGGAATCAATACTCCTGCGACAAACAAAATCGCCGCCGCAACCACCGCCGTTTCAAACCAATTACGCCAGGCATCAATCTTAATAGTTACTTTTTTACCCTGCTCTGTTGCAAGTAATTGCCGCAGTTGTTGCTGGCCGGAGTCTGCATGATTTTGAACCCGATAAATAGTTTTCTCTGACAGTTCATCCGGACATGTTTCAGTCTCTAAGCTGCCAAGCGGTTCAATTGCAGCTCTAAGCTTTTGGTGAATTTCAGCGGCTTCTTGGTTGGATGTGATTAACGCCTCGGCTTTATCAGTCTCTTTCTGTGATGTCAGGCCTATACAGTAATCAAACAACAATTCTTTCTGCTCGTTGTTCAGCGGATTCATTAAGTTTCTTTGCTCCCAACTGATGCTTTCCACTCTTTTGCAAAACGACCTACTGCAGTATGCAACCTGCTTTTTACCGTTCCGATAGGTATACTCAAAATCTCGGCCATTTGTTTGTAAGAAAATCTGTTAAAATATGCAAATATTAATATTTCTCGAAGATTTTCCGGCATATCCGATATAATTCGTCTAACACGCAGGGCGGTTTCCTCCCTTTGGAGTTCCTCGTAAGGCAGTGTGCCGTCGGAAGTAACTGAATTCAAAATATCATCGAATGACAGGTCCTCCGAATCCATCATAGTCCCGATTGGGATAGCATTTTTTCGCTGCCATTTGCGAAGGGCATCCTTTGCTTTGTTGGCAGCTATAGTGAAAAGCCAGGGACGCAAAGGACGGCTTGTATCGAAGCTCTCTTTACTGGTAAATAACTGCAAAAAAGTTTCCTGAAAAACGTCCTCAACAAGCTCCCGTCTGTTTAAAAACATACGCAGAAAGGCATAAAGGCCGTTTTTATATCGGTCTACGATTTCACGAAATGCGGCCTCCTCGCCCTCTGTATATCGGATCAGAAGCTCCCCATCAGTCATTTTTTCTAATTCTTTAGCCATAATTCCAACATAAAAAGAATCCCTACAATAATACTATTATAAGCGATTGACAAATAATTTAAAATCCTAATCACAGGGAATTTACATCTATGGATTTAGATAAACTGTGTACGCAAATTCTAAAAAAGTACCACCTAAATCTTAATACCGACAGGTAGAATGTTTGTGTTTATTTCAAAGCTGGCCGTTTATATCGGACGCAGTTTATTATTCGGAGTTTTTTTGCTTGACGGAAAAGCTCCTGATTTAGTATAAATAAGGGTAGTTCAGTGCCCGTAAAATCTGGCATCTGAGGTTTTTTTTATCTCCCTGCGGGCGTAATACCTGATTTTTCAATGAATAGAGGAGGAGTGAGTATGTGGAGCACAGAGTTACAGCAGAAACTTTGTACTGCTCCGAAAATATTTTTACATACCGATTAACAACATATTTTTCAGGAGGATTATTACATAAGGGCAATTATTTTGGCCTTCACGTTATGCTTTTTCATTTAATAATATAACTTAAGAACAAAATATTTATTTGGAGGAAAGAATCATGTTGGAGAAAAAATTTGTAACAGCCGTACTCTGTTTGATGGTAGTAGTCGGTTTTTCAGCTAAGGGAGCTATGGGGGACAATATTTTGTTTATCTCCGCAATGAACCCCGACCAAACGATCGCGGACGATGCCCTTAAAGCCTTCATGGAAGGTCTTGGACACACGGTGACGTATTTTGATGATGATGAAGATGAAGCAGCTACGGAGGCCGCCGCTGCCGCCGCGGATTTGGTCTATATTTCAGAATCGGTAGGCTCCGGCGGAATCAGGGAAGAAATCACAGAAATTGAAACTCCAATGATCGTCGGCGAGCCGTGGGGTTGGGATGAAATGGGTTTGACATACGGCGGTGGCGCAGACGAGAATACGGTCACTACAGACATAGAGATAGTCAATCCCGGACATCCTTTGGCCGCAGGTCTCAGTGGGACCGTGGCCGTTCTAACTGAAATTACTGGTGTTCTCGGTGATTGTCATCTTGGCAAGGGCATCGCAGGCGAAGATGCCACTGTCATTGCAACAGCCACCTTGGCTGACGGCGAGACTTACGATATTATTTTTGTTTACGAAAAAGGAGCTGCTCTGCCTGTAGCTCCGACAGACGGCAGTCCTCAGGTTGCAGCGGACATCCGTATTTGTTTCGGCTTTCACGAGTGGTGTGACCCCTTATATAGTGAGAATGCTTATGCACTGCTTGGGGCGGCCGTTAAATATGTGTTCGGTGTGAAACCTCAGGCCAGAATCCCCGAACCGAGTAATGGCTCCTACTATCCCGATCTTTGGGTGAATCTTTCCTGGAAGCCCGGAGATTTAGCTCTTTCGCACGACGTTTACTTCGGCGACAATTTTGACGATGTCAACGCCGGAGTAGAAAGCTCCTTCCTGGGCAACCAGGCTGAGACGTTCATTATCGTTGGTTTTCCCGGATTCACTCTTCCAGATGGTCTTGTTCCGGGCACCACTTACTACTGGCGTGTCGATGAAATCAATGACAACGAGCCGAACAGTCCGTGGAGAGGTCCTGTCTGGAGCTTTAAAATCCCGCCTAAGACAGCATACAATCCCGACCCGGCCGATGGTGCCCTCTCTATAGCCATTGATGCTGACCTATACTGGACGGGAGGTTTCGGTTCAAAACTGCACACCGTATATTTCGGTGACAATTTTGACGACGTCAACAATGCTACCGGTGGTATGCCCGTGGGAACTACAACCTATGACCCCGGCACACTTAAATTGGCCAAGACTTACTACTGGCGGATCGATGAATTCGATGCCGCTGAAACGTATAAAGGACAAGTCTGGTCCTTTACAACTGAAGGTGGTGTCGCTAACCCTGATCCTGCTAACCGCGCTGTGGATATAACACAGACACCTGTTCTTACCTGGTCAACGGGTATCTATGCCTCTTCGTATGAGGTCTTTTTCGGTACAGATAAAGAAGCCGTGAAAAATGCTGATACAAGTTCCCCTGAATATAAAGGCAGTGGTAATCTTGGTTCCGAAAGCTATGACCCCGGACAGCTCGAATGGGATACTGCGTACTACTGGCGTATCGATGAGGTCAATAACGCCAACGCCGATAGTCCATGGACAGGTCCCCTCTGGAGCTTCACTACGGCCAACTTCCTTATCATAGACGATTTTGAATCTTACAACGACCTCGACCCCGCCGACCCGGCAAGCAACAGGATATTTAATGCCTGGATAGATGGATTCGATAATCCGGCCATAAACGGCTCTGTTGTCGGGCATGCCAATCCTCCATTCGCCGAGCAGACCATCGTACACGGAGGTTTACAGTCTATGCCGATGTCCTATGATAACGCTGTCGGAAAATCTGAGGCGACTTCTGTCTTGGCTTCCAATCGTAACTGGACGGTAAAAAGCGTCAAAACACTGACGATCTGGTTCCGAGGTGAAGCAGCTAACGCCGCCGAGAATTTGTATGTTGCCCTTAACGATAGCGCAGTGGTCAATCATGATTATCCTGATGCGGCACTGAGGACCTCCTGGACCCGATGGAATATCGACCTCCAGGCCTTTGCAGACCAGGGTGTGAACCTTGCCAATGTCAATTCGATTACTCTTGGCCTTGGTAATAAAAATAATCCGGTGGCCGGCGGCTCGGGTATGATGTACTTCGATGATATCCGTCTCTATGCACCGTAGCCCACAACACCATAACCTGCGAGCTGTAGATAAAATTGGGTAGTTAATTATAGTATTGTGAAACGTACTGAGTTTTCGGCAAGAACTTCGTGCTTCGCTTCGAGAGTTAAACCTCATACTTCTTGCCAAACATCAATACTTACATTGAGAATAATCCCGGAATGTCGGGATTTTGGTGTGTCGTCAAATTTTTATTATTACCAACTTTTACGAAGGAGGAATATTATGTACAGGCCACTAAGAGACAACTTACGGCGGAGATTGATTTATTTGGTTTCTTTAGTTTTAGTGCTGAGCATGGCTCTTACGAGCACTACTAAAGCAGAGCTTGTCGGCTGGTGGAGGTTTGACGAGGGCGCCGGAACTATAGCCAACGATTCAAGCGGTAACGGCAACACTGGCACCTTCAATGGCGACCCGCAGTGGGTGGTCGGCTATTTCGGTGGTGCCCTGGAATTCGACGGTACTGATGATTGGCTCGATTGCGGAAATGACCCGAGTCTCGACCTCACCACGTGGACAATAACATTTTGGCTCAAAGTAAATGAAAATAAGAATTACAATGGATTTATCATCAAAGGTGACGATGCTGCTGAAAACTACGAAGTATTAGGATTTGAAGACGGGAGCTTTCATTTTCCAATTCAGCACACTGATGGCTCAAGAACATATATTAATACTGCCGCTGGAGTTATTGTGCCGGACGAATGGGCGCATTTTGCTTATAGCTATGATGCGTCTCAGGGTAGAAGATTGTATAAAAACGGTGAATTAGTTTTTGAGGATACCGAATCCGGAATTCCTCAAGCCTCGACTACATCACTTGCTATTGGCAATGAACAGCCTATGAGCAGGTATGTCAACGGCGCTATGGACGACATTCGTATCTATAACCACCTGCTGTCCGAGCCGGAGATTCTGGCTTCTATGGAAGGCGGTGAAGAATATCCCTATGCCTTGGGCCCCGTCCCGAAAGATGGTGCCCTCCTTAAAGATACCTGGGTGAGCACGAGCTGGAGCCCGGGCGATTTTGCAGCTTCACACGATGTGTACGTAGGCGATAATTTCGACGATGTAAATAACGGAGCCGAAGGTACCTTCCAGGGCAACCAGGCCGACACGTACTTTGTTGTCGGCTTTCCAGGATTTGCTTATCCGGATGGTCTTGTTCCGGGAACGACTTATTACTGGCGGATAGACGAGGTCAACGACGCCGAGCCGAACAGCCCATGGAAAGGCAAAATCTGGAGCTTTGCAGTTCCACCAAAAACTGCTTACAATCCCGTTCCGGCTGATGGTGCCGCCTCTGTTGACCCGGAAGGTGACCTTAGCTGGACGGCCGGTTTCGGCTCCAAATTACACACCGTGTTCTTCGGCGAAAGTTTTGACGATGTCAATAATGCAGCCGGCGGTCTCCCTCAGGGAAGTGTAACTTATACTCCCGGCCCGCTTAAAATGGCCAGGACTTACTACTGGCGGGTCGATGAGTTTGATGCAGTTACCACATATAAAGGCAGTGTCTGGAGCTTTATTACTCAGGGTGCAGTTGAGAGCCTGGACCTGGCTAACGGTGCAGTCGATGTAACGCAGACACCGATTCTTACCTGGTCACCGGGAGTTTATGGTGCATCCCACGAGATTTACTTCGGCACGGACAAAGATGCCGTCAAAAACGCCGATACAGGTTCTCCCGAATACAAAGGCAGCGGCAACCTTGGCTCCGAGAGCTATGACCCCGGACAGCTCCAGTGGAACACTACCTACTACTGGCATATTGATGAGGCTAATGATACAAACCCTGATAGCCCCTGGACAGGCCCCATCTGGAGATTCACTACGGCCAACTTCCTTATCATTGACGATTTTGAGTCCTACAACGACCTCG
>CAZZAX010000084.1:0-25210 GCA_964653075.1 uncultured Pirellulales bacterium
GGCGGGCGGGTGATTATGCCGTCTCGCACGATGTTTATTTCGGTGACAATTTCGACGATGTAAATGCCGGAGCCGAAAGTACCTTCCAGGGTAACCAGACCGACATGTTTTTTGTTGCGGGCTTTCCCGGATTTGCCTATCCGGATGGTCTTGTTCCGGGCACGACTTACTACTGGCGAATAGATGAGGTCAATAACACCGAGCCGAACAGTCCGTGGAAGGGTGACATCTGGAGCTTCAGTATCCCCCCCAAGACTGCATACTTTCCCGACCCGGCTGATGGTGCTGAATCTGTAAGTGTGGATGGGCAGCTTAGCTGGACGGCAGGTTTCGGTGCGAAACTGCACACCGTTTACTTCGGCGACAATTTTGAAGAAGTGGACAATGCAGCAGGTGGTCTTCCTCAGGGAGCTACGGATTACACCCCCGGCACGCTTAAAATGGCCAGGACTTACTACTGGCGGGTCGATGAGTTCGATGTCGTCGAAACGCATAAAGGGGACGTCTGGAGCTTTACAACCGAGGGCGCCGTGAGCAGCCCGGATCCGGCTAACGGTGCCGTGGATGTAACACAGACGCCAACTCTTACCTGGACGCCGGGAGTCCTTGGTGCATCCCACGAGATTTACTTCGGCGCCGATGCAAGCTCACTTGAGAATAAAGGCAGCGGCAGCCTTGGTTCCGAGAGCTATGAACCCGGACAGCTTGAATGGAACACTACCTACTATTGGCGTATTGATGAGGCTAATAGCACAAACCCGGACAGCCCGTGGACAGGTCCCCTCTGGAGCTTTACCACGGCCAACTTCCTTATCATAGACGACTTTGAGAGCTACAATGACCTCGATCCCACAGACCCCGAAAGCAACAGGATATTTAATGCCTGGCTGGACGGATTTGATAACCCGGCTGTAAACGGTTCCGTAGTTGGTCATGCCAATCCTCCATTTGCCGAGCAGACTATCGTCCATAGCGGTAATCAGTCGATGCCGTTTGTTTACGACAACGCTGTCGGAAAATCCGAGGCGATTTTGACGTTGACTTCCAATCGTGACTGGACAGTGAATGGTGTCGACAGGCTGGTAATTTGGTACATAGGCGATGCGGCTAACGCTGCTGAGACGATGTATGTTATACTAAACGGCAGTGCTGGTGTCGATAACGACAATTTTGATGCAGCGCAGGCGGCTGGATGGACCGAGTGGAATACCCCCTTGCAGGCATTTGCTGACCAGGGCGTAAACCTCGCCAATGTAACTTCGATTACTATTGGTCTTAGATCGGTTACCGGCGGTTCGGGTATGTTATACTTCGATGATATTCGACTGTATCCGCCTGCACCTTAAAATGGGATTTATGTCAATTGATTGAAAGGTTGATATTGCAGATTTGTATTGACTCGGGGCCTATGCTGATTGATTCGGTATAGGCCCCTTGTTTATTGGGGAGTGCCCCGGCTCAGTGGTTTTGTTTGAGGCAAACATTTACCGGCATCGCGACTGGTTCGGCGCGCAAAACGGGGAGATAACGCTGCGCCAGTGCAAAGCCCCCGAAGAGTAACAAGGTGTAGACCGCATTGCCTGCGAGTGTGTTCCTGAAGAACGGGATTGCTGCGAGATAGCAACTGAGAAGTCCCGCCAGGGTCTTCGGATACAAATTACCTACCAACCATACTCCGAAGTTAGTGACGAAGAAGAACAGTACTGAGCCCATCAAAGCTGCCCCGCCCACCGTAAGCGGCGTAAGCCTGCGCCGGATCAACAAACCTAAACAAGCAGTCGCCGCAAAACTTGCGTAGGCAAAGGGCATGAGTCCGTGAAACCAGCCGAAGTCATAAAAAAAGAATCCCAGCGCAAGATCACTGAGGTACATTGCTGCCAGAGGCACAAGGAAAGCTGTCCTCTTGGTGGCGAAGTACGCACCTCCAAAGAGAGCCACCGCTGCTATTGGTGTAATGTTCGGCGGATGCGGCACAAGCCGCATTGCGGCAGCAGAAAGTGTAATCCCAACAATAGTGAAAAAACGTGTGTTCAACATCTCTATTCTCCTTTCGCCAAATTTGTGGTCATTGTTTCAAGCTCGTTTTTTGATTCGTCGATCTACGGGAATAAGGTCTGCGAAGTACCTAACGTCACGCAGAACCACCTCGCCAACGTTGACTCTGACAGGCCTTTGGAAGATTGGCCCATCATAGACGTATGAATGGAACTCGCCATTCTCACCACACGGATCAACTCCAACGGGCAGATCGCGTATTAAATCTGCGTCGATCGGCCGTCCGGCGAACTCCTTGCCGAGCTTCTCACTGTCCACACACGTCAGGTACGCCTTGAAGCCAAGGGCAATGAACTTTTGTAAAAGCCCAGCCGTATCGTGTTGCCAGTTCGGGAAGATTGCACCCATCCCTACCTTCGCCAGGTTGCGCTGGCGATACTCTCGCAGGTCCTGCAGGAAGACGTCTCCGAAGGCAACGGTGAGCACATCCTTATCCCTGTATTCAAGCATTGCTTTCTTCATCAAGGCCTCATAATCTTCGAAACTGCAATTGGCCTGAGTCAGATACAGCTTGTGCAGAGGTATGCCGAGCGCTGCCGCCTGTTGTTCCAACAGCTCCACACGAACACCGTGGTGACTGATTCGCTCGTATTGTCCGGATACCGTCGTTAGCAGAGACACAACCTCATACCGTCCGCTTTTAAGCAGCGCATATAGTGCCATTGCACTATCTTTGCCTCCACTCCATGAGAGTACGACTTTGTCCTTCGTAACCTATCCTTTCACTTTAAATCATATAAGCTATTGTCCACAGGGTCGAACCAGCCCAGCTTCATATCAACCGAATCGATACCATAGGCATTCTCACCTTCACATTTCGCCAAGCGTCGCCGGTCAATATGGCCGTCGGCCCAGCCGATATTCGCCCGAGTCCTGTGGCGGAAATGAATAGACGGCGACATGTAAAATTCCGTTACGGGCAGGCCGTTGCGAACGGTAAAAGGCGGCTCGGCAAATGAATATTCGATTAAGTATCTTCGGTCATTTGCTATTGCCGTGTCTGCGAACATCAGCGTCCTGCCCGGCGCGGCGACTTCCGCCATGCGAGTCGTCGAAGCATAGGAATCTTTCCAGGCCTCTATGCTGTGGACGCCATTCTGCCAGAGGCGGCTGCCGATGTACGTCATATTATAGCCGTAGCCGCCACAGCCCTGCTCGAAGTTCGTACTCAAACCCTGCCCCTTCAGAAAGTCCGCTTTTGCAGGACATTCTTTCACCCGTCCATCGGCCAGATATCCTGCCAAAGGCCCTCTGAGGGGATCGAACGGATCCTCGATAGTCTCTCTGAGTCCGTGCCAGCGATGCAATCCGGCATTGTCCCACATATCGCTTGCAGCCGGTACATAAGAACCATCGTTCTCGGTGGCGTAGCCGATGCCGGCGAGCAGTAGCTGGCGAAGGTTCGACTTGCACGCCAGGGCGCGGCCTCGGGAACGTGCCGCAGCCAAAGCCGGCATCAGTATAGCCATCAGCAGGGCAATGACCGAGATTACTACCAGTAACTCAGTCAAGGTAAAGGCTTTTTCTCTTCTGTAACACATAAAACTGAATCAACAATTCTCTCAATCACGCCACTGTTCTGTTTTGAGCCATTGCTCAAGAAAGACGGCCACGTCAGAAATGTCGATGACCAGGTCTTTCGGCTCTGCCAAATCACATCTTGCTATCCACTGTGGCCCGCCAAAGTGACTGTCCAGCGCCGAGATAAGCAGATCAAAATCAGATACGTCAACTATGCCGTTAAGATCGATGTCGGCACTGTAGTTTTGTTCTCTCAGAACACCTACCGCCTCTAAATCCAGGCCGCCTGAACCATATGTAACCCAGGCATCGTAAATCGGATGATTGTTCTGATAGAAATCCCAGGCGGGCCAGGTGCCGGGATCTATGTTCAACATAGCTTCATCGTCAAAATCTCCGCTGCCGGGTATGTCAACTATTCTCACGTATCTTATATTGTTCACATCGACAAGTCCTGATACGACCTTCGGGTCTTCGGCAATTTCCTGTAAATCGAATGGTGTGCCGGTACAAATGCCATAAGCATTGGGATGCTTGCCGGCCAGATTATAAATTTTGCTAATCTCAATGGTCACATACTGACCTGCAGCTTCGGGTGTCAGGGAGACTGCGGGAAACCTGACAAAATCATCGCCGTTGGAAGATACTTCCACGTATCCCAATTCGGCCAACATCTGCCCCGCAATCGAGCCATTGCTCCAGTTTGCATCGGAAACAAAGCCGTTCTCGAAAACGACGAAATCACAGCCGCTGCCCTGGCGAATCGGTTCGTCGAAATACAGAGTAATCCGACCTGGCGCAATACCCTGGCCTATTTGCTCGGAAGTCAGATCGCCCAGGCTGACAATGTCGAGGTTATCTCCCGTAGCCGGCCCCAGGGCCCTGGTCGGGTCGGTCCATTGCGGATCCAGTCCTGGCGCGGGCTGATAGCTTACTACTTCTGTGGCCCAGCCGCAAAATATCGGGTTTAATACCGCGTTAGGATCCTGGGGATCGGCATGCTGCCAATAGTTGTCGGGATTTATATATCCGTTTATCCCAACTTCGGTATAGGGGCTCTCATATACAAACACTGACTGCCCCATAAGTGTGTCTATCGCAAAGTAAGCGGGAGTATTCATACCCCATTGGCCGACATCGCTCGAACTCAAGGCAAATTCCAGGCTCATAACCTGCCCCAATGAAGTCAAATCAACGTGCTGCCACGTATCGAGGATGTAATCGCCGCTATTGTCCGCAAAACGATAATCGGCCAGGTAGAATTCCACCGTACCGGTCTCAGCGCCGTTAACGTCCTTACCCGTAATGGTCAGCATTAACCAGTCCGGGTCGTTGCCGCTTTCACCGCCGAACTTTTTAGAGAAGGCATCGCCATGAAGCATTGAGTAGTATGTGTAGCTGGTGTTTGTTGCGTACAGGCCGTCAACAATGCCGGGCACGCTCAGTGTCACGGTTGGCGGCGAGACCCAGCCGACATAAGCGACGGCATAATTGGCCGAGCCACCCTGACCTGCCCCTGCGATGGCGTTGTACTGGCCAGCCAGGGCCGTTGCTGTCTTATCGGTGATATTCGAATAAGAAAAGCCTTCCCAGGAACCCCAGTCGGCATTATAGTTATTACCAAAGTGCACTCCGCCGCTGGTAAAACCGCCCGATCCGTCCGAGCCGTTCCAGTAGGATTCAACCGGCAGGTCCAAATCTTCAAAAGTCGCTATATCAGCATTTGCAACTCCTGCTATCACCAAAAAAACAGCAAAACAAGCCATATTCCAAAATTTCATCAATCTTCCCGAAGCCATATTTTCATCTCCTCTCGTTCCAAAAATTGCCGTTTGCTCTTCGAATACTTTCCACTTCATTTCTTTTGCTTACCTCCATTTCTTTTGGTTTGCCCTTATCGCGAGGGCGCCGAATAAAAAAACCGCCGTTCCCACGAAAGGAACGGCGGTTTATTATTTCAACTCAAACCAAATACCAGCCAACAACTGCAGACCGGAAACCTGCACTTAAGTTCCAGCTCGCGAGAACATCATCCAGCACTAATTTTTGCAGCTAAAATCTATTGTGCTGCAAAAATTAGTGCCGGACTACGAGTGTGCAACCAACTACAGGCAGGTTTTCTGACTTGCGTCTTACCTCGAGGCCCCTTCCCATCCATAACTGATTTTCAATAATGGACAGTGGATATAAATGCCCCTCGGATTTCCGATATCTATCGGAACAGGCGCTGCACAGCGGCGCGACCGTCACGGATTTTAACCGTGTTCCCGTTTGACTATCCCATCCAGCACTAATTTTTGTAGCTGCAATCCATTGTGCTATAAAAATTAGTGCTGGACAGGACCTGTAGTCAGGTTATATTATTTTCAAAGAACAAAAGAATACTATCAAACTATCCGGCGATGTCAAATAAAAATAATATTTTTTATCGCTTCAGATAAATAATGATGCCGGCCAGAATCAAAATAACAACAATACATACACAAAGAGAAGTTATAAATACCCAGACAAAGCGCTTGTTCTGCCTGGATACGATGTATTTGAGGTATCTGTCGCTCGTGGCGAATGTACGGCTCATCTGCATGATACTGTCGGTCTGGCCGAGCGTGCTCTGGTTAAGGTTGTCCAGAGTCTGATTAAATTTATTAAAGCTCTCGGCCATCTGGACATCCGTATCGGCCGCGGCGGCAAGCTGATGGTCGATATCAACCAGAGCATCGGTCTGCTTGGCCGTTTCGTTAGGGATTTTTTCAACGGCATCCAAAAACTGATGGTTCTTTGCCGCGGCGGTTTTCAACTGCTCGATAAGCTGCTCTGTTAAATGCTTTTGGCTTTCCACGACAGAAGGAAAACTTTCTATCAGCTTAGGTAACCGTTCGATTCGGCCTATCAGCTCTTCATGCTGGGTGACCTGACGGCCCAAATGCTCGTTAATTTCTCCCAACTGCTCGGCAAGTTTACTAAAGCCCTGCTGTAGTTTTTCGAGCGATTCGTGTTTGTCAATCTGGGGGACCGCTTTTACGACAAGATTATCACTTTGCTGTCCGGGCGATTCGACTTGAGCATCAGCCGTCTGGGTGGATTCCGTCTCCTGACTAATCAGACCCTCATCATCTATCTCCGGCCGGGAATTTCCGGAGCTAAATAATTTGTGAGACCGCAGCCATTTACCGGTCTGCGCCCAGAGGTCCTTGATAGTCATTTTAAGTTCCTTACTCATTTTCCAATTCTCGATACCCATAATAAGTTAAAAGAATAATCAACCACTCACAACCCCGGCAAGCATAGAGTATCAAGTCATATTAAAGAAACCACCTGCCGCACAGTCAAGTTTATTTTTGCTACAATTCTCGTCATGCGTGGCCTGAGTACCTTCGATATTAACCTGCACAAAGGCCGGACCATGGTTGCATAGATAAAGCTTTGCTGTCCCACAGGGTAAACTCACGGGATGAATTTGTGGATATTTAGCCACAGGTCTCGGAAGTTTGCACGGAAAAATATTTTTCATCTGCAGCTCCCTGAGAGATCCTGGCTCATGGAATTACTCGAAAAAAAGTTTAAAAAATCGGAATTTTCGATGAAAAATTTCGGGCATTTCTCTCATTAAGTAATAGAAGCCCCTTAATTTATTAAGCGGGTCCAATCTAAAACGCTGGTATTTTCTCGTAACTTTCTTTCTTGCAATAGCACTTCCATATACTTCTCTCGCAAGGTTCCTTAGTCACAGAAAAACCCTCAATCCCAACTCAAAACTAAAAACTCAACACTCAAAACTAAATTGCTGTTCGTAAGCCTCAACAGAATATTCCCCAAACCAAAATAGACAATAATTCATAAATAGTAAAATTTCCCTGTGCTGCCTGCGTTTCGGTACTGCACACCAGATCGATAACCGCATTTCTACCTTCGGTTCGCGCCAGTATTATTCACTCCAGAATTTACCCCCGATTCTAGCTCACTTGCTTTTCTGTCGGGGGCTTCTTGTCTGCGTGATTGTATGATGTTCATGCTGGCCTACGGTAGAAATGCTATATAGCTATGATATGCTATTAAAAGAAGAATATAAGAAGGGGAAATAGTTGATTACATACTATTTCCCCCCATGGACATCTACTACATATGAACTTTCTTTTCCAACAAAGCCTATTTCTTCAATTTACGATTTATGGCCCTGTTGACCGACATGTTGTCAACTTTGACGTTAGCTACAGATCGCCCGTATTTATCCCTTGCAACTGTTTCGACCTGAACTTGTTGTCCTTGGATCAAGTTCTTTAGAGCTTGTGTAGCTTTAGCCGAACCCGGCTTCCCTTTTTCCGGTGCATTAACGTTCGCCAAACGAACGGGATTTTTACGTGAACCAGTAACGAAAGTATCGCCGTCAATTACTCTTTTTACAGTTTCTTTTCGAGACATATTAAAAAACTTTCAAAACATAATTTGTAATTTGTGGAGGACCAATAGATATGATACAATACTGATCCAACTGAATCGATTTCAACAGTTTGGGTTGCTGACGACAAAAGAGCAAGTTTTGTCGTCAGCGTTTTTTATTCGGTGGGCTTTTGTCTTTTATGACCATTTCGATCTCCTTATCAAGTTAATACCAAATTGTTATTTTCATTCACTTTATAAATGCTGTCATTGTACTAAAACATCTATCGTATCTCCTTTTTAAGGCACTCGAATTCTATCCTTCGGGCTAAGACATCCATAGATACCTCAAATTTTGGTATTAAATTATTGGAAATTTCATACAACACAGTATGTAAATAGTCATCACGACTAAGTCTATTTGAGCGAGCTTGTTCTATCTGAGCTTCAAGAAGGCGTAATTGTCCTTTGAACTCGATTCTGAGAAATGCCCGTGGCACAAGAACCATACCAGCAAACACATTGGCCTGATATTCCATCTTAGAATGGTCTGAAGGATCGAGTTGGTCTACTACATTTTTCCACTCAGCGATTGAAGAGAATTTAAGCTTACTAATATACTCCTGATGCATAATTTTATGGCCAAGTTCGTGAGCAAGTGTGAAGCGGAATCGGTAGTATCTCTGCTCATAGACAAACTGGTCAACGCAGATCTCATTGAAATCAGACGTGGAAAAGCCATCGATGTCAAACGCCATCTTAAGACTTGGAAGGGGAATTATGTCCATCCGATAGTTGGACTCGATTATGTATTCGATGTTGATAGGAATAGAGATAAGCTTATTATTCTTCAGGAAGGAATCAGCAACTGAAGCTATGTACTCATTATTCAAATAAGGAACGTTCAATGTAATCATTAAGTCCGACGAATTAGCTCCGCTAAATCACCAAGCTTCTCAATTGGCAGTTTCTGGCCACGTAATGTTCTGAACACGACAGGTAACCTCTTCACGAGTTCCTCATCACTCATCACATCGGGTGGTATCCTACCAGTTGATGCGGCCGCGTAATCAAAGAAGTTATACCAATCATCCGTATACTTCACTATGCCCAAATATTGAGCATATTCCTCTAATTTCTCTTTTGATTGAGGTGGAGATGCAAGACCCCTTTCCATTTTGCTAATGTTTCCTGGGTCCAAACCATGGTCAAGACAAAACTGCCTCAAACTAAGCCCCGTTTTTAGTCGCATTTCTTTAAAAAACTTTCCAAAAACAATGCCCGTTCCCATTTCTAATCTCCTTTCAACACGCACAACACTTTACAGTTGTATAAATAACACAACGTTGTATAAATTGTACAACACTTCAATAAAATTGTCAAGTTTCTTTTTAAAAATATTTCTTTTTTTTCGCCACAAGGTAATTTTAGTGTCATTGTCTAAATATTTAAAAATAGGGAAAATGGCAGCAATTTTCGTTCAAAAACACTCACTCTTAAAAACAAAAATCTAAATTTTTAAAATTTTTTATCTCCTTTTCTAATAACCACTTAGCAAAATCCAATCCTCAAAATACAAGCATCAGGGACACAGTGGCAAGTCTTGGAGATTTTTGGCCGATTTCCTTTGATTTTTCGGTGAAAATATGATATAATACGCATATGTTAGCCAGCAGGTTAACGAAAACCGCCAGCAGGCGAAGCTACCGGCCAGAAAGCAACGTCAAACTTGTCCCCGAACGTCGTAATCAGGATTCCGTTAAGAAAATCTTATGACTATATACCAAATACTAATGACTAAATACCAACGGCTATTCACTAACGACTATCAACTGCTGAAAATTTACTCCCTCAAGGGTGCACGAAAGAATTCGTACGAAATTTTCAGCTTTTTATGCAAAACAAACCCAATTTTATGCGTTTTTCGCCCAAAAACGCCGATATCACGAAAAAACAAACCCAATTCAAACCCAATAAAGCCAAAAACAAACCCAATTAAAGCCAATACAAACCCAATTCAAACCCAATCAAAGCCAATATCAAGTCTATCATCGTTGAAAGATAAGAATGATGATGTTATAATTCTCCGAATTACAATGAAAAATGGATTATAAAGGTAAGCAAATGAAATTAGTTACGTATTCGAAAGAAAAATCGGTTTCATGTGCGATACTGACCGATAAAGGGCTGATAGATATTCCATCGGCGTGGGAGGGTGCGAATCCGCCGCGCAGTGTAAAAGAAATACTGGAGAAGGGTCCGGCCTGTCTTGAAAAACTGGCCGGGCTGGTTCCTTCAGCCGACAATTTAATCCCCATTGATTCGGTCAGGCTTCTTGCACCTATCCCCCGGCCGGGTAAGGCCCTTGCATTAGCGGGCAATTACAGCGAGCATATCAAAGAGGCCAGTATGACCCGCGGCTTCAATGTCGGGCTGTCTGATTCGCCGCGAATGACGACAGTGCCCAGGCCGTTTCTTATGCCGCCGACGGTCGTAATCGGCCCGGATGACGAGATACCCTGGCCGGCTTACAGTAAAGACGTGGATTACGAGCTTGAGCTTGCGGTGGTAATAGGGAAAAAAGCCAAAGCCGTTACCGCAGAAAGCGCCCTTGACTACGTAGCAGGATATACTATCGCCAACGATGTTTCGGCCCGAACGGTAACCTTCAAGAAGGCAAGGGCCGAACGGCAGTGGGACGAATTCTACGACTGGCTGAACGGCAAATGGGCGGACGGCTTTTTGCCGATGGGGCCGTACCTTTTGACCCGTGATGAAATCGAAGACGTACAGAACCTGAATTTGACCCTTACCGTCAACGGCGAGGTCCGCCAGAACGCAAATACTTCGCAGATGATTTATCCGGTGGCCGATATCGTCTCGTTCTTAAGCCATATTATGACACTCGAACCGGGCGATGTTATCGCAACCGGCACACCTTCCGGCGTGGGCCTGGCAACGGGGAACTATTTAAGGCCGGGTGATAAAATCGAATGCAGGATCGAAAAACTGGGAACGCTGACAAACACGCTGGGCGAAAGACCTGAAAAATTCTACGAACCGCTGGCATAAAAGTGCATAAGAGCGTAAGTACACAAGGGCATAAGAAAGGCGAATGCTTTTTTTTCAGTACAACTCCTTAAATTCCTGGACGGGATTATCGCCTTCTTTTTTCTTTGTCTGCTTTTTCTGTCTCTTATACTCAAGTGTACCCCGAGGCTCATCGGCAATCCAGCCGTCGCTGTCCAACTCGTAAAATTCCACCTTCATCGTATTGGCATCCACTTTTGAGTGAGCCGAAGCCATTCTTCGCATCTCGCCATCGGCGGGGGTATATTCGAGCCTTGCAACGGCCTTATCGCCATCGGTATCCCAGGCGCCTTTAGCTACGCCGCCCCTGTTATCAACGCCGATCTGGACTACCCTGCCCTCGGCGGGATCGTAATAAATCATACCGCGACCCTCGAACTCGCCCATCTTAAAGCCGATAGTAATAAGGTTCCTGTTGAGCTGCCATTTATAGAAAGAACGAACCTCTCCGCCCTGGTCGGTCGTTGCCTTCCAATCGCTGATGAGCCATTCAAAGCCGCCCATAGTTACAAGGTCGCCCAGCTCCTGCTGGCCTCCGGCGCCAACGGTCAGGATAACAATGATGGCCGCCCCGGCCAGAATAGTGTTTCTTAAAACGGTGTGAATTTTTGCTGTTTTTACTCGGTTCATTGCCGTCAGCTCCTCTCTTTAATCTTCAATATTTTCACTCAAAGCGCCATGCTACATCAGCAGGCTCCTCAATTAAAGCAGAATATAACACCAGACCCAAAATTACAACTGTTTACCCGAGATATTTCACAACCGAGATTGCAGTAGCGAAGGCTTATGACAGAGCAGCTTTGAAGTATTGTGGTGAATTTACCATATTAAACTTTCAAGATTAGAAAGGCAGGAGTGGCAGATAAGATTGATAGCAATATGATTTGGGTGTATAATCGCTGCGAATAAGAAAGAACAAACTATAACACAATCGTTCAGAAGGAAAGGGTATATTATGAAAAAATTGAGGGTAAGACACAAATGGTTTCCGACAGTATTGGCAGGGGTAATGATGCTTATCTGCGCTGCCGCTCAGGCCGCGGATGCACCTATAGAGATTTATAAACAAAATCCGGCGTACTGGCAGTACAAGGGTAAGCCGATACTGCTGATAGGCGGTACTGTTGACGACAATCTGTTTCAGATTCCGAATCTGAAAGAGCACCTTGACCTGCTGAAGTCCGTCGGGGGCAATTATGTGCGCAATACGATGTCCGCCCGGGACGAAGGCAACGTCTGGCAATTCGGGAAGGTAAACGGTAAATACGACCTGGATACATGGAACGACGAATACTGGCAGAGGTTCGAGAACTTCCTTAAGCTGACAAATCAGCGCGACATCATCGTCCAGATTGAAGTCTGGGCCACTTTCGATTACTATCGTGATATCTGGGCCGTCAATCCGTTCAATCCGAAGAACAACATCAACTACACCGCCCAGCAGACGGGACTGCCCGAGCAGGTCAAGACCCACCCGACCCGCACGGAGAACAATTTTTTCTGGTCGGTACCGGCCGAGAGAAACCAGACAACCGTACTAAAATACCAGCGGCGATTCATTGATAAAATCCTTTCCTATTCGCTCAAATACCCCAACGTTCTTTACTGTATGGACAACGAGACATCGGTAACGCCCGAGTGGGGTGAATACTGGTCGGAATATATCAAGGCAAAGGCCAGGGAGGCCGGCGTTAAGGTCCAGACGACCGAGATGTGGGACAAGTGGGACCTGGCCCATAAACAGCACAATCCGACATTCGACCATCCGGAGACTTATTCGTTCGTGGACATCTCGCAGAACAACCATCAAAAAGGCCAGACGCACTGGGAAAATGCGCAGC
This sequence comes from uncultured Pirellulales bacterium, assembly GCA_964653075.1. Classification (GTDB taxonomy): domain Bacteria; phylum Planctomycetota; class Phycisphaerae; order Sedimentisphaerales; family Anaerobacaceae; genus NIOZ-UU13. The sequence goes on from CAZZAX010000084.1 coordinate 12,885, forward strand.
GTCAGCGGGCACGAATAGCCGGTAAGGTCCGCCCGCTGAACAACGTGAAAATCTACGGCGCCGATACAGGCAGGTTCGGCAACGACCGGGATGGAATGGAGCGCTTCTGGCGCAATATTTTCGGCGGGCTGGCATCAGCAAGGTTCCATCGCCCGGATTCCGGGCAGGGACTCGGCGATAACGCGCAGGCAAATATCCGGAGCATGCGGATGATTACAGACAGGATGAATGTCTTTAAATGTGCGCCCGTAAATAATCTGCTTTCGGACAGAGAGGACAACGAAGCGTATTGTCTTGCAAATCCGAGTTCCGAATACGCCGTATATTTCCCGAACGGAGGTGAAGTGACACTGGACATCAGCGCGCTAACCAAACCGGCCACAATTCGCTGGCTGGATATAATGAAAAGTAAATGGTCAGGCCGCAAACGTATTAAAGGCAAAAGCAAAATAACGTTAACTTGTCCATCACAGGGATATTGGGCGGTACTGGTTCGCTGACAAATCAGGTGGTAACGTGCAAAAGATAAAGAAAACTTCACAAATATATACGGTCAGCCAGATAAACTCTTTAATCAAGGAGACCCTCGAAGACAACCTTCCCTCGCGGCTGGTTATCAAAGGCGAAATAACCAATTTCAAACATCATCCGAGTGGCCACTTTTACTTTTCGCTTAAAGACGAGAAATCGAATCTGCCCTGTGCCATGTGGAAAACCAATGTTCGAAGAGTCAGATTCAGACCTGAAAACGGACTGGCGGTCCTGGCCACTGGATTCATTGATGTCTATGTCCCCCACGGCAGGTATCAGCTAATCGTTGATGAGCTTGTCCCGGCCGGCGTCGGAGCGCTTCAACTGGCTTTCGAGCAAATGGTAAAAAAGCTTCGCGCCGAAGGTCTTTTCGACGATGAGCATAAAAAAGCGCTGCCGGCCTATCCGCAAAGGATAGGGATACTGACCAGCGAATCAGGGGCGGCCGTTCATGATATCATCGACAGCATTCATAACCGCTGGCCCTGTGTCGAGCTGCTTTTTTATCCGGTCCCGGTACAGGGCGAAGGGGCCGCTGAAAAAATCGCCGCCGCTCTGCGAGACATAAACAGACGAAACAAAAAGCTTAAGCTCGATGTCCTGATTGTCGGAAGGGGCGGCGGTTCGCTGGAGGACTTATGGGCCTTCAACGAAGAGGTTTTAGCAAGGGCGATTTTCAATTCCAATATACCCGTCATAAGCGCCGTCGGTCACGAGGTCGATGTTACGGTCGCGGATTTCGTGGCAGATGCCCGTGCATCGACACCAACAAAGGCAGGTGTCGCCGCCGTTCCGGACATCAGAGACGTGCTCGGCGACCTGGCCAACAAAGAAAGAATATTAAAACGGGATGTCGAAGCGAAAGTCGAAATTGCAAAGCACCGTATGGAGACGGTTTTGGCCAGTTGGATCTTTCGGAATCCTCTTTCGGTAGTATTCTATGCCGAAGAAACGCTTGAAGGTTTTTCGATTCGGATTATCGAGGCCATGCGTATCATCATCGCCCGGATGAAAGAAACACTGGTGAATACTCATCAGCAGATTGCCGGAATTGAGCCGCACCGGCTGCTGAAAAATAAAGCCGTCGAATTGAGCAATTCCCGGCATCGGATAAATGTGGGGATTCGTGCGATTATTAATAACAGGGAAGTTGAGCTAAACAACTCTCAGCACCGAGTTGATAAGAGGATTTGTGCTACTATTAATAACTGCCGGATGCTGCTTACGGCACAGGAAAACCGCCTGGAAGGTTTGAATCCAAAGTCGGTTCTTAAGCGCGGATACAGCATTACCACGAACAAAAAGACCGGCCTGCTGGTAAAAACCACAGATGATGTCCGGCTCGGAGAGCATTTAATTACCGAGCTTGCCGACGAGAATTTGATTGAAAGTAAGGTAACAAAAAAGTAAAAAGGAATCCGGATTTATATAGAAGCGGTTTTGGAAAAGCTTCTGGATTATTTATAAAAGGAAAAGAAATGGCAGCCAGGAAGCAAAAGGACAAAAAAGACGACATTGGCGAATTGAGCTTCGAAGAGTCGATAAAAGAACTTACAAATATAGTCGGCAGAATTGAGCAGGGCCAGATACCCCTGCAGGACAGCCTTGAACAATACGAAAAGGGTATGGCGCTGATTAAGCAATGCAGGACAATACTTGAAAAGGCCGAAAAACGCATTGAGAAAATCTCAGAGCTGGATGCCAAATCACAGGAAACAAAAGAGTAGCTTCACAAAAGGAATCAAAAACACAATACGAGATAGGATACGCGAGCGTGGCGGAACTGGCAGACGCGCAAGGTTTAGGTCCTTGTGTCCTTAGGGACGTGGAGGTTCGACTCCTCTCGCTCGCATTAATTTAATTTTATTAAAGGAGTAATTGAAAATGACGAAAATACGATTTCTTAGTAAACATTTGTCCCCGTCCATGAAGCATCGGCATAGCATCCTGTTGGTCCTTTGCCTGTTTCTGATGAGCACGCTCTGTGGTTGTGCAATAGAGCCAGCAGGTTCAAGAGACAGCCGCTGGGTCAGTCTCTTCAACGGTAAAAATCTTGACGGGTGGAAGGTCAAAATAACTGGTTATGACCTGAATGACAACTACGGGGACACCTTCCGGGTCGAGGATGGAATCCTGAAGGTCTCTTACGAGAAATATGACAAGTTCGACGGAAGATTCGGGCATATTTTTTACGACGAAACCTTCTCGCACTATATATTGCGGCTTGAGTACAGGTTCGTGGGCGAGCAGTGTCCGGGCGGGCCGGGATGGGCTTTTCGAAACAGCGGCATTATGGCGCATGGCCAGTCACCGGAGAGCATGAAAAAGGACCAGGATTTTCCGGATTCCATCGAAGTTCAGCTCCTCGGCGGCAACGGCAGGGACGAACGTCCAACCGGCAATTTGTGTACGCCGGGCACGCATGTCGTAATGGACGGCAAACTTGTTACCCAGCACTGTACCTCGTCAAGTTCAAAAACATATCACGGCAACCAATGGGTCACAATTGAACTTGAGGTGCACGGTAACTCGGTCATTAAGCATATTATCGACGGCGAGGTGGTGATAGAATATGAACAGCCGCAGCTTGACAATGGCACGATGCTATCTGAAGGTTCCATATCCCTTCAGTCCGAAAGCCATCCCGTCGAATTCCGAAAGGTGGAAATTCTTCTGCTGGAAGAATAATCCTGCCACCTAAAGAGATAGTCCGTAGTCTTGCGGAAACAGAACTCGAAGAGATTGATCCCAGTAATGCATGCCAGGGTCATGGTTGTCATTGATGAAGGCCAAAGCCCTGCCCGTAAGGTGTAACATGAGCATTTTGGAAAAAGCCAGGAATGAATTCATCCATGTCTGCAACGAGCATAGCCTCGATCTAAATCAAACCATTACTATCCATCCCTTATTACCCCTTGATGCCATTGGAGATGCAGAGGGCGACTTCGTAATCAAGAAAGGCAAAGAGTATGTCATCGAAGCCGCATTCGATAAAGCACGCGGACAAGCCTTTACCGGCATAGCTTGCCAGTGGAAGGGAACGTTGGAAGAGCTGTTGTCTCTGGAGTTGTCGGATATAAGAAACCGAGGCATCTTCGTGGCCTCTTTGAACGCGGTACTGCGCGCTCTCGGGCAGGCGAGCGGCACCATCCACTGCCGTGATGAAGACCCGACCAACTGCGGTCCCGAGATTGCAGAACAACTTGAAGCCCGGTTCGGGTCTAAGAGATTTGGCTTTGTTGGTCTTCAGCCGGCCATTTTGAAAGCTCTTGTAAACCATTTTACCCGAGAGTTCGTCCGTGTTGTGGACCTTAATCCCGATAACATCGGCAGTTTGAAGTATGGTATCGAAGTATGGGATGGACAAACCGACCTGCCGCGTCTCGTGGAATGGTCCGAAGTTGGCCTGGCCACAGGGTCCAGCATTGTCAACGGCACCATAGACGAGATCATTAGACGTTTCGAGGAAGATGGCAAGCCTCTGGTGTTTTTTGGCAACACCATCTCTGGTACAGCAGCCCTGTTGGATTTAGACCACCTTTGCCCGTTTGGGCGTTGAGCATGCATGGTACAAAAGCCGGCTGTTTCATTAGGCATGAGACAATGTTACGCCAGATAATGTGGGGTCTCAGGATTGCTGACCGCGGCAAACCCGCCCGACCTTTCGACAGGGCAGGTATAGAAGACAAGTTCGCTTTCAGCAGAGACTGACAGCAGAAACAAGTCCCCAAGAGAAAAAGTTAGGCGCTAAAAAATCCAATGAACCGATTAAGCAGAGAAAGCAGTATGATATAAAAAACCCTGCCTTTTAGCAGGGCCTTTTCGATTCTTTTTTAGCCTTGTGGTTAGCCGGGGACTACATTGGTTGCACACGGGCCTTTTTTGCCTTGTCCGATTTCGAACTCAACCTTCTGGCCTTCATCGAGTGACGCATAACCTTGTGTCTTAATTTCCGAGTGGTGGACAAACAAATCATCGCCACCGTCATCCGGGACTATAAAACCAAATCCCTTACTTGAATTAAACCATTTCACTGTGCCTGTACTCACTTTAAATACTCCTTGGCCTTATTAAAAGGCCGTTTTAACCGACATCTCTCACACTTAAATTTTTCCAAAGCATACTCTTGAGAGACGAAAGAATACACTACAAGTGACTAATATACCAAACTACTGCGAATGTTCAATAAAAAATAAGGGATAAGCTAAAATAATTCGCAGCAGCTTTCCGGGGAAAATAATCCCGCTCAGGCCCAGAAAACACCCATAACGGCATAATTTTTCCCGGTTCTACTGCTGATTTTTGTATTTTGCCTTATTGCGCATCCAGTGAAAATCCGGTGGAAATCCACTACAGTATATGTTAGTTTCTTTTTTTGTTCAATAGGCAGTAACCCAAACTTACTCGTCGTTTTTCAAAAAGTACATTTGGAGAAAAAGTCCAATGCGGCATAATAAATTTCGAACTGCTCTTTGCTTATCTATAATTCTACTGCTTGGTTCGTGCAGCTCACCTGTTCGCCAGGTAACAGAAGCAGCAGAAGAAAAAGTTGTAAAAGAGATAAGCAGCGAACCTTTTACGGCGATATTGGGGGCATTCGAACAGGAAATCATCTTGCTTGAGGATGAGCTGACTGATGTGCAGGAACAGATAATCGAAGGAATCAGGTTCGTCAGCGGAAAACTCAGTGGTAAAAGGGTCGTCATCGCCTTTACGGGTATAGGCAAAGTCAACGCCGCTATGACAACCACCCTGCTGATAGAGCACTTCAAGCCGGACAAAGTAATCTTTACGGGTATCGCAGGGGCGGTAAATCAACAGTTGCAGCCTGGTGACATTGTAATAGCCGCCAAAACTGCCCACCACGATATGGGAACGCTCTGGGCGGAGGGGCTGTTTCATAAAGGGGTAAAGAACCGCCTGAACGGCTGGGAGAATCCGGTTTTTTTCGATGGCGACGAGCATCTTCTCAAGCTGGCCGAACGTGCGGCACAGCAGGTCGAGTTCAGCTCGATACGGATAATCTCCGGCCAAAGGAGCCCGAAGGTCGTCAAAGGCGTGGTCGTTACCGGTGATTCTTTTATCGCCTCTGCCGACAAGTGTGCCGAACTGCGAAAAAAGCTCAACGCCGACGCCGTAGAGATGGAAGGAGCAGCCGTCGCACAGCTTTGCTATCAGAGGGGGATTGGATTCCTTGTCATACGAAGTATCAGCGATAATGCCGATGAGGGCGCTGTACTGGACAAGCAGACCTTTTATATATTGGCCGCAAAAAACTCTTCCAGCCTGGTCATTGAAATGCTCGGCCTAATTGGGGCGGAGCTATCATCTGAAAATAACGCTCAAACTAACAAGTAAAAAGGATTAGAAATGATAGGCGAATATTTTAAACTGCGTCAAAGACAAACCAGTTTTAAAATTGAGTGCGTGGCGGGCCTAACGACTTTTCTCACGATGGCATATATCATTTTCACTAATCCCGACATTCTAAGTGACAACACCGGGATGGACAGAGAAGCTCTGATAGCAGTCACCTGCATAGTCAGTGCCCTTGCAACAATTATGGTTGGGATATTAGCGAACGCCCCCATAGCTATGGCGCCGGGAATGGGACTCAACGCCTTTTTTGCATACAGTCTCGTGTTGGGCGACAAAGTTCCGTGGGAGACGGCCTTAGGCGTTGTATTTCTGTCGGGCCTGTTTTTCTGGATACTGACCTTACTGGGGCTGAGAAAAAAGCTTGTCGAGGCGATACCGCCCTCATTGGTCTCGGCCATATCGGTCGGGATTGGCTTGTTCATTACGTTCATCGGTCTGAAAAACCTGGGCGTGGTTGTTCAGGGCACCGAAGCAACACTGGTTAAGGCCGGCCAGCTCAAAGCTACGGTGCTGATAGGAATGTGCGGACTGGTTGTAATGCTCTTTCTTGAAATGATAAAGATAAAGGGCGCCCTGCTGGTCGGTATTATTTTTTCGACTGCTCTGGCGGCAATATTCGGCTATATACCAAAGCCCGAACAATGGATTACCTCAAATCTTAACCTGTCCGCCGTGGCTCTTCACCTCGACATTGTTGGTGCGCTTAAGTGGAGCCTGTTCGGCAGCATCTTTACTCTTATGTTTATCGACATGTTCGACAGTGTCGGGACCCTGGTCGCATGTTGTCACCAGGCCAATATGGTCAACGAGAAAAACAGAATAAAAGGCCTGGGAATGCTGTTAGGGCTCGACGCCGTCGCAACTATGATGGGAGCCTTATTAGGGACGTCAACCACTACAGCGTATATCGAATCTGCGGCTGGAATCGAACAGGGCGGACGCTCGGGCCTTACTTCGGTTGTTACAGGTATTTTGTTCCTGCTGGCACTAGTGTTCGTGCCGATTGTGGAAATAGTACCCAGATATGCCGCGGCGCCGGCGCTTATTATGGTCGGGCTGTTTATGATGAAGGAAGTCAGGAAAATCGATTTTACGAACTTAGCCGAAGCGTTCCCTGCATTTATAATAATGGTAATGATAGCCCTGAGCTACAGCATCAGCACCGGGCTGGCGTTCGGCTTTATCTCGTTCGCCATGATGAAACTAATATCCGGCAAGGCAAGAGACATTAAGCCGGCGATGTGGATTATTGCGATTTTCTCGCTGCTGTTCTTAACTCTGGAACAGATTCCCAATCTTGTTGAGCGTATTAAGTCTCTTGTATGAACTTGTGGGATTGAATATTTCAAGAAAAGATTGGGATTAGAAGTTCTCTATAATTGCGGCCGTGTGAATTGCAACCAGCATCAGGTAATCCAAATCGTTAAGACTGTAATGTCCGTGATCCATTGAGTTATCGATATATAACACACCGAAACAGCCGGAAGGGTCCACAATGGGCGCTATCATTGCAGAGCGTATTCTGTTCTTTTCCGTCGGAGCCGAGGCTTGTGGTACAAGCACAAACTGTTTCGTTTCAATCGCATGGTTGATCTTTTCTCTTAGTTTCAAATCGTTTAAATTCACTCCGTGGCCGTCGCGGCTTCTGCCCGCATGGCAGGTCATTGGGCCATCAGGGTGGTTTCTCAAGGCACACCAGCAATGATATCCACTGAACTGCTTCAATGAGATACCCAATAAGACCTTTAGCAGCACATCGAGGCCGTTGGCTTTGCAGATTTCTTCGGTGGCCTCCATAAAATCCTTTACCCTTTTGGCCGGCAGGGTAATATCAGGGGCCCGCTCGACGTTCGGTTTTCTTACTATAACTTCACGACTCGGGTCTGTCAGTGCGGTACTCGTCTTGTGAGAGTTCGGCATGAGTGTATCCGCCAGATGAATAGGTTCGCCGGCGTCGAGCTCGGCCTTAAAATCTACGTCGATGGTAAAGTCCCCAATACGAATGGAATCGCCGGTCTTAATATCGGCCTTGTGAATTGCCTTATCGTTCAGGTACGTCTTGTTGGCCGAATCCAAATCCTCGACCACCCATTTTCCTTCCTTCGTCGCAAAGATTGCGGCATGCTGTCTCGAGACCGCCCTGTCATTCAGGAATACCTGGCTGTGCGCATGCCTGCCTATATAAACAGGACCTCTGTCGAATTGAAACTCATTGACGACCTGATCTTTTCGCTTTACAACCAAACGCATCTGCTTTTCTCCGGAGCATATTGGTTCTAAAGATCTATATATAATTATCATCGATATCGTGCGATTCGTCAAGTAAAATAATTGGTAAATTTCGATTGGCCCGGAAAAAGAATTTCCCGACAATATGTTGTTTTGCAGCAGCAGACTGTGTTATAATTACCTCAGAATGGCACACCAGCGGGAACCAACATATTCGGGACTTTGTCGGTTTATAAAAACTCTCTGTTCTGGTACATGCAGTAACACGATTACAGGTACACAAGTGCATACAAAAAGAAAAGGGCCGGTTTTTCGCAAAAGCCCCCACGTGATTGGGCCAGTTTTCGGCTGAATTTCGCAAAAATCAGTAGAAAACGGTAAAATACTCAAAAAATCGCGTCAAGTTTTACGTTTTTGTTAAACTTATATATAGAAGCACATGATTAACCACAAAGAGCGCGCTGAATTGATCAAAAAGGCACAGTTCGGCGATAAGAGAAGTCTGAGTTGCCTGGATGGATCAGACTCCTGGAAACATATACGAGACATGAAAATCTATCGTGGATAACGCCGCTGGGATGAAGGCGGTTGTTTCACGACCTGATAGGTATTAAGAGGAGACCTAATCATGTGTAAGAAACTGACTTATTTACTGGCTCTTGTTTTCGTGCTGGGTGTGGTAGTCAATGCCTCAGCCGACCTTGTGGGACACTGGAGGTTTGATGAGAGCTCCGGAAAGACTGCGTCCGACTCAATAGCCGGCAACGACGGCACCTTACAGGGAATTCCCAAGTGGGTGGCCGGCCAGCTCGGTAATGCGCTGGAGTTTGACGGCGACGACTGGGTGGATTGCGGCGATATCCTGAATATAGCCGATGCGATTTCCATCGCCTGCTGGATCAATCCCGCCAGATTCGATGGTTTCAAAGTGTACGCCTGTGTCTCGCGGTCGGACGCCTATGCGCTCGTGACCACAAGATCGCGGCTGGCATGGGAAACGACGGGCGTTGCCATGTATATTCCTTCCAACATTACCCTCGTAATCGGGGAGTGGCAGCATGTGGCCGTCACGTTCGTGCCAGATCAAACTGACGGAGTGATATTCTATCTCAATGGGGTTGAGGGCCAACGTATGGATACTCTGCCCAGCCTAACTGGCTATTCTCTTTACGGCATAACTCCTCCAATGCCCGGAGACGTGGGGCCGTTTGTTATCGGTAGAGGTCCGGGGACCACCGATATAAACACTTTTACTTATGAGGGTATAATCGACGACGTACGCGTCTATCACGGTATTCTCACCGAGACCGAGGTTCTGGCTGTATTCGAAGACCGCAGTGGCTATCCGTGTGCCTACGATCCCGACCCGGAGGACGGCGCCCTGCATGAGGACATAAAGGTGACCCTGAGCTGGAGACCCGGTCCCTATGCGGTCTCACACGATGTCTATCTGGGTGATAATTTCGACAACGTAGATAACGGCACCGGCGAGACATTCCGGGGCAACCAGCCGGGATTGTCTTACGTTTCCGGTTCTCAGGGATTCGCCTATCCGGACGGTCTGGTGCCGGGGACGACGTATTACTGGCGTATCGATGAAGTTAACGAGGCCGATCCCAGCAGTCCGTGGAAGGGTGACGTCTGGAGCTTCTCGATCCCGCCCAGAACGGCCTATAATCCCGACCCGGCGGATGGCGCCGGGTCCGTAGGCCCGGACAATGTAACTTTGAGCTGGACAGCCGGTTTCGGTGCAAAGCGGCACACAGCCTATTTCGGCGAGACTTTCGATGAGGTGAATAATGCCACCGGCGGCATCCCAGCGAACGTTACAATCTACAACACCGGCACGCTCGAAACAGAGAAGTTATACTATTGGCGAGTCGATGAGTTTGACGCCGTCCAGACGTACAAAGGCGACGTCTGGAGCTTTACGACACCCGGCGCCGTGGGAGATCCCCAGCCTTCATATGGCGCCACGGATGTTGAGATGAATGCAATCCTGAGCTGGACGCCGTCCGATAGCGCCGCCTTGCACGCGCTCTACTTCGGAACGGATAAAGATGCCGTACGCAACGCCGATACCGGCGCGCCGGAGTACCAAGGGTCTATGAGACTGGGCGCTGAGAGTTACGATCCCGGATTACTCGACGCCGAGACGATCTACTACTGGCGCGTGGACGAAGTTGATGATCAGGGCAATACGGTCAAAGGCCCTCTCTGGATCTTCACGACGGGTGCTTTCCTTTTGATAGATGACTTTGAGGGCTATACCGATGACAAAGTGGCCGGCGAAGCGATCTGGCAGACCTGGATCGACGGATTGTACGTTTGGGATAATGGCGCGCAGGTCGGTTATTTGCAACCTCACTATGCCGAGCAGACGATTGTCCACGGCGGCTCCCAGTCCATGTCGTTTTTGTATGTCAACGAAACCGGTGTAACGAATTCGGAGGCGTCGATGACATTGACGGCGCCGCGAGATTGGACGATAGGCGCCGTCGCAGAGTTGTCGCTTTGGTTAGGGGGCGATTCGGCCAATGACGCCGAGCCGCTGTATGTGGTGGTCTCCAACGCCGCCGGCGCCCCGGCGATTGTAGCCTATGATGATGTGGCTGTCGCAGCGAGAAGCAGGTGGACCGAGTGGCGGATCGCCCTACAGGCGTTTGCCGACCAGGGCATCGACCTGGCCAATGTGGATAAGATAACAATCGGCCTGGGCAGCAAAGCCGGCGCGGCAGCTGGTGGTACAGGCACGATCTATATTGACGATATCAGGTTGTATCAGCCGTAAGCGTAATGATATGTAAGAGGCTTTGTGGGGATAACAGCCAATTTAGCTTTGGAGGCTAAAAAGATGAGGAGAGCATCGATACGTTTCTTACGATGTGGTAGTATTAGTTCTGTTCCCTTTACTGCCTTAGCTCCGGTTGTCCTTCTTTGTTTGCTGATAATATTTAAGATCGATGATTCGATATGTGGTGTAGGATGCGACATAGAAATCAAAGGTTATTGACATTCTCTGAGTTCTCGGACTCGAGCAGTGGAATGGGTGCCGGCTTGCTGAGAGGAGGGTATCCCATCAGGTCGACGCAGCTACGCCGATGGCGAGAGGTCTTCGCCAAAGGTCAACGTCCGGCTTTCACGTTAATCGAACTGCTCATTGTTATCGCGGTTATCGCCCTTCTGCTTGCGATCTTGCTGCCGGCGCTATCTCTGGCCAGGGCAAAGGGGCGGGAAGTAGCCTGCCTAAGCAACCTCAAACAGCTTCAGACCTGTGCGAAACTCTATTCCATGGACTACGACGGCTTTTTGCCGCCCAATCGACACGCTTATAATATTGGCACCGGAGCGCCTTTGGTGGGCTGGAACGACAGTATGACCTGGTGCGCCGGGCTGGCGCCCTTCGATACCACCACCGAGAATATCCAGCGCAGTCTGCTCTTTCCCTACAACAGATCCACCGGGATCTATCGATGTCCGGCCGATATGTCGAGGGTGAAAACGCAGGATGGTCAACTGCTGTCTATGCGGCGGACACGCAGCTATAACCTGAGTCAATCCATCAACGGCTATCCGTACCCGCAACTGTTCGCAGTGGGGTCGGGGGGGCCTACGCCAATAAAGTATTACCCTCTGAGCTTCGCCAAGGAACACGAAATCGACGATCCACCGCCGGCGCGTCTTCTGTTTTTCGTGGGCGTCCACGAGGACGGCATCCTGGATTCCCACTTCGGTATCCCGCCCCGGGGGCCGACGTTCAAGACGGCTCGGCCGCAGTGGTGGGATCTTCCAGCCGGGAGGCATTCGCAGGGCGGCTGCTTCTCTTTTGCCGATGGGCACGTCGAGCGCTGGCGATGGGTGAAGCCGAAAATCTTCATTGAACTCGGCCAACTTGTCGGGCAGGACGGCGAGATCGAAGACTTCCTTAGAGTCCAGCGAGGCATCAGATCCGAAAAAACCTCACCCAAGCAGAGACAGTAGTGGCATTCTAGAGCGATTTTTAACGATTTTAGGTTTATCGGACCGATATCTTCCAACATGAATGGATAGTTGATTACTTGTTGGAGGATATGACGATGTTTGGACCAGGTGAGTACGTACCAGACGAGACATTGGGCGTAACAAATGTCGAGGATCTTCCCAAGCCGAAGATTCGCAGGCGCAGCCGTAATTTTAGGAATCGACCT
>CAZZAX010000085.1:0-24916 GCA_964653075.1 uncultured Pirellulales bacterium
TATTTAAGGCTGTTTTCCGCATTTGCCTTATCCACACGGTAAACCCTCATCCGGCTGTCATAATCATCAATATTTACCGTTACGGTAAAGGGAATCAGAAACAAACAAAGCAGAAAGCCAATGACGAATCTGGCTGAAACTAAATTTAGCAGAAACTCTTTCTTAGCAATTTTCCAAATCATGGGGAGTTTCCTTTCTTTATCGTAAGTTATATCATATCCCCAGAATTTAACTTCCTGGCGCCTGATCTGCTTCGCCAATCATATAGATTCGCAAAAAGCGTGCCAAAGAGGGCTTTACTACGAATAACTTCTGTAAGTTACTATCGTAACAGAAAATAGATGCAAAAGTGGCAATGGATGACAAACCGCTACATGGGTCTTTACTGTGTCATGCGTGACCCACTGTGTGTCATGTGTGACACATAAATATCAAGCAAAGTAATTATTCTATGCCGTATTGTCTTAACTTGCGGTAAAGTGTTTTTCGCCCGATACCAAGTATCTCAGCGGCCTTTTCGCGATTGCCGCCCGTTTCAGAAAGGGCCTTATTTATTGCCTCCTGCTCGGCCTTGGCTGTGGCCTGGGCAGCTATTTCAGCCAGTGGTGTATCCATTGCAGCACCGGACAAATCCGGCTGCTTTATATCGAGGTTAATTCGTTTTGGCAGGTCATCCGGTTCAATTGTCGAGCTGCTCGTAACTGTAATTGCGCTGTAAATACAATTCTGCAATTCTCTTACGTTACCAGGCCAATCGTAGGCCATTAATAAATCCAATGCTTTATCAGAAACAACCGGCTGTTCGATTCCCAACGGTGTGGAATACCTTTCAAGAAAGTGTTCAACCAGCAACGGTATGTCTTCTTTGCGTTCGCGTAGCGGACAAACACTCAGACTCAAAACGTTTAGACGCCAGTATAAGTCTTCTCTGAAATTCCTTTCCTGGACCATCGTTGACAAATCCTGATTTGTAGCTGCCATTACTCGGACATCAACTGCAATGGATTTGTTGCCACCCACACGTGAAAAAGTTCCTTCCTCGATGATTCTTAGCAGCTTAACCTGGGCTTCGAGAGTTAACTCTCCGATTTCGTCGAGGAATAGTGTCCCACCATCCGCGTCCTCGAACTTCCCTTTCCTGAGATTTTTAGCATCAGTAAAAGAACCTGCCTCGTGCCCGAAGAACTCGCTCTCGATCAAATTTGAGGGAATGGCACCACAATTTACTACGACAAATGGCCCTGATTTGCGTTTACTTGCCTGATGAATTGCACGTATTATTAATTCTTTCCCTGTACCACTCTCACCACAGACTAAAACTGTACCATCGGTGGCAGCAAATTTACTAATCAAGGCAAACGTCGATTTCATCTTATCCGAAACGCCAACAATATTTTCAATCCGGTAGGTTTCTTCCAACTGGTCTTCTAATTGCCTGACCCTGCGTTTGAGTGTTACCATTTCTACCGCACGCGAAATTATGGCCAGAAGCTCATCGTTGTCAAAAGGCTTCTGGAGATAGTCGAAGGCCCCCTTCTTCATCGCTTCAACCGCAGAACGCACCTCTCCGTGTGCGGTCATTATTATGACCTTGCAGTCAGCCTTGAGCTGCTTATCAAGTATTTCCATTACCTTTATACCGTCTATCCCGGGCATCTTAAGATCCAGCAGAAGAACGGCCGGCACAAATTGAGCATATACATCAAGCCCTGATTCTCCAGAATCGGCGGCCTCCACCTGGTAACCATTCTTCGTCAGCAGCGCAGACAAGATGGAACGTATATTGGCTTCATCATCAACAATAAGCACTTTCGGCTTCTTCATGTTATTTGACTCCGGATGACTGCGTTTAACTTACAGGCAGTGCTATCTTGACTGATGTACCACCACTTTTAGCTTTCTCCACCCAGATTTCTCCGTTGTATCGCCTGACGATACTGTTGCAAATGGCCAGTCCGAGACCAGTCCCACCCGCTTTTGTCGTGAAAAAAGGCTCAAAAATCTTTTCATGCATATTGGAGGGTATTCCGGCCCCCTCATCTCCAACCTGTATCAATATCCGGTTAATACCCGATACATAGTCACGGCCTCCTTCTGTCAATTGATGAGCCCTGATTGAGAGTGTTCCACCATCGGGCATAGCTTGCAGCGAATTCATAACGACATTTAAAAGCAATTGACGTAACTCGGCTTGATCGAAGGTAAGCTTCGGGAGGCTATTCTCGAAGTCCGTTTGTAACTTGACATTTTGACTCCTGGCTTTGGCCTCAATAAAATTCAGGCAGCGTGTAATTTCTTGCCGAACATCCATCTCCTCCGGGTTACTCTCAGCCGGCTGTGCAAGTGAAAGAAGATTACCCACAATATTATTGAGCCTGTCGACCTCACCCAATATATCATTAGCAAGCTTCTTCTGATCTGTGTCATCAGCAAAATCACTCGATAGGTACTGTACCGTACTGCGAATCGCCGTAAGGGGATTTCGAAGCTCGTGTGCAATACCTGCAGCGAATTGTCCCATTGTCGCTAATTGCTCAGCGCGGAACATTCGCTCATTCTGGCGCAAACGCTCCTTGAAAAGAAGGGCATTCTCAAATGCTAAACCGGCCTGTTTGCCGAGTATCTGCAAATTTGCAACCTGAATTTTATTTAACGATTCCTGGCTTAAATGCAGAAACACTATACCAATTAATCTATCCATCGAGATAAGAGGGAAAGCTAAGTTTACAGACAAATCCAGGAATGGCTGAAGTTCTGCATTCAAATAGCTTGTTACCTCTTTGTCTCTCTCAAAGAACAATATTTGACGATTTGCTCGAAACCATTGTGCTATCTTGCTATTAATGGCCAGAGCCGGCAATTGAGATGCGTTTTCGAAGACTTTATCCACCGGAAAGAAAGTTCGAGACGACCCACTCTGATCTACAAGGTATACAAAGGCTTTTTCCACACTTGCCAGCTCCTTTAGTTTGCTAAGCAAATTATTGGTTAACTGTTCAGAATCGACTACTAACATCAAAGTGTCTTCGAACTCGGTCAGCAGGTTGTCGTCCTTTGTTGGCTTATAAAAGAAATGGAGAATTCTCCGCCACATGTTAAATTCCTCGAAAGTATTTTAGAGACATCGTCTCATTTGTACAAAACATTGTACATTATATGTATTCGTGATGGGTATAGTCAATATGTAGCCAAAACCAATAACTGTCCCAGTGATTGTGGCAGAATTTTGGCTATTTTGGTCAATTTTCACGCCCACAATAATTAAATTATAAAGTAAGCCGCTAAAGATTCAGAATTTGTATAGTATTTTATCGGCAACGCCTGAAGAGAGCATTCGGGCGGAAAACACCCCTGATTTAAGAAGTTGCTTGAGAGTTGATTAGTTGGAATGTATGATTCATCCAGGAGACCTCTTTCTAAAGAACACAGAATTGTTTGTCGTCATCCACAAATAATACGGTTCTTATTTTCATTGTTTTCTACCATCCGTTCTTTTTCCGTCTCTTTCTTGTAAATTGGAAGTTTTATTGTGAATTTTGTTCCTTTGTCGACAGAATTATCCACAAGAAGTATGCCTTTATGCTTGTTTACGATAATATCGTATGAGATACTCAATCCAAGACCAGTGCCTTTGCCGCTCGGTTTGGTTGTAAAGAAAGGATCGAATACCTTCGGTAACTTTTCACGCTCGATCCCAGGACCGTCATCAGAAATTTCACAGACTACATCATCATCCGTTGCATATGTCCTGATTGTGATTTTTCCTTTATCGTCTCTTTCCTGAGACTTTATTGCCTGAGCGGCATTCATGAGAATATTTAGAAGCACCTGGTTTATCTGGCCGGTGCTGCAGAGAATTTGAGGTAATTCGGAAAGCTCCATCTCGACATCAGCATCGTATTTAATTTCATTCTGCACCACAACGAGAGTAGCCTTAATGCCGTCATTGATGTTATATATGTCTAAGTTTTCCGGCTGGTCTATTCTCGAGAAGTCTCTCAGGTTCTGGATGATACTGGTGACCCGGTCAATCCCTTCTCTTGAATCATTAAACAATACCGGGAGATCTTCAAGAATAAAGTCGATTTTCATCTCATTCCGGGATTTGCTTATGGTGTCCACTTTATCCAACAGTTCCGCTTTATCTGAAGTTTCAATTTTCTCGAGGAGTTCGCCGTACATTTGAAATAATTCCTTGATTTTGCTCATATAATTTTCTAATGTCTCGAAGTTACTACCGACAAAGCCCACTGGGGTATTCATCTCGTGCGCAACTCCAGCCGCGAGTTGGCCAATGGAAGCCAGTTTCTCGCTTTGAACAAGTTGAGACTGCATTTCTTTCAACTCCTGATTAGCCTTTTCGAGATCTTCACAAGCGCATCTCAAACTCTCCTCAGCTTTGTTGCGTTCTATTATTTCCCGGTTGAGATTATCTATCGAAGTGGTTGTCTTCTGTAAATCGTTAAGCATTTTTTTGAAAGAGGAAGCAAGCTGGCCAACTTCGTCATTCGATTTAACATCTATTTGTGTGTTTAATTTACCCTTGCCTATTTCAACTGCTGCGGCTTTCAGCTCGAACAGGGGTACATAGATGGAACGAGAGATAAGTAATCCCGCGCCTATTGCTAATATTAGAGCGACAATTCCAAAAATTAAGACTAACCGTGTACTGGTTTTGATTAAATTTCGTGCTCGTTCTGTCGCCAATTTTACTGCCCTGGTAGAGTTCGAAAGTGCTTGATCATATTTTATTCCTCTTCTGCTGACATAATCTCCGAGGTCCTGTTCAAAAATCCTCTTTTGATCCCAATATTTGCTACTCTCCAATATTTTTACAGCCTCCTCAAGTTGCCCATTATCAACCAGTTCGATAGATTTATTTTCCATCTCCATAAGGATATGATTAACCTCGTAGATGGTTGAGAAAAATCCCCTGTCTTTTTCTCCTCCTTTCTCAATCGCTTCCTTTATTACTCTATCCAATTTCGGCTCTACATCCTTATAACGTTGTTTCCATTTCTTATCTTGAGTAAAAGCATAATTCCTTGCGGATTGAGTTGATACCTCGTTATAGTAACGTATGAATTGAGCAAAGCCATCTAAATACACTATCTTACTTATTGATTCTACACTTTCCGATATATTACCACTCAGAGGATCAGAAATCTGATTTAGTTGGTACAGTGAAATATGCCCTACAACTGCAACCCACATCGCAATCGCTAAAAAACCAAGAATCAATCTTTGGCTTATTTTCATCCTGGAACCTTATCTATCAAAAAGGTCTCTGCATATTATTGAAACATAATCACAATAAAGTTTCGGCAAAAAAAAACAGGTACTTCCATAAATATGGCTGGTATTCATACTTATATAAACTGACAGCTTCTAAACATCGTAGACACTTTCAATTTGATGATTTATTGTACTAACTTTGTTGATAGATTTTGGCCTTATATTAAAAGCATGCTACTTATCGGACGAGGAATTTTATTACAATGTTACCTTACATTTGGATCCGGGGGAGGGAGGCGTTCCGCAATCTTTTGGGGCTATTTTTTTGCACCAACTGAGGTTTTCTTCCCCAAAATATTGGATATCTTTTCAATAAGTTTTGCGAAATCGATCGGTTTGGTAACGTAATCTGAAATACCAAAAGAGGAGGCCATATCTACATTCTTTGCCTCGCACAACGCAGTAACCATTATTACAGGTGTATCTTGTAATACTCGATCCTTTCTCATGCGTTCGAGCATCACATGGCCATTCATGACGGGCATGTTGGTATCTAATAGTATTAAATCCGGTTTCTCACTTGCAGCTTTTTCCAACCCATCCTTTCCATTGGTGGCGGTAATAACCTCATAATGGCACCATTCCAGACGGCACTGGATGATGCTAATGCAATCGGGTTCGTCATCGACTATAAGTATTTTGGCTGTATCGGACTTCTTTTTTGACGATGTCAATCCAAACATTTTCCGCCTGCCTTCACAATATTATTCGACTCTTTATTCGACCTAAATTTCCCCTGAGATTAGCAAAACGTTGCGCAGATATAAAAAATGGCAGTGGGTTGTTGTTTCTATTTTACTAAAATTAACGGTTCTAATGATATTGTGGATAATTATATCTGTCCGGCTGTTTCAAGCTTAGAAACGGGCCACTTCCAGCATCCCTGCAAGTCTCGAGTCTAATGAATATTTGGCTGCCTGCGAATGGATGACCTAACTATCTATAGGCTTTTTATTTGATTCATTGGACACTACGCATTTCCCGGCTAACAATCTTTTCTAATGAGATGAGAGTTATTAACGGTTCTGTAGTAATATCCTATTTTTTATTACCATATCTTTATATTTTTCGAGAGCAGCTACTTTTTATCGTCTCCGGCTTTTTCTGACGAAGGCATCGGCCTGTCCTTTATTTCCCTGAACTTTTCCATTGCGTCCTCGGGAATTGGCTCTTCATCCTCGTAAATATGGGGCGAGAGGAACACTATCAACTCAGTATTGTTAACCACCATATGAGTATATTTGAATATAAAACCAATCAGGGGTAAATCACCAAGGATCGGTATCTGGTTAATCTGTTTAGTTAATTCTTTTCGTCTAAGTCCGCCTATTATGACAACCTGACCATCCTGAAGTAAGACCTCGCTCCTGGCATTCCTCGTATCAATGATGGGTACCTCGGTCACACTTTCCCCCACAACCACATTTTGTCCTGAGTTAACGTTGAGAAAAATCAGATTATCATCAGTCAAGGTTGCGGTAACATCCAGGGTGACACCAACTTTCTTGAACTCGGTTGAAGACATACTTCCACCGGCGGATGTATCTGTTATCTCGTTATATGGCAGTTCTCTGACAGCTTCGATTGAGGCAGTCTTACCACTTACGACCATAACTCTTGGACTGGCGAGAATTTCAACATCTTTTTTCTGCTGGAGCAGACTTACAACGTTACGAATATTACCGCTTATAACGCTAAAGTCACCGCCGAGACCAGTGGTATTAAAAGCCGTAGCGTTTCCTATATTGGCCGCGCTCTCGATGGTCGAACCAAGGCGAGTAGTGAAGTTTTGTCTGTATCCAATATCGTATACTTTATCAGAGAGAATGTCCCAATTTACTCCCATTTCAGTGTCATCACTCAGTTGTACATCAACGATAACCACCTCAACCATAATCTGCTGAGGCGTTTTGTCAGCCTTTTTAATCTCAGATAGAATCTTTTCAAGCTGCTTCTTCGTATCACACACTATCAGGGAATTGTTTTTCTCATTGATTGCTATAGTACCATACACGGAAGACATATTATCTATAGCCTGCTTGAGACTTTTAGCATCAAGAAATTTAAGCATTATTGTTTGTACAAACAGCTCCGGAGCTTCTTCAATTGGTTGCGAAGACTGAAGAGTTATCGGTGTGACAGGTTTTACGGCTCTGGGAATTTTTGCAAAAGGATTTTCACGCCCAACTTCTTGTGCTATGCCCTGCGCATCCAAAGTCGGCTGGGATTGTGCCCGACCATAACACGCGCAGATTGTTAAAATAATACAGAGAAAAATCTTTTTTGCGTATTTTGGTTTATTCATAGGGTAACCCCCTTATCCTGTATTTCGCAAATAGTAATGACTATATCACACCTGGGTCGATCAGAATTATACTCGACAGTCAGAACTTTTATTGAGTCTATCCAAACTTTTTGGGTACGCGCTTGCAGCCTTTGTATTAACCTGGGTATGTCTTTGTATAATCCCACAACGCTTAATACAGCACTACTGGTAACTATGCCCGAAGTATCCTCTGATTGATTTTCTTTCGGATTTTTTTTAATCATGTTTAGCGACTGAACCATACAGCCTGTCTGTTCCGAAATGGCCTGTAAATCGCTGAAAAATTCTCTCGCTTTGTCGGATGTAAACAGCGTACTCTGAAGCTGTGCCGACTTTTCCTGCAATTCCTGCAGCTTCTTTCTCTTGACCTTAACCTTGCTGTTGATAAGGTTGTTTTTATTTACGAGGTTGGTCATAACAGATTCATATCCCTGCACCACAGACAGATAGGCGGCATGTGGAGCAACTAACCAGTTATACATCGCCAATAATGCAATCACAATCAGTGACGCCGAGACAGAGTGTCTTGTTGAACGGTTCAATTTAACAAGATGCTTGACTAACATCAGCCTTCCTCCTTTTCCAGCTTTAGCGCACAATCGATTGTGTACATAATTAAGCCGTTCCCCTCATCTCCTTTTATTGTTTCGGTCAGAGAAGCCGAGCTTATATAATTCGAGTTGTTCAGCATCTTTACAAACAAATGAATCGCCTCATATGATATTGCCATGCCTTCCAGATACATCCCTGAACTATCTCTGCTGTATAGGTTGATTATACGCACGGTTTTAGGTGTTTGTTTTCTGACATCCTCCAGGATGTTGCTCCAATCCACACTTAGACGGGAACCAAGAATGCTGCTTAACCGTGTGGGTATTTCGGATAATTGCTTGATTTGTCTGTCCAATAGTTCCTGTTCTTTAAGCAGAGCATACGTTTCTTCTGACAGATCTGTCTGTTTTTTTTGGGCGATGTCTTGCTTAACATTATTTGCTCTCAAGCTCAAGCCGGTCCCGGCCAGCACCATAAACAACGGCAGCGCTGCGACAATAGCTGCAGTTATGAACAATTGTTTTTTGACAGCTCTGACCTCAGCCGATTCCGGAGGAACTAAATTTATTCTTAAACCATTGTCGTTTTGATTCAAAAGCCCGATACCCAGGCCAATGGCAACTACTGAAGCTTTTTCATGGCTGTCGTTTTGTGCAACCACCGTGTCCTGGCATATGCTTTGGCCGGTCCTGACCTGCACGTTTTCGCTTTTAATTTCAGTCCTCAAAGACTCCTCAAAGTTCTGGGGTAATTCCATGCAGTCTGCAACTACTGTAATCTCCCAGTTTTCGGAACTGTCCGCAACCTCGACATCATAAGATCGTATAATCTCATTTATTTTCTCAGGAAGCCACCGACTGAATTCATCCGGCCGGGCTTGTTTTTCACTTATATTCTCTACTCTTACGAAATCCAGGATTTGTTTTCTGAATACACACAGCCTTAGAACACCATCGCGCAATATGGCGATAAGCACATCGGAATCGAATTTCCCTTCTATCTTTTTTGCATATATTGCTCTGGTACAGGATAAAAGCGGCGGCTCTATTATCTTTACGTTAAGGCCCGCCATGTTGGATGTTTGGGCAAGCATTTCTACGTTTTGACCATCGGTAGCAGCCGCAAGGATACGGCTTCCAAAGCCCTCTCCAGAGCCGGTTCGGCAGAAATCGGAAGCAAATTCTATGCCGGATAACATGACGTAGCTTTTCAGCTCATTTCTAACAAACTGCCCGACATTTGTCCGGCTTCCCTTGGGCATGTCAAAAATCTGCAGAACCAACGGCCAGGCAGATAATGATACAGCAGCTTGTCTGGTTCGTATTTTATTGCGAGTTCTAAGGTCCTTTATGGCCCTGGCAAGTTTTGCGGGATTTTCTATGTTGCCGTCTTTTATTGCACCATCGGGAACAGAGACACTGGCAGCCTTGAGCAGCTCGAGACCTTTGGCGCTCTGCCTAATCAGTGCCATATTTATCCTGCCATCCGAAATATCTACTCCCAGTGCAGTTTTGGCGGCAAATTTCATTCGTTTATCCTCAAACTATCGATTCTTATTATGTAAGGACTTGTGCTTCCAACTGTTATATCAGCCTCAACTCTGGAGACAAAGCCCTGCGATGAAGTGCCTGTCGATTTTATTGTCACATTCGGCAGGTTGCTTTCGATATTAACTAAGTATGAGCCACCGGCGAAGGACTTGTTATAGTCGTTGTTAAATGTGTCAATAACTCGTATTTCAGCGAAGGCGTCATTGAGGCCGGCTTCGGCTATAGCCTGGGCTTCGGCAGCATAGATTTGATTTCGCATAAGCTGTATTTCCTCGGTATTCATCTGGAGTATGCCGATAGTAATTGCAGACAGCAGCGCTGTTGCGAAGATTGTTATCAACAGCACCGAACCGTTTATTTCTTCTTTATGATTCATATATTCAGAATTCTCAGGGCATCATCCTGGTTTCAAGATAACCGACCGGCCGTTGTCCCCGGTCTCGTCATAAACACAAGGATAGTTATTAGGGTCGACCACCGATAATCGATTACCCTGAGTCCTTCGAAGCTGTACTTATTAGCTTTTTGACAGATAATACTTGCCGCTCCTGATGGTATTTTCGGCATAAAACAAACGAGTCGTTACACAGCTTTGGGATTATATATCTATGAGGGCCAGAGGGAAAAAATTTACGTTTAATAGCTCTTTTCAACAGTTTTGGTCTGTGTTTATCGGTAATTACCGATTCCAAAAAGTATTAAACTATCAGGTCGGCGAAAAAGTCCTATAAGTTTCTGCTGTTAGAAATCCATGTCGGAGATAAGGCTCTTACAAAAGTAGCTATTAACAGTACTGGATCTTAACGTCTAAACTTACCATTCATATCCGTATACGCTTGCTATGACAGGATTCCCCCCGTATCTAATTCTGGAACTCTCGTCAAATTATCGGTGTCCGTCGCATGGTATCCCCTGATGTATTTTCTCGCGTTCGTTCTGGAGATTGGAACGATCTAAAGCCTGCCGGACAAGCCTTTCAAACTTTCCCCCGAGCTTCCACAGCGGCTTAGGAATTAACTTGAAAATCTCTCCCTTATTGACTGCGTTCTGTAGTTCGGTGTCCAGCTCATATCCCGTGAGTATCATATCGGTGATGTTGGGATATTCTTTTCTGGCGATTCTAAGAAGTTCAAGTCCGGTCATCTCAGGCATCCGCATATCGGCTACGATTACATGAACTTTGTTTTGTTTGAGGATTCTAAGTGCTTCTTTACCACTTTTAGCGAAAAGTTTATTGTACGACTCATCCAAGAGACCCCTTTCTAAGGAGCGTAGGATCGCTCCGTCATCATCCACGAATAATATGGTCCTCTTTTCAATTACTTTCTTTTTCTTGAACATTGTTTACCTCATTTTATGCTAAAAGTCAGCTTTATTTTTTGAATGTTATTTCCTAGTCTTCTTTATATCGTAGCCATCCCCCAAAGCAGCGCTATTACAAAAACAGCTATCAACAAAACCGAACCCTTATTTCTAAACATTCCAATCATATCTGTCTTTGTTTCCTATAGTAAGATTCCCCCCGAGCTTAACTCTGAAACTTCCGTAAAGCCATCGGTGTCAATCTCATGGTATGCGCTGAGGTATTGTCTCGCATTCATTCTGGAGATTGTAATGATCTAAGGCTTGGCTGATTGCTTTTTTGAAGTCCGCCTCAAGTTTCCAAGGCTTACAAATAAATCTGAAAATCTCTCCCTGATTAAATTCCTGCTGAAAAGCGGACATATCCGTATATCCCGAAAGTACTATCTTTACGATATGCGGATACGTTTCTCTGACAATTTTAAGAAGCTCGAGTCCGTCCATACCAGGCATGCGCATATCGGTTACGATTATATGAACTTCTTCTCTCTGTAGGATTTCAAGTGCTTCATTACCACTCTTGGCAAATAGTTGATTGTATTGCTCATCCAAAAAGCCTCTTTTTATAGAACGCAAGATTATCTCGTCATCGTCAACAAATAATACTGTCCTCTTTTCTACCATTTTCTTCCTCTAATTCTTCAGACTAACCATCTTGCGTTCATTCTGGAGGTTGTACTGTTCAACCGCCAATAGGACAAACTTCTCGAAGTTTCCCCCGAGTTTCCAGGGCTTAGGAATTAACTTGAAAATTTCTCCCTGATCGACTGCGTTTTGTAGAGTGGCGTCCTCTCCATATCCCGAGAGTACCATACTGATGATGTGCGGATATTCTTTTTTGATGATTCTAATAAGCTCGAGTCCGGACATCTCAGTCATACGCATATCGGCTACGATTACATGCACTTCTTCTCGCTGTAGGATCTCAAGTGCTTCTTTGCAGCTCTTGGTGAAAAGTTTATTGTATGGCTCCTCCAGGAGCCCCCTTTCTAAGGAGCGTAGGATCGCTTCGTCATCATCCACGAATAATACGGTCCTCATTTTTACTACTTTCTTTTTTCTGAACATTTTTACCTCCTATTCACGAATTGGAAGCATTATTAAAAATTTCATCTCCTTATCACTAACTACTCTCTATTTCTAAACTTTCCAATCATATCTGTCTTCGCTTACTATGGCATGAGCCCGCCACTTAATTCCAGCACTCCCACATAGCCAGCGTCACCCAGGCCGGCATAAGCACAGAGATAATGTGAGATATCTATCTGGCAAAGTGCAGGCTCTGAGCAGGTGCCAGTCTTAAAGGTAAAAGGTACACTATGGCTCAGAGACCAGTCGCTTGTATCGACTGTTAAAACAGTTGCCAGGCCATCTTCCCACCCGCCCCCATAGGCACAAAGAAAACTTGTACTATCTATTTGACACAGTTCTACGCTACCGGCTGCATCGGAGAATTGGTAATAATCGTAGGCCGTATCTTTAGTGATTGTCCAGTTACTGGTATTAACTGTCAAAACCACAACACAACCCTGCCCAATATTACTATTGAATGCATAAAGATAGTGTGTATCGTCTATCTTAGCCAATGCCGGTTCATAAGCATAGAGGCTGGGGGCAACTTCAAAAGGTGTTTCCGTACTTACAGTCCAGGTCCCGGTGTCAACGGTCAGGACAACGGCCCAGTGCCTGAGATTTGAACCCCGATAGGCACAAAGATGATGCGTATCGTCTATCCTGATCAGAGCTGGTTGACAAACAAGATCGCAGGCAAACGAAGTAGTTGGGCTGCTTGTAACATCCGTTAAAACATCGGTTACTGTAACGGTCAGGACAAGCGTCCGCATTGACGATGTATTATCAAAGTATGCGCAAAGAAAATGGTGAGTGTCCCCCTGAGTATCTATCTGAGACAATACCGGATAAATGCAGTCTGCATTATCAAATTCCAGTGGGATTCCTCTCTGAAGCGTCCCAGCTATTTTCTCGAAAAGTATGCAGGCAAAGCCGTCACCCCTGTCCCCCTGATAGGCACACAACAGGTAATCATCTTTTATTTTTGATAAGTCAGGCGTTATTCCCTGTTTCGTGTCATACTCAAAAAAGCTGCCTGCGCTGACACTCCAATCCGCGGGATTGACCGTAAGAGTACGAGCCCAGCCGTCATCACGGTTGCTACGGTAAGCGCAAAGATATTTTGTGCCGCTCATGTGTGTCAAGGCCGGTTCCAGACCGATGGAAGGCATAAACACCAGCCAGGGCTCGGATAATTTAGTAATGTTTCCACCGACGGCCGGCAGGGTATTTGTGCGAATATAAGCCTGTGTTGAAAAGGTCATGTCCTGGTCGAGATTGGCGGGATTTGTCAGCGTCGTCTCGACCTTTACACTGCGGATAGAGTTGACATCTGTTATCGGTGTGCTCAGGTCAACAGCACCATAGCAGGTGAACTGTAGCTTACTGACCGGCCCTGCCAGTTCCGAGAGGCTTCCGACCAGACCAAATTCAACGTAATTATTAACACCAATATCATATCGCACATTGTTCGCATCATTGTCCTGGAATTCGATATAGCCGTTTGTTTCGGTCGGGTCGCTTACCGCGGTTATCCTCAAGGATTTAGAGAGATTACGGTTTAAGTGGTCTATCAGGACCCTGCCGTTCTGTATGGTCTCAGAAGTGCCGGCTTTGGAGTCCCAACTGTTCTGAATCACTCTAAATTGCGGCAACAAGGCTGCAAAGATAATGGCCATTATAGCCATAGCTAAAGTTATCTCCACCAGGGTCATAGCCCGGGTGGACCGAGTTATATTTTTTCGATACTGCATAACAGTTAACGGCCGATAACTTATTACCATGTATCCTTTGAAGTTATTCTTTTTAGCCTTTCTTTTGTTGATAATACCTGTCACTCCTGCTGGCATTTTCGGCTTAAAACAAAGGTTTGTGTGCTTAGTTTTGAGTTATTTAATAGTAAAGAAAGAAAATAAAAAAAAGTGCGATTAATCGGACTTTTTGACGGTGTTGGCCTGTCTTTATCGGGAATTATCGTTTACGATGAAATAAAATTATTCGGCAGGAGAAAAAGTCCCATAAGTCTGTCAAAAATCCTTGACGGAAACAAGAGTAATCCTTAGCAGAAACAAGCGTAATCCGTGCCGAAAGCAAGGCAGTTCTATTGCATTTTATTTCTGAGAATTTACCATCTTCTTGCAACGAGAGTGGCCAGGATGACTTCGATTTCATCGGCCTCGAGCGTGCTGTTGCTATTTAAGTCATAGCCGACCGAAATCTCTATCTCTCTCAAATCAGTACCCTTAGAAGTATCCTTTACATCACACAGGTATGAGCCGCCAAGTGGTGTAGATGTTTCCACAAATGTGCTGGAGTAGTCATATATCGAGCGTGCCCTTATTTCATCGAGTTTGGCCTGGGCAAACGTGAGACTACATGTCCTACGTTCGATAATTGAAGAAGTGACGTGTGCACTGGTCAAAGCTTTTAGAATCGGAACTATTGCGATAATCAGTAAAGAAGTGGCTATAATAACCTCAGTGAGAGTAAAACCCCCTGTTTTTCTTATTGCCGGAGTTTCAGTCCTTAACAATCTGGTCAGTTTTTGACACATTTTATTGTACCTGTTGCTGAATTAATTGTGATTGTGAAACTTCTGCCTTCGGCAGAAACAATTATCTGAGTTGCACTTGCAGGTTTCAGATTTCCCAGTGGGCCGTAGATGAATCTTATTCCAGTGGGGCAGCTAATGCTGAGACCTGAATCAAGTGTGTGCGAGGTGATAATTGCCTTGGTATCTACATTTTCAATTTCGTAGGTGTTATATGGAACGGAACCGACCATCTTCAGTTCAAAGCCTTGTGTATTATTCGCAGCGTCGGAAATGGCGAGTCTGCGTGTGAGTCGAAGGTCGGTAACAATTTTCCTGGCAGTTGTATCGGCTTTTTGCTTTGAGATGATGGCGTAATTGAATCTCGGTACGACAATAACGGCAAAGATGCCGAGAAACACCACTATTATTATTAGCTCAACAAAGCTAAATGCTGCTCTTTGATATTTCGTAGAATTATTGTTCATCTTCATCATCGAGTAATATTTTTGAGATTTCCTTCACTTCTTTTCTATCTAAATGAATATGATCAGGAACTCTATTTTTGCTATTTGTCGTTACCAATATATACGGTTTTCCAAAAGGGCATTGAGGAGGACCATCGGGAAAATAGTTTGGATCTTTCGTAACTTCCCCAAGGTGAACAGGCCATGCTCCGGTTCTTGAGTAATATAATTCTATTTGTGAGTTTATGATGTCAACATTTTTTCGGCAGGCATTTACACCGGCATTAAATGCGCCTCCGGTAATCCTTGGAATAGCAATTGCAGTCAATATGCCGAGGACCAATACGACAATCATCAGCTCAAT
Organism: uncultured Pirellulales bacterium; assembly: GCA_964653075.1. Classification (GTDB taxonomy): domain Bacteria; phylum Planctomycetota; class Phycisphaerae; order Sedimentisphaerales; family Anaerobacaceae; genus NIOZ-UU13. The sequence goes on from CAZZAX010000085.1 coordinate 15,518, forward strand.
CAAAGTGAAAGCTCGTCTTTTCTCTGATCTCATCGTTACCAATCAGCTTAAAGCAAAAGATGGCTGAGGACCAAATGTCAGCCATCTTTGTTGACTTATTTCTATAAGAAACTATATCAGGTTTTGGCTTGCCCGCTTAAGCCACTAACTAATGGCTGTGTACATCGACACGATGGTCCGAATTATAATTATAGGGCACATTGAATGGACATTTAGGTTCACCATCGGGAAAATAGTTCGGATCAGTAGTCACGTCTGTCAGCGCTGCCGGCCAGGAGCCCGTGTTCGCATTGTACAATTCGATCTGGGAGTTTAACATGTCGATATTCGTTTCACAGGCACTAATCCTGGCAGTTTGTGCGCCTCCCATAATTCTTGGAATAGCAATTGCCGCTAATGCGCCGAGGATCAAAACAACAATCATCAGCTCAACTAATGTAAAACCTTTTTCGCTCCGCATCATTTTTTCCTTTCAAAAAAGAAATGATACCTCGATTGAGTTCTGGTAATACTATCGGTAGCTGATACCAACTACTTTAGCACGACTGCTGCGTCGGATTATTTCAAGTGCTGCATATAATCGAACATAGGTAAATATACCGCCATAAGGATAGTTCCGACGATTGTTCCCATAAAAACCGTTAAAGCTGGCTCCAATTTCACAATTAGACTGTCCACCATTCTGTTGATATCTTTATCGAGAAAATCAGCGCCTTTATTCAACATTTGGGATACCTGCCCGACCTCCTCACCGGAAAGAGCCAACTGTACAATTATCGGAGGAAAGATATCGTGTTTTTTCAATGATTCACCGACACTTACACCTTTTTCAATAGAGTTCTGCAATTCTTGAGCAATTCCGTTAACTTTGTGATTATTGGCAACACCGGAAGCCACATCAAGGGCCCTAATCGGTGAAATTCCCACCGATGTCAACATTCCAAAGGTCCGCATAAAATGGGAAACCACAACCATACGATTAACATTTCCAAGAACGGGCATTTTTAGCTTGAAAATATCCCATTTGGCTCTGATAGTGGGATTTCTTAACAGCCACCATAATGCCCCCGACACTGCTGCGGCAATAAAGGGAATCGCCCACCAATAGCCTCTGAGTAGAGAACTAAAGATTACAAGAGCATGGGTAGGACCAGGCAACTGGACGTGTAACTGTTTGTACAATTTGGAAAAGATAGGCACGATAAAAGCTATAAGGCATGCAACAACCACAATGCAGACAACACTGACCACAGCCGGATAAGTAAAAGCGGATCTGATCCTCCTCCTCATATCCATTCGCTTTTCGAGATATATGGCACTCATTTCAAGAGATTCCGCCAATTTCCCGCCGGACTCACCGGCCTCGAGCATTCCGCAAAAGAAATCTGAAAATATGTTACGGTGTTGCCCAAAGGCTTTTTCCAGGCTTGAACCGTTCTCGATGTTTTGCCTTATCTCGGTAACGATACTCGCAAAAGCCGGATTGTTACTCTGCTCCTCTAATACTTCAAGAGACTTTGTGATTGACAGGCCGGCCGAATACATCTCCGCAAATTTATAGATGAATGTAACGATTTCCGACTGTTTTATTTTCCTGCGCTTTGGTTTTGTGTTCTTGTGCCGGCGAGCCTTTAACAGAACATAACCCATCTTATCCAGTTCTTGACGTAACAGGGCAACGCTATCAATATCGTCATAGGTGCCGATAATTTTCTCCCCGGTTTTATCTTTTGCCGTGTAATCAAACACCGTCATCATACCACCTTGATATCTACGATTCGCATCATTTCTTCCATTGTTGTAACACCATCCAAAACTTCATTAACCGCGTTTTCACAAAGTATTTTCATGCCGTCTTTTATCGCCTGCTCCTTAATATCCTGGTCGCTGCTTCCATTCATGATCAGCCTCCTTATTTCAGGAGAAATACACAATATCTCATAAATGCTTTTTCGTCCTCGGTAACCGGTATGGTAGCAACTTTCGCATCCGCCTGGTCGGTACAGCTCAATATTCTTATCAATATCAGACTTATCGCCGAATAGACGCTTTAGTTCTTGTTCAGATGGCTTATAGACTTGTCGGCACTTTGAACAGGACGTTCTTATAAGCCTTTGGGCTGCCGTTCCCAGAAGCGCTGAAGCTACAAGAAATGGTGGTATTCCGAGGTCAATCAAACGCGAAATCGCACCTGCAGCATCATTTGTATGCAAAGTGCTTAAAACCAAATGGCCGGTCAGAGCTGCGCTGACTGCTATTTCGGCTGTTTCAGCATCACGAATCTCGCCTATCAGGATAATGTCAGGGTCCTGCCGGAGAATACTCCGCAGAGCCAGGGCGAAAGTTCTGCCCGCTACTGGTCTGGCCTGGACCTGGGTAATACCTCTAAGACGGTATTCTACCGGATCTTCTACAGTAACGATATTTTTTTCGGGTGTATTGAGTAACTGAAGTATTGAATAAAGGGTAGTAGTCTTACCGGAGCCGGTTGGGCCGGTCAGCAAAAGCATACCGTAAGGATTGTCAACTAATGACCTGAATTTCTGATTATCGTCTGCTGAAGTCACAACCTTATCAATTGACCACTTATCTACGTCCTTATCGAGAATCCTGATTACTATCTTTTCTCCTCCAATTGCCGGTAGTGAAGAGACTCTAAGATCATAATCCTGGCCGTTGCGGAAGGTAGTCATATGGCCGTCTTGAGGAACCCTTCGTTCAGAAATGTCCATATCCGCCATAATCTTAATATGTGAGACCATCTCCTGCTGTACTGACAAAGGCATGTTGACCGTTGGACGTAAGATTCCGTCAATACGGTACCTCACTCTTACCTCGGAGTCCTGTGGCTCGATATGTATATCGCTTGCCCTGGCGTCGATGGCTCCATCTACTATAGAGGAAACCAGCTTTGCAACAGGAGAACTGTCGGCTCTTACTGGTTCTTGCTCGGCCTTATTGACTTGAGTGTTTCTGGCGGGCTCTTTCTCCATCCGCATAGAGACAATGGCCTGTTTTGTTACATTTGTTACGTCAAAATGGTAATGTATCGCACGTTTTATGGCATTGGGCGTGGCGGCAACTGGAATGACCTTGTAGCCGGTCTTCATTTCGATTTGATCCCGGACAGACAGATTCAAAGGAGAGCTCATCGCCACCCGCAGGTGAACACCCTCTCTCTTTATCGGAATCACGTTGTGCCGATTGGCAACCTCGTAAGGCACCAGGTGGGCAACCATCGGTTCAACCATATCAGGTGAAAGATTTATAAACTCGATTTGATTGGTGCCCGCAACAAACTTCGCTAACTGGTCTTCATCGAGAAGTTTTTCCTTTTTCAATATGTTTATCAGATCCTGGCCTGTCTTTTCGTGCTCATCGACCATAGCCTGAAGAGTTTTCTCGTCGAGAATCTTCTCTTCCATAATGAATGTAATTAATGGGTCTTTCTTGTCCATAATCATTCGTTTCCATAAAAGACCGCTAAACCGACTCACATCCAGTATCGGCACTGTCTCATAACGACTTAAAGACAAACACACCCAAAGCAATCTTATCTTGCTTAACACGATGCTTTATAGGCTGAAGGGATGAAAATAACCCCATAATGGAAACTTATCGTGCTGTTTGATTGTCAATGCTTAGAATCCCTATTGCAAGCACTGCACAGTCTTGTTTTCGACTTTGATAACGTTTAAGTAAATTTTGCATTTTCCGGCCACATTCCGGCTCATTTGCAGATATATTTTTCACCATTTCAATGATGTAGCCCTTATTATTTGACGATTATTTATATTATTTTGCCTCTTTTCTATTACCAAAACAGGAGATACATTTTTACAGCAAAGATTATGGACGATACACGGTGTAAAATTTTGTTGATTGAAGACGACTGGCTTGACCAGATGGCTTTTGAGCGGTTTCTAACGGACGAAAAGCTTCTGTATGATTGCACGGTAGCATCGTCCGTTTCGCAAGCCCAGAGCATATTGACTTGCGAAGATTTTGACGCCATAGTTTCTGATTACTCTCTTGGTGACGGCACAGCACTTAATATACTGGATTTGACAAAGGATGTACCAATTATAGTTGTTACCGGAGTCGGTGACGAAGAAGTAGCTACCAGGGCCTGGAGGAGGGGTGCATATGATTATATTATTAAAGACATCGAACGAAATTATCTTAAAGTTATTCCAAAAACAATCGAAAATGCTATCGAACACAAAAAAATGCAGGAAGCACTCGAAAGGAAGCAAAAGAACCTGGAGGCAATATTTGAAGCGGCACCCGGTTGTATGTTGTTAATCGATGAGAATATGATTGTTACTAGCGCAAATGATACTATAAAGCAATTGGTTCAAAAAGAATATCGACAAATTATTAATCAGCAAATCTGCAGTGTTCTGGGTTGTATTAACAGCTCCTGTAATGAGAAAGGGTGTGGATATGCCCCACTTTGTCAGGAATGTCCTTTATATCAAACAATAACAAGGGTGTTGGGTTCTGGAAAATCCGTTCACGATGTCGAAGTTAATATTACACTTAACATTAATGATAAAAAAATTACACCGTGGCTGCGTATTAGTGCAAAACCGGTAATTATGGATGGCTGCAAGCATGTGGTTGTTGTGATTGATGACGTTACAGAACATAAAAAGATGGAACGTGAGCACCACTTGGCGGAAGAAAAGTACCGGTTGATTTTCGAAAATTCAGCGATTGCTATCACCATGGCGGATGAGCAGGAGAGGCTCATTTCCTGGAACAAGTTTGCTGAGGATCTTCTGGGTATGGATAAAGAAGACCTATATCTCAGGCAGGTGAGTTCTCTTTACCCTCCGGATGAGTGGGAGAAAATAAGAGCTTGTGATGTTAAACAAAAAGGATTGCAGCACCACTTGGTAGAAACCACGATGATTAGAAAAGATGGTAGAATAATCGATGTTGACGTTTCACTGAGTGTTTTTAAAAATCCTGAAGATGAAACCATACGTTCGATAGCCATTATCAGGGACGTTACCGAGCGCAGGAAAGCAGAAGAAAAACTTAAAGAGACAATGGAGATAAAATCTCAGTTTATATCTATGGTTTCCCACGAGCTGCGGACGCCGCTGGCTGCTATGAAAGAAGGTATCGCTATTGTCCTGGATGAAGTAGTCGGCCGGATTAATGGAAAACAAAAGAAGTTCCTGGACATTGCGAAAAGAAATGTCGACAGACTTGAGAATATGATTAATAATATTTTGGATTTTCAGAAACTTGAAGCAGAAAAAACAGGATTGAATATACAGGATAACGATATAAAACAGGTTATTATGGAAGTTCACGAAACAATGGTTCTCTACGCAGAGAAAAATGGCGTAGAGTTGTTATTTGAGCTTGCTGATAACCTGCCCCAAGCAAAGTTTGACCGTGACAGAATTGTTCAGGTTTTAATAAACCTGCTTGGTAACGCTGTCAAATTCACCCCTAAAGGGGGACGGGCCTGCCTTAATGTTCAGCATCGAAATGACGAATTGGTAATAAGCGTCAGCGATACAGGTGTCGGCATACCGAAAAAGGAGCTTCCGAAGATATTTGAGCGTTTTTACCGTGCAGAACAACAACGTGAGGAGGTTCAGGGGACAGGTTTGGGGCTTTCCATTGTTCACAAAATTGTAACCAGGCACGGCGGCAGAATTGAGGCCGAAAGTGACATAGGTCAAGGCAGTATTTTTACTGTCTTTTTACCCCTGGAGCCTAAGCCTGAACCAAATCTCGTACCGGTAACCGCAGAATAAATTGTTAAAATTCAATTAAAAAACTGCACTTAATTGATTGGCTGGAGGCATTGTTTCCACTCTTTCTTATCATGGCCACAGAAATCAGCACACCGGAGATGGAATAGTCGTAAACGTTTTTAGCTTCATCCGATTAATGGGTAGGTGCTCCGAAAAGATCGGGGCCTTGAGGTTGGGCCGAGAGAAAAATCGTTTGGGCAGATGGCCGAATTAGGGCGGTCAGGGGGGTAATTTGGACATCTGGGGCCCCGAACGATTTTTCTCGGTCATTGGGATCGCATATTGACCTACCCATTTCTCGGAAGAACCCGTTTTTAGCTTGTTTCGCAAAAATCCCTGTAGACATCTTGCCTTTATGTCCCTCGTTCGGCAAACAAGTGACACCCAACGACAATATTTTTGCCGGATTTCATAAATATCTGTCAAAACTAATGTTACCTCATTTCAAAAAAGTTACAAAAGACGGCTTTCCAGTTTTTTAAACATTTTTGCAAGCAGCAGTCTGTGAGAGACAAGTATAAAAGGATTGGTAGTGTCCCATATATATGCAAATCAGCAAAAAAAATAAAAGAATCCTAAATTCGCAATCAACATTTACTATTTCAGATTCGCCTTCGTTAGTGGTAAGGGGGCCATATCGGCCGTTAATTTCCTGATATAAAGTTGATTGTTTTAATAAAAATGATACCCTATTGGAAATTAGACTCGGTGAAGTAGCTGAGCGTGTATAAATGGAAAATCCCTTGCTTATGGGAATTTCCGGTTCATCTTCTTTCGCGAGATTAATGAAATGACTGAAATAGTCAGGTTTCGGTAAATCAGATATATCTCGTTGCGAAAGAAGGCACAGAAAAAGGAGAAAAAATCATGAAAAAGAAATATTTTTACACAACCGTCATTCTTTTATTGTTCCTGGCCGTAGGAATCCAACCAGTTCTTGCGACAATTATTTTGAGCGAATCAGGCTGGAGTGACCCAACAGTTGGTACGTGGGACCAGGACACGCTAGCTGGCACGCTGATGGGTAATGTTTTCGAGCCGATTCAAATATCCAATCCAAAACTCCCTAATGGGCCTGAGCCAGACCTTATTACACTCAATGGAAACGGATATACGGTAAACGGAAATGGTTGGGATCCTCAAGAGTATCCTAATGGAGTTGACCTTGAATTGACAACGTGGCATGTTACTATCAAGAATCTTAATATCACTAATTGTTACAATGGAATTGTTATTAACACGTCTTCTCGCATCAATGTGATAAATAATGATATCTCATCCTGCCAATATGGAATTGCGATCGGCAATTCCGGCACCTGTATCGTTAGAGATAACACTATCTCTAACTGCAGTGAATGGGGAATCTGGCTCAGTGGAGCTATTAATAACAAAATCTACAATAACAACTTTTTCAACAGACCTGGATTTCAGGCCACTGTGATTGGCGGTAGTAGCGGCAATGTGTTCTACCTGGATTTGCCAATAGGCGGCAACTACTGGAGTGACTGGACTGGACCGGATGAAGAAGAACCTTACGGTATTGTTGATGGAGCATATCCATACATAGAGGTAGATCCAGGTCAAGACCCGATACTGGATATTTTTCCCTTGGCTCCTACACCAGAACAGGCGATAGTACAATTGATTGCTACGGTCGAGTCTATGAACTTGCATCAGGGGATTGATAACAGCCTGGACGCAAAGCTGGATGCTGCGTTTAATGCCTTAGATGACGTCAACGAGAATAATGACGTGGCGGCTATCAACTCTCTCAATGCCTTTATCAACGCCGTTGAGGCCCAAAGGGACAACAAGCTTACTAATGAACAAGCCGACACTCTTATCGCCGATGCGAATTACATTATCACCTTGTTAGGTGAATAATAAACGCACATGAGCAGGGCTTGAAGGTCTGGACTTGCTAAGAAAAAGCAGAGTTGAAGGTACGTATAATTGAATTGCTGAGATAAAGGGTCGTGAGACCTGAAGCAATCGGCCTCACGGCCTTTCTATGCTGTCTTTCGTGTACTATTAACGCGGCGATAAGCGGGAAAAGATAAGAAACTGAGAATCGGGTGGAATTAATAAAGAGAGGAAGAGCTGTAACGAAATTAGGCCGTTACACTGCTTTTGTCCAATACCTTGCGAATAATTTTGTTTATTTTCTGCATGCTGATTGGCTTGGCAATAAACTCCTTTATGCCTATTTTCTTGATCTCCTCAGGACAGACGTCTTCAGGAAATACGGAACATAGAATTATTGGAATGTCCGGCCTGATCGCCAGGAGCTTTTCAGACAATTGCGTGCCGGTCATATTCGGCATAACCTGGTCTGTGACGACAAGATCGAACTTTTCAGGTTCCTCCTGAAATGTTTCCAGGGCATCGATACTGCCGGTCCTGGCAATAACATCAAATCCCAGCCTCTTCAATATTTGGCTGGTAGAGTTAATTATCATCTCTTCATCATCCACCAGGAGTATCAGCTCACTGTCCTTAGGGGCCGCCTGCGACGGTTGAAGTTCCTTGATTTCGCTGTTTTCAAGCCTGGGAAGGAATATATCGAATGTAGTGCCCTGGCCCGGCGTACTTTTAATAGCTATAGCCCCATTATGGCTTTTGATGATTCCATGAACGACGGAAAGCCCAAGCCCGGTCCCCTCGTTTACCGTTTTCGTGGTAAAGAACGGCTCGAAGATTCGTTCTAAAACTTGTTTCTCTATTCCATAGCCGGTATCACTGACGCTAATCTTCACATAGTGACCCGGACCCAGATACTCATCCCCGATTCTGGTCTCCGACTCAAGATCGACATCCTCAAGGCTGACTTCCATCTGGCCGCCATCTTTGCGCATTGCGTGCGAGGCATTTGTACACAGATTAACCAGTACCTGATGAATCTGTGTTGAATCGGCTAGAACCATACTGGAATCTGCATGAATCTTTCGGCTGATTTTGATTGTTGCAGGCAAAGATGAGCGAAGCATTCCAAGAACTTCCTTAACAATAGAGCTGATCTGCACCGGCTCTTTTTCCTGCTCCTGCTGGTCTTTTCGGCTGAAGGTCAGAATTTGTTTCACCAGCTTTGCTGCGCGGTCAACGCAGGATTGTATTTGCTCCAGATTGTCACGCACGGCACTGTCCTCCGGAAGGTCATCGAGCGTCAGTTCCAAATAACCCTGCATCGCACCCAGAATATTGTTGAAATCGTGCGCAATACCTCCCGCCAGTGTACCAACAGCTTCCATCTTCTGTTTCTGGCTGAGTTGAAGTTCCAGCTCCATTTTTTCCTTTTCAGCCTTTTTGCGCTTGGTAATATCAAGGCCGTAGGCATTTACATAACCTGATTCAACAACCGGTTGTAAAGTTATGAAAAACGTATGGCCGTCATCGCAATCAAGCTCATATGTCGCCCTGCTGCCGGAATTATAAACCTCCTCTATCCTCTTGCACCAAAGCTCGGGCAAAAGCTGGCCTTCCTGAATCTGCCATGTTTTGAGCAGGGGTGAGCCGGCATCATTTGCATACAGAATTTTACAATCTTTCGATATCCTCAGGACTGGGTTGGGATCTTCGCTCGGAAATTTAGCTAAATTTTTAATCTCTTCGATTGCCCTTT
>CAZZAX010000086.1:0-24830 GCA_964653075.1 uncultured Pirellulales bacterium
GGCAGGGCACGGAAGGCGTCCTCAATTTCTCTTATCTGCCGGCTGGAAGTGCCGTCCTTGAACTTGAACATAACGACGTGACGCAGAACCTGTGAATCTGTGCCTTCGGTGAGACATTCCTCCCTGTGGATGCTCACAATACAGCCGGACAAAAGAACCGCCCCCACGGCCAGATATAGAACATTCCTGAGCATACAATATTACCTCCAATATATTACTGCTGATTCATTTTTCCTAACTTTAGGGACAAGGGATTTTATCAACAAGGCCGTCCGGCGTCTATACCAAAATTATCCGGAGCAATTCTGCTCGGTATTATAGTTTCACAGGGTTGCTTTTCAGGAGAGCTGACTATTAACAATATGCCTGGATTTTTCAGATAATTAATGACAAACAAGCATTATCTTAATAGAATACAGTGTAGTTGCAGGTAGAGGAAGATTTTATGGATCAATTTAATTTTTCAGAAAGTCATATTCGGGAAACAAACCGTAATATGCTGATTGGTTTTTCTTTTTTGTTCCTTTGTGCTCTGGGATTTGCCTTATTTATTTGTGATTTTAATGTCTGGTTGGCTCTTTATGCTGTTGGTGTTCCGTTTTTAATAATGGCATCTATCCTCGCAATTGAAAGATTTCTAATAGATAGAAGTCTCCGCAAAATGAAAGTGCTTATCTATGAGGATAAGATCATTAAGCAATGCGGCAAGCGCCAGCAGACTATTTTTTGGGATAATATTATTAAAATCAAGCTGAATGAGAGTCAAGAAGGAAGTGATGTGTGGATCCGGTTATATCAGAAGAATGAAAGAGTGGTCTACTTGAGTGGTTTTGATGAAATGGACAAGATGGCACGTTTATTAAGGGAGAACATATCAGATGAAGTTTTAGTACAAACCAAACGTTACAGATTAAATCCGGGGAGTCCTATTGTAACAATAACAACGTGCATTGCTACGATTGTTGTCATAGGCATTATTGCTTCTTGTGGCCCCAAAGTTATGGATATATTTGCTACTTTATTTGGTTTAATAGTAGGCTGTGTACTTTTGATTTTTAGGCCATTAACCAAAGCGGATATAAACTTTAAATGGTTTGAGATAATTGGAGCATTATTCTTGATTATTATAAGTATTTGTGGCTTTATCGATTCCTTATGACGGGGAAGCTGCCATGAAAGCTACCAAGTGTCAGTTTGGCCTTAAGGTTCCTTATTGTAACCTCAGCTATCAGTGGGATAATGTTAGAGGAGAAGCTCAGTGATTTTTACGGCGCACCGGCGGAACTTATCGGCGGGGAGCGTTACGGTCTGCCATTTGGGGCTGCGGCGTTTCATAAAAGTGCGATAGTCGTCTAATTTGACGGTAAAAAATACATACCTATCCGCGTTAAAATCGAAGACATCCACACCGTTAAAATCAACGTCAATATTCTCTATCAAATAAACAAAAATGAAAACCGCCTGATAGGCCGGGCCTAAAATCTCCTGCCACTTTGCAAGACCATCAACATCTTCGGCTGTTACCCAGCATTCGAAGCCGGTCATTTTCTCCAGGCTGGTGCCGGTGAACTTTCTGCCCTTTACCTCGGCAATTATTATTAGCTTGCCGGGCGGATATACCAAAAAATCGAAGCTCTTAACCTTGCCATCTGTAAAGACCGACTGTTTGTGCTCGTCTATAGAAGTGTATTTGATTTGATTGTCGATCAACCAGTTTTCGAAGGCCCGCTCGTAGTGATTTGGAGAAAAGTCCTTCTTCATAACTCAGTCCTTCCCGCTGACCGCTGACTGAGGCATCAATAGCAGCTTATCAAGTTGTTGAGTTTTCAAATACTATTTGTTGGTTTTAAACAAAAGCGGAACGAACTCGTTCAGGTATAGCCGCCACAGGCGCCATTCGTGGCTGCCTTCCGTGATGTGGGCGGCGTGGCTGATGTTGCCGGTGTTTAATCGTTCGATAAGCTTCTGGTTATCCTGGAAAAGGAAGTCTTTATTGCCGCATCCTATCCAGAGCAGATTAAGCTTGTTATTTTTAGCTTTCGCACTGGATAAGAGGTCATCGAGCTTCGGACTTTTTGGCACGGCTGAGCTGAAAGCGCCAACCCAGCCGAAAAGCTCGATATTGCCCAGCCCGATAGTAAGTGACTGCCCGCCGCCCATCGACAGGCCTGCTATGGCCCGGTCTTTTTGAGCCTTACTCACTCGATAGTGTTTCTGGACATAAGGGATTACATCTTCAATCAGGTCCTTCTCAAAGGCCCCGTAGTTTCCTATACTTCGCATATCAGGAGGCGCCGAAGGGGTATGGCCGTAGGGCATTACGATGACCAGTGGTCTGGCTTTTTTTGTGGCGAGCAGGTTATCCACAATTAAGTTTGCTCTGCCGACGACCGTCCAAGCATCTTCGGTATCGCCCATCCCGTGTAGAAGATATAGAACGGGGTATCGGACATTTTCACTCGTTTCGTAGCCGGGTGGTGTATAGATGTAAAGCCCGCGAGTGACACCGAGTGACTTCGACGGGTACTTATGCAGGTGAAGCGTGCCGTGCGGGACCTGCTGCTGTTGGAAGCACATCGGCTCTTTGCCGGGTATTTCGACAAGGTTTCTTGCATTTCTTATCCATACCTTCTGCCAGGAATTGGCTGGATCGACTATCCGCAGGCCGTCCACGACAAAATTGTATTCGTAAATCTCAGGCTCAGCGGGGCCCAAAGTAATGCTCCACAGGCCCGATTCACTTCTGGTCATTGGCCGGACACCCTGTGCAAACTGAATACTCACCCCCACACTTTTGGCGCTCGGAGCTCTTAGCCTAAAAGTAACACGGCCGTCCGAATGAACTTCCGGGGAAATTAGAATTTGTCTTCGCGAAGCCGCAGCTTGAAGATGCGAGGCTGGACAAGCCAAAACCAGTATTAAAAGGAAGAAACGCGCCGATTTAACAAATCTCATTTTTTGACCTCCAAATAAAGTTAAATCAAGACTTAAGCTGTGACCAAAAATTATCATAATCGATAAGCACCTGCTCGCCGGTTACCATATCTTTGACTGTGATCTTATTCTGCTCAAGCTCCTCGTCACCGATGATGATGCACTTCTTAGCATTTTGAGCCGAAGCTTCTTTCAATTGCTTCGAAAGTCCTCCCATCTTATAGCTGAAATTGACCGAATATTCCATCGACCTTAGCTTTTCGACAATCCACCATACCTCCTTGCCAAAGGCGCCTATGCAAGTGACAAAATAATCAAGCTGTTTCTTCGGTACATGTTCACCCAGCAGTCCCTTTTCCTCAAGGAGAATTTCCAATACACGGTCACCCATACCCATTCCGGCAGCAGATACTGGCGGTCCGCCGAAATCTCGAAGCAGATTGTCGTATCTTCCTCCTCCACAGATGGCTCGAAGCTCACCTGCAACGTCGTGAACTTCAAATACTATACCGGTGTAGTAAGCCAGCCCTCGAACAATCGATGGATCATAGAAGCAGAAATTACCAACACCCATCATATCCAAATTGTCAAGAACCATCTTTACATCAAGGTAAGGATTGTATTCGTCTGATTTGCTTTTTAGTTGTATTATTTCTTCGAGCTGCGGCATTGAATCTACAGTCATAAAATCCTGAATTTTATTAACTGTATTTTTATCTGGAATTTGTTCTTCAAGCATTTGCACGAAGGTTTCCGGAGGTAATTTGTTTTTTTTGTCAAGGGTAACATATATAGGCTCAAGCTTGTCTTCGGGAATACCCAGGCTTCTAAGATAATCAGCAAGCAGTTCCCTGCTTGATATTTTGACTTTGATGTCCTTACTCTTAAGTCCAATTTCGCGTAGATAATCCACTGTTGTAAATATCACCTCGGCATCGGCCAGGCATTTTCCAAGTCCATTCTCGACGCCGATTATGTCGATGTTCCACTGAAAGAATTCTCGGAGGCGGCCTTTTTGCGGGCGTTCTGCACGGAACAGCCTCGGTACCGAGAACCACTTTATCGGCTTGGGGAGTGAATTGATTCGCTGGTTTACCATGCGTGCCAGCGTTGGTGTGATTTCAGGCCTGAGGGCCAGGTCTCTGCCGCCCCTGTCCTGCAGGGAGAATAGCTGCTCGACTATCTCATCTCCGCTTTTTATCTGAAACATTTTAAGATACTCGAATATCGGCCCGTCATATTCTTCGAAGCCGTTGCGTACGGAGACCTTCTTCCAGCCGTCGATTATCCAGTTTCTGACAGCCATCTCGGGCGGATAAAAATCCCTTGTTCCTTTTACCGATTGTATTTTCATTTATTTTTCTTTTTATTCTTTTTCTTTGTCTTTTTCTTTTCAATTACATTGTTGTCGAACTTTATCTTTATGTACTCCTCCATTTGCTTGTCGTTGGTAAAGTGCAGCTCGTAATCATATTCTCCATCGACAAAATCGCAGTCTGCGTGACGGTATCCTCTACAGATATTGGGTCTTTTGTTATAAATCTTACAACGATTGTCTTTTTTCGAGAGGTGTCTGCAGCGGTTGTTTATGTTGATATACCAGTCACCTTCCTCCACGAAGACCGTTATATCCTCATGACACAGATACCATCTTATATCGTCGTAATCATCTTTGTCTTCGGGTGTCTCAATAGGCAGCGCAAAATACTGACAGCACAATCCCGTGCACTTTTCACATTGACTTTTCTTAGCCATATACAACAAACTCCAAATAACCTCAATACCATACCTCAACCACTAAAGTCCATAACTATATGGTATTGGCCGTCAGCCGTCAAGAAAAGCAAAATTCCTGCTCACTGTTTTTGCAATACGCTCCGATGGGTCAAGATCCATTCAGCCATAATCTGCTGATCTAATATGGAGGTTCTGACTTTGGTTAGTAATTGAAATGAAATGAGCGCAAAGGGGGAAAAAAGTAGCAGTTGCAGGTTAGATTTGGTAGTATAGCTTGTTGCTGGTTTTGGGAATTTTGTAAAGCGGTGTATATAACAAATTTCCTCTGAGTATAAGGATGACGGAAATGATAAGCGGAAGATTTGGTCCGGGATTTACTTTAATAGAGCTATTGGTAGTTATTGCCATTATTGTTTTATTAATGGCGGTCCTGATGCCCGCACTGCAGCGTGTCAAGGGACAGGCAAAGTCGATTGCCTGTCAGTCGAACCTGAAGCAGTGGGGCCTTTACTTTTCGATGTACACAGATGAGAACAACGGCTATTTCCATAGAGGCTGGAACGTTGGCGCCGACCAGGATTACAGTTGGATGACTGTGCTGCGGCCTTATTACATACATAACCAGGAACTCTGCTGCTGCCCGACGGCTACAAAACCTTACGACCAGGGCTGGCAGGTACCATTTGCGGCCTGGACAAACTTTTATGATGAATTCGGCAGCTATGGAATTAATATATGGGTAACCGACCCGCTGCCCGGACGGGAGGGGGGCGAGCCGAGTGGACGCTACTGGAGAAACCGCGATGTCAGTGGTGCGAATAATATACCTTTGTTTCTGGATGACCTGTGGTGGGATACAAGGCCGGAGCACACCGATAATCCTCCATTATTCGAGGGCCAGAGGGAAGACTGGACTTCGAACGCTATGAAAATGCTCTGTATCAACCGGCACAACGGATTTGTTAACAGCGTGTTTGTGGATTTCTCTTCCAGAAAGGTCGGGCTTAAGGAGCTCTGGACTTTGAAGTGGCATCGGGAGTACGATATAACAGGGCCTTGGACGCAGGCGGGACTTGTCCAGACTTCCGACTGGCCGGAGTGGATGAAAGGATTCAAGGACTACTGATTGTTTACGCTCTCCAGGGGCGATGTCTTTCTATTTTGCCGGACAAGATGTTCCGGGCAATAAGCACATCTTCAATGACCTGAAAATCGAACATCCCCACGCAGAGGAAATCGGCGCCGTTTTGAAAAGCGAATTTGAAGCCGTCTCTCGGATGGATAGCTCCGGCGGCCAACACCTTATAAGCGATCCAGGGCTTTTTGACCGTCTTCATAAATTCGACGGTTTTTTCCGGGTACTTGTCCCAGTAGTTGTCCGCATTGTAATTATCAATAACATCCTTGTTTTGGTCCGGCCTTCGCGTTGACCAGTATTTAGTGCTGTGGTGGGTTTTCATATAGAAGTCGGCGTTGATTCCGGCCTTTTCAGATGCCATTGGAGTTCGGAGGTTATGTCCGCCGACACCGGCGATGATTCCGTTTTCCTTGATAAAGTCCACGACTTTTCCGATAAGGTCGGTTCTGTCGTTCCGGGCCCAGTTGTCTCCGACATTACCAATCACAAAGGCCCCGGTCGCTCCGTTATCAATTGCTTTCTTGACATCAGACAGAAGGTCATCCGTCTGTGCCGTACATTGAGCTAACCACCGGATTTTGCCGCCTCTTTCGTTCCAGTATTTTTTCAAAAGCCCGGCCGAGGTGGTGCCGGTGATGATTGTATTGATTCCGTTTTCCTCGCATATCTGGAGGGTTTCTATAATCTTTTCATCTGTGAAATAGTGATTCAGTAAAGAAGATACATAAATCAGGTCTCTGCTGTGAGCGTATCCGCCGATTAGATTTCCACCGCAGATTATCCTGCTTATCTTAACATTTCCGATTTTGCCCGCGGGCAGGCCTTTAATTGAGCCTACGGTTTGTTTGGATGGCTTTTTCATTTGCGCTAATAAAGCTTTTTCTTCGAGGCTCACAGCGGAGGTAACGGCAGCGGAGGCAAGAAGGGATTTTTTGACGAACTGTCTTCGATTCAAATCTTTTGACATTTTCTGCACCCTTCTATTTTCGTTGAATGTATTACGCCCTCCAGGGACGGCGTCTATTCAATTTGCCGGAGAGTGCATCTTTTGCAATTAGCACATCTTCGATAACCTGAAAATCGAACATCCCCACGCAGGCAAAATCAGCCCCATTTTCGAAGACATATTTGAAACTGTCTCTCGGATGAATTGCACCGGCGGCCAATACTTTAAAGGCAATCCATGGTGTATCCAGCGTTTGCATAAACTTAATAGTTTCTTTCGGAGTTCTGCTCCAGATATTATCATTCTCCGGCTGAATCCTGGCCGACCAGTAATCATGCGGATGAAGAGTCTTGACCCAGTAATCGGGTTTGAGGCCGGCTTTTACACAGGCCTTGACAGTGCTGAGCAGGTGCGCGCCCAATCCGCCGGGTATGCCCTGCTCCTTGATATATTCAAGCGCTTCGCCCAATTGGTCAACCTGCCCTTTTTTGACTGCGGTGTCTGCCAGACCGCCCTGAATATAAGCTGCATGCACCCCGTTATCGATGGAGCGTTTTATTCCGGTCTTGATGTCCGGCCCACCGGCACAATCTGATATCCATTGAATCTTTCCGCCTCTTTCATTCCAGTATTTATTAATGACCCTGTCGGAAACAGGATTAGTCAAAATGGCATTGATGCCGTTCTCCTCGGCCAGCTCCAATGTCTCAAAAACCTTTTCATCGGTATGATATGCGACGACCAACGAAGAGACGTACATCAGGTCTCTGCTGTGCGCCCATCCGCCGATTAGATTTCCGCCGCAGATTATCCTGCTGATGTTGAGTTTGCCTATTTTTCCTTTCGGAAGACCTTTCACCGAACCTGCGGTTTGTTTGGCGGGCTTGTTCACTTGTGCTAATAAATTCTTCTCTTCAAAACTCAAGGCCGATGTAACACCGGCCGAGGCTATTAGAGACTTCTTGAAAAAATCGCGACGATTCAGATTTTCCGACATTTTTTATACTCCTAAGTCTTTACGTCATAAAAAATGCATTATAACATTCATTCGGCATTAATACCATAAAATTATTATTACTTACCCCTATGCTTGTGCAAAAGTTCGACGATTTCTGTGTGGCCTCTGTCTTTTGCCCATCTTAGAGGGGTTTTGCGCTGGTAGTCTGTTGCATTAATGTCGGCGTCTTTTGCCAGTAGAAGCTCCACTATTTCCTTGTGTCCGCCTCCGGCGGCAAAGTGCAGCGGTGTTTCGCCGAATTTGCACTTTGCATTTACATTAGCGCCTTTGGAGATAAGCAATTCCGCCAGCTCGATGTGGCCGTCCAGGGCTGTCAGGTGCAGCGGTGTTGCGTCAGTCAAGTATCTTGAATCGATTTTGCTGTCGTTTTCCAGGAGGCTTTTGAGTTTTTCCAATTCTCTGAGATATACAGCCGTATCGATTGCTGTCTCATCGCCTTCGGTTTCCAAATGTTTATCCAATTGCTCAGGACCCGCAAGGGCCGCCATCAGCAGGGGGGTATCGTCTAACTGCTTTTTTGCGTTGACGTCAGCGCCGTTAGATATTAGAAGCTGCACTATGTCCCTGCGGTGTATTCGTACAGCCATATGTAAAGGTGTTTCGCAGTTCCATGCATCTTTGGCATTGACCCGGGCCCCTTTGAACAGCAGAAAGCCAATAATTTCTATATGTCCGGCTTCTACCGCATGGTGCAGCGGAGTTTTACCTTGCCAATCCTTTATATTTACATCCGCACCCTTTGAAATAAGCGATTCGGCACTGCTGAAATCACCATCTTTAGCGGCCTTTAGCAGTGGTTTTAACTCGATCTTGAGAAGGTTATCTATCACGTTTTCAACTACGGCCCCTTTTACGACAAGAAACTCAGCCACTTCCTTATCGTGCAATTGAACCGCCTCGCTCAATGGTGTATTGCCGCCTCTGTCCTTGATGTTGAGGTCAGCGCCTTTTAGTATGAGTAATTCAATTACATCCTTGTTACCATTTAAGACCGCCCCGTGCAGGGGTGTGCCTCCTGATTGGCCCTGTGCATTTATGTCCGCACCGTGGCCCAAAAGCAATTCGACCATATCACCGTGTCCGGCATTTGCAGCATAATGCAGCGGAGTACCGCCGGCTTTATTTCTCGCATCGACAAAGGCGCCTTTTGAAATAAG
This sequence comes from uncultured Pirellulales bacterium, assembly GCA_964653075.1. Taxonomy (GTDB): domain Bacteria; phylum Planctomycetota; class Phycisphaerae; order Sedimentisphaerales; family Anaerobacaceae; genus NIOZ-UU13. The sequence goes on from CAZZAX010000086.1 coordinate 8,931, forward strand.
AAGTTCAGAGACTTCCATATGGCCCCGCTGTGCGGCGTAGTGCAAAGGTGTTCGGTCGCTCATATTCTTTGTGTTAACATCGGCACCACCGGCAAGAAGAAGCTCGACAATGTCCTTGTGGCCGTTCTGGGCAGCCAGGTGCAGCGGCGTATTTCCAACCATATTCGGTGCATTTATAAAGATACCGCCTGAAATCAGCTTTTTGACCTGCTCAATGTTGCCATCTGTGGCGGCCTGGTGCAAGGGTGTTATGTATGAAGGAGATTCATTGTCGTATTCGATGACTATCGGTGTGAACGCCAAAATCAGGCAGAGGACTTTTATCGATTTCATCTTTGGTTACCTCTTGAAAGAGAATACCAGAATTAAGGCAACTTGTCAATGAAACCGCACGTAACGATACATCAGAAATGTCAAATAAAAAAGGCGGCTAAGAAGCAAAACACTTATCGCCGCCCTGTAAATATCAAGTCCGGATTAGCCTTATTCTTCGGGTACTTTTATCTGCGCCATTTCTTCTTCCGTGAATTTACTGTTTGCGATAAGGCCCGGCTCCCAGCACTGTTCGAGCTTTGTGGGTTTGGGTTTTCGGACCGGAATGATAAAGACATCCTGAGCCTGTTGGTTCTTTAACATTCTGCCGCCTTTCCTCTTAACCGCTTGCCTGACGAGTTTCTTACTTACTTCCACGAGGGTCGGGAAGTTGTATGGAGTGTGACTGAACTTACCTTCGGGGTTCAGGGCCGATTTGAACTTGTCCGGAAGATTTTTAAAGCCGATAGTAGTAAAAAGTATGCCGCCTGCGTTGGATGGATTGCAGTCGGAGTCCTGGCCGCAGCGTGTCGAAATAATAATCGTTTCGTCCGGGTCACCTTTGCCGTACAGCAGGCCCATTACTATGTAAGCACCGTTAATCTTGGCGTCGATATTGAAGTCGCCTTTACTGCAAGAAAAGCGGCGGTAGTCGGGATTGTCCTGGTACTTTTCTTCGATAAGCTGCCAGGTTTTTTCCCAGTCATCGGGATTTTCTTTGTACCATGCGAGTACATCACGGATACATTCGGCGTATTGGCTTTTGGCCGGAATGCATTTTAGACCTGCCTTGACAATCTTTAACATATCGTCTTCAAAGAACGCCTCGGCGTACATTCCACCGACAAACTGGCCTCCGTAAAGACCGTCCCCGTAGTTCATCAGCCGTCCGAATTTTTCGCCCAGCTCGATAGCCATGTTCGGCATGCCGGGCGCAATCAGGCCTGCGTAATCGGCCTCAATCTGGTAATCTATATCATCGGCATGTGTATTAAACTCGGGATGCCCGGAGTCCGGCGGTGCAATTCCTTTGCGCAAGTTATCACGGCCATTTCTGTTTGCGTGCCAGAGCCGATAGCCGCTATTGGCAAAATCAATCCCGGCCTGGCGGATAGAACAATCAAAGCCGTACAGCTCAAGCGTTCGCAGGAAAGTCATCTCGACGTAAATATCGTCCTGCCTGAACTGGTTAATCAACTCCGGCTTCCACTGCGGCATCTTATCTTCGGGTATGATTTCGCCTTTGTACTTGAACTCGGTTGGGCCGCCCCAGCCCACGCCGGCCATCTGCCCGACCCAGCCGGCCTTCATCTTGTCCACATAATCGGCAACCGTTATAGAACGGACGCTTCCGGTGGCAAGAGACAAATCCGTCAGGGCATCGTACTGACAGCCAAAAACAAGTACCAAACTTAAAACGGCCGCTATTGTTATCAGGACTGTCCAAAAACCTTTAGCCATTTTGCACCTCCATTTAGCTTTAAAAATAATACGGTTGATTAGTCCATAGCTTTATAACCTGCAAATATTAAAAAAACAAGTTTTCTTGCAATTATTGTGGAAAAATTATAACATGCTATATTTTAAGGAGCGGGTTTGCAATAGTTTCAGGAACAGGTATAATGTTTACCGGTTGCAAATAAACCGATGAACGAAAAAATTGGTGGGGCATGGATATGCTTAAATACAGGGTGTTATTAATGGTGTTGGCGATGGCGGCCGTACTGTCTGCGATATCGACGGTCTGGGCCGATACGTGGCGTTTGGGAAAAGACCAGGACTGGCAGGCCGTTTCGGCTGAGGGCAGGGACAAATTTCTGTTGGCTGTGGCCGAAACGAAGAAGCTTGTCAATACCGGCCAAGCCAAGGCCGCCGGCCAGGCGTTCGATAAACTGAAAAAAGACTTTCCCGAAATCGCAGGCCCTGATTTAGACGTCTTTATCAAGGCGGAGATGCTCTTTTGCAAAGGCAAGTTCACCGGGGCGGTCGATAATTACAAGAAGCTGATAACTAAATATCCCGAGAGTGAACTTTGCGATGCGGCCTTAGACAGGCAGTTCGGGATAGCGACGGCTTTTTTAGGCGGTCAGAAAAAAACCATCCTTGGCGTTTTCGAAGTAACAGGATACTCCGAGGGCATGAAAATAATGGAAAGAATCAGCGAGCAGGCGCCTGATACACCTATAGGAACCGAGGCGACAGTTGCAATGGCGCAACAATACGAAGAAAAAGGCCGGTTCACCAGAGCACTGAGAATCTATGAGAAACTGCTCACCGAAAAACCCGACAGCGATTTTCGGGATCAGGTTATGGACAGACAATATGCCATAGCAACGGCTTATTTAGGCGGCCAGAAGAAACGAGTGCTCCGTGTCATCGAGTTTAAGGGATATGCCGAGGGTGTCAGGATTATGGAAAAGATTACCGACCGGGCGGGCCTCGACACACAGATGGGATTAAACGCATCTATCGCGGTTGCTGAACATTACGAAAGAAAAAAGGAGTTTAACGCCGCGTACCTGAAATGGTGGGAGATATCATCGCAGTACCAGACGGGAAGAACCGGCAGGGACGCGCTGCTTAATATGGGCCGATGTGAACATGCCGCCTATAACAATCACCCCGAGCATAAGAGACCGTTTTATGACTCATCGAGCCTGAATATTGCAAAAAGCTGTTACGATAAATTCAAGCTGCTGTACCCGGGAGACCCGGAAGAAACAAACATTGACACAAGACTCAAAGAGATAAACGAGGAATTGGCCTATAAACAATTCACTATCGGCCAATACTACCAGAGGACCGGTAACAAGCAGTCGGCCAATCTCTATTTTGATATGGTGATAAACGACTGGCCCGGCACAAAGGCGGCAGAGATGGCAAAAGAAATGCTTGCCGGCAATTCGGGCGGTAATGAGAGAGAAAATGAAGAAACAAAATCTTAAAGACAACCATTTCAGTGCAGGGCGAGGCATATCTATTCTTGTGCTCTGTGCTTTGGGTTTTTGCGGGTGCGCCGAGCTGAACGGTTATTCCAGCCAATCGCTGTTTCCGCAGGATATCGATACCGTCTATCTGGAGATGTTCGACAACCAGACTTTTCGACGAGGAGCCGAATACGAACTTTCCGATGCTTTGTCCAAGCGAATCGAGGTGGAAACACCGTACAAAATAGTCTCAAGCCGAGACCGTGCTGATACGATTATGAGCGGTCAAATAGTATCAATCGGCGAATCGGCACTCAGCACCGAGCGGGAAACAGGCCTGATTCTTGAAAAAGAAGTGGAGCTGACAGCCCGGATCAACTGGAAAAATCTAAAGACGGGAGACCTTTTGATCGATAATCTCTCTCTGAGCGCAACTGCGAGCTATTCCGAATACCAGCAGCAGGATATTAAATATGCTTCGAATCTGGCGGCAAACAATCTGGCGAGGAAAATCGTAGAACTAATGGAAGTAAAGTGGTAATATAGCTATTTTAAGCAATCCTGCTTTTGCAGGGGTAATCCGTCTCCGTGAAAACGGGGATACAAAAAACGCAAATTATGAGTGACGATCAAGACAACAACCCAAATCTTCAACAACGTCAGGGCCAGCAAAACAGGCCTGGAAAAAAGCCGATACCGCCGAGATATAAACGCGGGCCGTTTTTCTATCTGATAATAGCAATTGTGATATTCACAACGTTGATGATGCTGCAACAATTTCAAGGGGGCGGAGAAATAAGCTGGACCAAGTTTATTGAAGATGCCAATGATGGCAAAATCGAAAGCATTGAGATTGGCGATACCGAGATAACAGGTAAATTTAAAGCGGACACTACTGTTGGAGATGAAAAAGCACCAAAATCTTTCACGGTGAATTACAACCCTGATTTGGTCCCTGATGAATTTCTCAAAGAATTAGAGAAAAAGGGCATTGAGGTCAACTTCCCCGAGCAGCATACCTGGCTGCTGAATATAATAAGCATGTTACTGCCGATAGTTCTTTTGGTGGTTATTTTCTATTTTCTGTTTGCGCGCAATCTTCGCAGCGGCGCCGGTGGAATGCTGATGTCGTTTGGCCGGAGCAAGCATCGGCTTCAGGGAAAAGACCGGGTAAAAGTAACATTCGAGGACGTGGCAGGTGTAGAGGAGGCAAAGGAAGAAGTTGCAGAGATAATCGAATTTTTGAAAAATCCCAAGAAATTCCAACGTTTAGGCGGCCGTATCCCTCGAGGAGTGCTGCTCGTAGGCCCTCCCGGCTGTGGAAAGACGTTGCTGGCAAAAGCCATAGCAGGCCAGGCCGATGTGCCTTTCTTTAGTATATCCGGCAGCGATTTCGTAGAAATGTTTGTGGGCGTCGGGGCCTCCCGCGTACGCGATTTGTTCAAGCAGGCCAAAGAAAATTCTCCCTGTATCATCTTCCTTGACGAGGTTGACGCAATCGGTCGAAAACGCGGGGCCGGCTTTGCCGGAGGTGGACACGACGAACGCGAGCAGACACTAAATGCGATACTCGTTGAAATGGACGGCTTTGATACCAATGACCAGGTGATTGTTATTTCGGCGACAAACCGTGCCGACATCCTGGACCATGCCCTGACGCGGCCGGGGAGATTCGATAGACAAATCTTTATTCCCCTGCCAGACCTGAAGGGGCGGGCTGATATTCTGAAAGTTCACTCCAGAAAAGTAAAGTTGGGGCCTGATATCAGGCTGGAAAGGCTCGCAAGAGGGACACCTATGTTCAGCGGAGCAGACCTTGCGGCAATTATCAACGAGGCTGCCCTTGCGGCAACTATGGCCAATAAAGACAATATCGAAATGGCCGACCTTGAAGAGGCCCGTGACAAGGTTCGCTGGGGAAGAGCAAAAAAGAGCCGGGTGATCGACCAAAAGGAAAAGGAGATTACCGCTTATCACGAGGCCGGACATACACTCGTGCAATCGCTCTTAAAAGATGCCGACCCGCTGCATAAGGTAAGTATCATTCCCCGCGGGCCGATGGGCGGGGCCACTTTTGCCCTTCCGGAAAAAGACAGAACGATATTTACGAAAAGATATTGTATGGCGTTATTGCAGGTGTGTTTCGGGGGCCGAGTTGCTGAAGAGATGTTCTGTGATGATATAACCAGCGGCGCACAGTCGGACATTCGACAGGCCACCAATATCGCAAAGCAGATGATTTTGACCTGGGGTATGAGCAGCGAGCTTGGGCCTATCAATTATACTCCCGATATGGGCATTAACGACCAGATATATATGATGCCGGGCGAGAAAGAGTATTCAGAGAAAACAGCAGAAGCAATCGACGGCGAGGTGAAAAAGATTACCAACGAAGCTTATCAGCAGGCAAAAGAATTGATAGAGGCAAATAAAGATAATCTTCAGAAAATTGCAAAGGCCCTGCTGAAGTACGAAACCCTCGACGCTGATGATGTAAAATTGATTTTAGAAGGCGGCCGGCTGGACAAGCCAACCGTTGCCGATTTATTGGCCGCAGAGCAAGCCAAGAACAACGAGAAAGCCAAGGATAATAAAACCGAACAGCCAGAATCCGGGTCCAAAGAACCTCTGGACCAGCCGGCTGACTGATATCGTTTCTACTCCTAATCATTTTAGGTTTTTTATGGGGGAGAAATGGCTGCTATGAAATCGAAAACATTTCTTATAAGCATATTATGGATAGTTTGTATTTTCATAGCCACCTTTAGTGCATCAGGCCGGAATACAAATGAGCCAGACTCCGTAATTAAGATCGATGCTGCCGCCAGTGTTGAACTGGCAAAGTCTGAAAAAGAATCATCGTCTGTACGTATCGAGCCTGCTCGGATGGGTGACGAAGCCGGTGTAGCGGTCATATTCGAAGGGACCGATGACCTTCACTATTACGCAAAGTCTGAGACTGTGCCTGCCGAAGGATTAGAGTTAAAGGTTCAGGCCAAATCCGATGCCTTTTCTTTCGGTAAGGTTGTTTTCCCTAAATGGCACCTCTTCACGGATCCGCTGAACAACAAAATAGAAGTTTACGAAGGTAATTTCACTGTCTTTGTGCCAATCACAGACGTCAATGTTCCGGCAAACACAGTAATCCGTGAGAATGATATTGATGTTAAGATTACCGGTATTGCCTGTACGAGCAAGGTATGTTTGCCGCCGTTTGAAAAAGCTCTACAGACGAAGATTGATTGGTCACAGCGGGATTCCTGGACAAGTATCAATGTTGAGACTGGCGATGATACACCAAAGAAAATTACAGTGCCCGGTTATTCCATCCCCTTTGCCCTTGGTTTGGCTTTTTTAGCAGGGCTGTCTTTGAATATTATGCCGTGTGTCTGGCCGGTGCTTCCACTTATCGTAATGAGAATCGTCGAGCAGGCGAAAGCAGGTAAAAAACAATCCAGAGCGATGGGAATTGCTTTTTGTTTAGGGATATTGCTGTTTTTCGCATCCCTTGCAGTTGCGAATATTATCCTGCAAATCTTCTATGGAACAGTGTTACAGTGGGGTGATCAATATAGAAATCCAATCTTCGTAGCGGGGATGGTGCTTTTGCTGGTGGTGCTGGCCCTGCTGATGTTCGGGGTTTTTAATATTGGCGTGCCATCTTCGATAGCTGGTAAATCGGTTTCCGTTAAAGGCTATTCGGGCGCTGTTGGCACAGGCTTTCTTGCGGCTGTTTTGAGCACTCCCTGCGGCTTTGCTATATTGGCGTTTGCGTTCGGATGGGCACAGTCCCAGCATTGGTTGCTGGCCACTGTTGTTATAATGGTGATAGGTGCGGGGATGGCAGTACCCTATGCAATACTGACATCAATGCCCGGCTTACTGAAACGGCTGCCCAAGCCGGGGCAATGGATGGAACTATTCAAACAGGGCATCGGATTTGTCCTGCTGATTATCGCCGTGAAACTCATTGGTGCTTTGCCGCAAGCCTACAGGACGAATGTATTATATTTTGCGGTAATTCTTGGTTTTTGTGTCTGGATGTGGGGCGGCTGGGTGAGCTTCAATACAAAACCCGCGCGCAAGTGGCTTGTCAGAATCAGCGCCGGTCTCATTGTGTTCGCAGGAGGTTGGTTTTTTTTACCTACTCCTGCGGGAGAGCTAATTGCCTGGCAGGATTATGACGATGCTGTTGTCGAGGATGCCTTAGCTGAAGGCAAACCTGTTTTAATCAAGTTCACCGCCGATTGGTGTCTGAGCTGCCAGGCAGTGGACAAAGTAGTTTACCATAATGAAAACGTTGTAAAACTAATCGAGGAAAAGGCAGTTTTGGCAATCAAGGCCGATACTACATTAACGAAATATCCGGCAACGCTTGCATTGAAAAACAAGTACAATGAACCCGGAGTACCTGTAACAATTTTATTGTTACCCGGTGCCGAAGAGCCTGTCAGATTGCATGAGATATTCTTTACGGAAAAGCTGAAAGAGCTCTTGCAGGAACTCCCTTCGAAAAAGTGACTATGCCTAAAAAAACAGCTACGAAAAAAACAAAAATAGACAAGACCAAGATGGCCGAAAGAGTCAGGAAAATATTTCCGATATTGAGAAAAACATATCCTGAGGCCAGGATAGCACTTAAACATTCGAATCCTCTGGAGTTGTTGATTTCGACAATTCTCTCGGCCCAGTGCACTGACGTTCGAGTCAATATGGTTACAAAGACCCTGTTTAAAAAATATACATCCGCCAAAGACTGGGCAAAAGCGGACATAAAACAAATCGAGTCGGATATAAAAAGCACGGGCTTTTTCCGCAATAAAGCGGTCAATATCAAGGGGGCCTGTACGAAGGTAGTCGAGGAATTCGACGGCAAAATCCCGGATACGATGGAAGAGCTTTTAACGCTGCCGGGCGTGGGCAGGAAAACAGCAAATTGTGTATTAGGCAACGCTTTCGGGATACCGGGAGTGGTATGCGATACCCATGTTATAAGACTATCACGCCGATTAGGGCTTTCGCCGAACTCGGACCCGGTAAAGTTGGAATTCGATTTAGCCGAAGTAGTTCCGAGAAAGAACTGGCTGTTATTCAGCGATTTGCTGATTTTTCACGGACGAAATATATGTAAAGCTCGTAAACCGGACTGTGTTAACTGCCCGATTGCTAAATATTGTCCTGCCGCAAATAAACCGGCTTTATGGTAATATTCCCAAAGGGAAATACGAGATAATACCCCATGCTCGCCTGCTTCGCTGCAAGGAAATATGAAATATAAGGAGATTTGATGATTGATACAATTGAAAACCCGGTGCAGGACCTCTGGCGGATATTCAGAGTAATGGCTGAGTTTACCGAAGGCTTCGAGGAGCTTGCCTCTGTCGGGCCGGCGGTTTCGATTTTCGGCTCGGCCCGTACCCCAGCGGATGATCGGTACTATAAGCTTGCCAAGCAGACAGCTTCGGAAATAGTAAAATCCGGATTTGCCGTCATTACCGGCGGCGGCGGAGGGATTATGGAAGCCGCGAATAAAGGGGCTACAGAGGCAGGAGGTCAAAGCATCGGCCTTAATATCGAGCTGCCTATGGAGCAGATTCCGAACGAGTACCAGAATCTTTCCCTGCATTTTCGATATTTCTTCGTACGAAAGGTCATGTTCCTGAAATACGCCCATGGTTTTATAGTTTTACCCGGCGGCTACGGGACTATGGATGAGTTCTTCGAATCATCTGTATTAATTCAAACCTTAAAGCAGGCATCTTTTCCGGTGATTTTAATGGGGAGTGACTTTTGGGAGGGATTAATTGAGTGGATCAGGGAAAAGATGCTAAAAGAACACGGCTATATCGACTCGGAAGATATGGGTGTTTTCACAATCGTTGATGACCCGCATGACGCAGCTAAGATTATCGTGGACTTTAAAGAGGCGCAAAAGCCTGCCGGTATGGAATTACCCATGGGAATGAAAAAACATAATCACCGCTGAAAAAGCTCTTTCATCCCCGCCCGGGTAGAAAACCAGAATATTCAGCCCCGCAATTGATTGCGGGGCTTTTTATTTTACTTCAAAATTTATCAGGAGATTATTTCACCAACACCGTCGGACCAAAGCATATACCGGCTGTTCAACGATAATCCATGCCATTGAGACTGCGGACGACGGATGTCAGCCATATTTGGAGCTGAGATTTCATAGAGTTTACCAGGTTGGTATTCTGGGCGATCAGGTTGTTTTTTTCAGCCGGGTCATCTGCAAGATTGTACAGCTCAAACTTTAGGTTAGCTTTCTTTGACTGTATTCGATGAAGCTTCCATGGCCAATCGAGCCATGCGGCGTGGCCGGGGAAGCTGTCCAGGGGGTATTGTTTAGTTATTTCGCCTGCGTCCAAACGTAATCTGAAAGTCTCGCTGCTCTCTTTACCTGCTTTCTGTACTTCGAGTAATTCAGACATCCACTTATGGCTGGGTGTGCTGATACCGCGGGTAGGATGGTCCCAGAAACCCATAGGTTTCGGTCGGGTTTTCATTTTGCTCTCTATCAGCGGGACCAGGCTGATGCCATCCAGCGGAGGCTGGTTCTTCATCCGCGCACCCGTGATTTCAAGAAGCGTCGGATAAATGTCAGAGGTATTGCAGGGTACCTCGGTTGCGCGTGGATTCGGAATTCGAGCGGGCCACTCAAGGATGGCAGGGACGCGAAGGCCGCCTTCATAGACTTTGCCCTTGTTTGCACGCCCGCCTGTAGTGCCGACTTTAGGAAGGCCGCCATTGTCGCTGCAATACCAGAGAATCGTGTTATTGTCTATACCGAGAGTTTGCAGTCTTTTGCGAAGCTTGCCGAATGCGCGGTCCATACCGGTAATCTCGCCGTAGAAATGCTGAAAATTCTTTTGCTGGTCGGCATATATTGCGCGGTCCTCTTCTATCGCCTGGTGCGGGCCGTGCGGAGAGCCGAACCATACTACCGCCAATAATGGCCGGGGGCCTCCGGCGTGTTTTTCGACAAATTCCAGTGCGGCGTCCACAGTAACCATTGAGCTTTCGCCTTTGGTTTGGACAGCGATGCCTTCCCGGCTGAGAATAGGATCATTATCGAAGAAATTCGGAGCCGAGAACCATTCATCGAAACCACTTGCGCCGGGGTTGACCGGGCTGCCCTTTCGGACCGAACCAAGATGCCACTTTCCGAAATGGCCTGTAACGTATCCGGCCGTCTTGAGTGCCTCGGCTATGGTGATTTCCTGCGGGCGAAGTGTGTGGCCCCACTTGAAGCACCCGAAGCGGTTCGGATGACGGCCGGTCATTACGCTGCCGCGTGTAGGCGAGCAAACCGGGGCCGCTGCATAGAAGCGGTCAAAACGCAATGTACTGGCCGCCATCGCATCGAAGTTCGGCGTCTTGAGGACAGGATGTCCGTTATACGCCATATCACCCCAGCCCTGGTCGTCGGCCATACAGAGCACAATATTAGGTTTCCTCGAAGACCGGGCGCTCATATCCGAAACACACCCAAAAGCTCCAAGACATACGCCGGCACCGGCAAATTTCAAAAAATCTCGACGTTTAATTTGCATTTAGTTGCTCCTTTCTTAATTGTCTAACAAACTCTCAGAGTATAACAGATTTTGAGTGTTCGGTTCAAGTTGCCGATCATGTTTCCTCGCTTGGTATTGTTTTCATAGATATAATCATTCCAAGTATCGATAAGATAAGCAAGGGCAGGTGCAGGAAACCGTCCCACCATGTGCTGTACATTCGCAATATCAGCTTCGGAATTACGTTTACCAACCCTAAGCAGGTTCCTATAAAGCCCGTAACACGAAGAGTCAGGAAATTCACTTTAGGATAAAAGAATATGAGGACAGCCATAAAGACAGGGGTCATCAGGCAAAAGGTCAAAGCGGACCCTGATGTGAGAAAATATGTAAGCTTGAAATCCGGCCCGCCCGTCTTTTGGCTAATCGGAAGCCAGAACGCAAAGAGCGCGGCCGCTCCTACTATATATTTCCAGAAAGGCTGCCTGATTTTTGAAAAGTCGTTCCTGCCGGCAACCGCCTCCCAGCCCCAGGATGCCGCGACAAGATTAAAGGCAAAGATATTGAACGTTACGATACTAAGGCCGTATTTTTCGGTTACTGCAATATTCTGAACATTGAAAAGGACATAGCAAACTGCGGCGTAGATACAGAAGATTCGGGACATCTTCGTTCGAAAGAATACCAGCGACAGGAACATGATAATCGCGATAACTTGAAAAACGGGGAAGGCTGGCCTACAGGAATTATAGAAGGAATTGCCGAGCGTCGTGCGGAGTATGTTCATAAACCGCAATACAGAGAAGTTCTTCGAGGCAAACGGCACTAATATATAACTAAGAGCAATGACACCGACGAAAAACCACCATCTCCTCGTCCTGGCATCAAGAGTCTGTTGTATCATTTCGACCTGTGCCATTCTATTTCCCAATTAAGAGTCAATAACAAGCCTACCGGCACCGAAGAATTGCTCGGCACCGTTAAAAGGTTTCCGGTTCTGTTATATTGATATTTTTCGATAAGGAAAATATCTAACCGATTTTACCGTCCCCGTCGATATCGAGCCCGTGAATCTCCTCTATCTTTTTTACCAGCTCACGCAACGTGTCCTGTGTCCTTATAAGCTGGTTTTCGAGAAACTGTACCCGGTCCTCGACCGAATCGGATTTTCGCTTCTGACCATACATCAAACCTGTCTGTACGACTTCCCATAGAATTCCCATATTTTGTCCTCATTTAATTATTAGTCCGTATCTTAACGCCGCCATTATTTGGAATCAGGTCCGTTGAATCTGAAAGTATCTCTTATTGTCTGGCCGCTTTTGTTAAAAGTTAGGATCACGCACGAGCCCACAATCACAAGATTAACTATCGGCTCAACCTTTATCGCCGCTTCTATAGCTTTAAAATCCGCATTGAGAATGTCATCCGCATACAAAACATTTCGGACGTACGGCAGAAAGACACCCACTACAATCATCATGATATTTATCGAGCTTTCAAACAACGCCACGATTGCCGAGTATCCTGGAACAATAAATGCACCGATACCACAGAGAATACAGAACCCGTAGTAAAGGTTCTTATAAGTCGGCGCCGAATCCAGGGCCGATACTCGCACGTTTAATCCCAGAATATAGTCAAGCAGAATGAACAATGGGGTAATATAAAAATACCACCTCGCAATAGAATTTCTGAAATCAATGTTCATTGCCTCTGGCATATTTTAGCTTTTAATTACAATGTTAAAGTTTTAGTCCTGAGAGCAGTCAAAACGAATACTTCAGGAAAATCTGATAGAGCAATTATGAATCTGAACGCTCTTGTTCTACAAAAATCAGCCCTTCAACGTCAAAGCCTGCATTTGCTGCTGTCTTAACGAGCTTGTCGATAATGGATTTACTCAGCGTCTTTTCTCTGGCCAGAATCCATAGATACGACTTTGTCGGCCCGCAGACCAGTGAATAGGAATAGTTGTCGTGGTCAAGCGAAATTACATTGTAGCCGCCGTAGAACGGCCAAAAAAACGTGACCTTCAGCCGGCCGACAGTCTTTCCCTTTATAAAATAAGCCCGCCCGCGCACCTGTTTCCATTTTCCGCCGGCTTTATCGAAACCCCTGTTCAAAACATTTATCCCGCCGTCCTTCCTCAGGGTATAAATTGTATAAACATCGGTAAGGCCGCGTTCAAAACTGTGGTCCAGCCTCGCTATTTCATACCATTTGCCCTGATACCGGTTGACGTCAAAGTCCTGAACCGCTTCCACGCCGGAAGGAATATTGCTGCATCCGGCCAAATTAAATAACATCAGGATACTCATTATCGTTCTTCTCATAGTTTTTATAACCTCACTGAGCCAAAAGCTCATTAGTAACATTAATCACACGTTATTCAAGGGATTTTTTCGGAGAATGAATCGGCAAACCTCTATAACAAGTTCGAATTCTCTTTTTGTTTTTTTACGATTTTACCTTTTTATTTTTCGATAGTATTAGTATTGTTCTGTGGGTGCTTTTCAGCAAGCCACCAGCTTGGTTTTTTACGGTTCGCATAGTCCAGATATATCTTAAAGATATCACCTTGTGAATCCTTTACAACGTAATAGCGCCGGTGCCTTCGCGTTCGCCAGTTGCGGCTGCTCGGCGGCAGATTGCCATAGCCGGTATCAACGTGTTCGTCCAGCACCTCGGCGACTTCGTGCATCTGGCCCCGCCATTTGAAACGTACCGGCCGGGGCGACGTCCCGACCTTTTCCACCTCGATACTTTCTCCAATGAATTCTTCCATCTTAAACAGCCCTGGAATTAAAAACACATGTCGTTGATTATCAGGATTATTCCCACTTTTGCAACTCGATAATGTTTCCTTCCGGGTCGGTCATATAGATAAATGTGATTATTCCGGCATCAGGGATATTCACAGTGACCATCTCGCCGACGCATGCACCACCAGCCGCTGTTACCTCGTCTCTGGCTGCTTCTACGTCGTCAACCTCGAAGGCAAGATGCGCAAAACCGGGGCGATTAATAGCCGTATCCGGGCGGCTCTGTGTTTTGTTGTACTGGAATATCTCAAGTGTGGGCCCGTCATCGCCATAACCCGGCAGCCGCAGATGAATACCGCGGATCTCGGCATCGGGAACGCCCGTACAGCGTTCGACCCATTCTCCGGTGCCGGCCCTTTCCGGAGGGACTTCAGTGCAGCCGAAAATCCGCCGGTAGAAATCGGCAAGATCCCGCCAGTCCCGGGCTACAATATTTGTGTGCTTGTATTTTGCCTTAATCATTTTCCCACCTTATTATTTTTATATGATTTTCATATCACAAAAAGTTTACCGGACCGCCGAAATCACTGACGAAGTAGGAACCGATATCTGCGACAAGTTCGCCGAATCTTGCCGTACATAGATTAATTATAGATTCATCAAGACAAGCCCAATTCATTCTCCATCAGGTACTCCGCTAATGCACGTGCCACGGGCATATCTGCACTGAGGCGAAGGAAATCATTTGGATTGTCAGGATCTACTACAGGATCAACTGATGCATGGGCAACAGCACATCTTCCAGATTGATATAAATATGCACTGATATCCTCTTCTTGAGATTTCAACTGCTTGATTCGTTGTTTCGCCTTGTCATCGGTAAGGAGCGGTATTGTTTCGTTAATCCATTTGGTTTGCTCCTGTCCTGTACGATAACATATGTTTATAATCTTGAAGTAGCCAAGAAACTCATAAGGCGTGTTGCGAATGCTTCTTGCCTCACGATAAAGAGCAATAGCTAGACATGCTTTAGGATCTGTTGGTAACTGAAGATTCGATGGAGAGAATCCAGCGCAAAGGCACGGATCATTATTTCCTTTGCCACCTCGCATTGGATATGTACATGCAATTCTCAGCCTTGCCCGGGCTGGACTGCGGCGTGACCATGAGAGAGTGCTAAGAAATCGAAGGACAGTCTCAAAGGCTTGGTACTCGTCTGATGGATGCTTATATTGAATTCTCACGTCAGCAGCTTGATCACTAGTTGGTGGGCGTAAGAATAATTGGTGTCCCATGAAATCTATAGATGTTTCTTCAGTAGGCCAAGCAATACCAGCTTCAACTGTTACTATCATCCACCATTTCATATTCATATCCTCTCCCGCACCGAACGACAAAACTCACCGGTTGCCTTTAGACAATCCGAATGAAACGCCATTTTATATGTCGCTATCTTTTGACTTTGTTGACTTTATAACGTCACGATAGAACAACTGAGCAGATACATAGATAACAGCAATACCTGCAATAACTATATAGATGTCAATTCCAGTAACGAGTTGTTTAATCTTTTCTGAGAACACGCTCGTAATCAGAAAGAAACCACAAACAAAGCCACTTGCCTGAAGCATTAAGCTAATCATTACTGAAAGGTTTGATGATTTCTGAGCATGGTAGCATCTGAACAGATACAGCCCAATGAGAAGAAAGCCCAAAATAATGGAGGAGATGGAAACAACCTTATCCATTCTTCCCCTCCTTACGTTTGGCATCATTTACCTTCTCACCAAGGACAACGCCAACAATGCCACCGATTAAGGCACCCAAAGGCCCACCTAATGAACCACCAAGTATAGCACCACCGATGGCAGCACCAGCGACTCTTGTATTTTCTTCTTCCGTTCTGCCTGTTTGTTTATCTGGTTGCTGGATGTCCATTTATGTAATAACCATATAACATTGATTATCAATAAAAACCGCTGCGAAAACTATACTCTGCAAAAACTGGATTTTCAAGTGAAAAATAGAAAAGTGTATAAGGGCACAAGAGAAATTACTTGTGTGCTTCTTTTGTTGCTTTTTCAAGGTGGCCGAGCAGATATTTTTTGCCGGGGCCGCCCAAGTGCTCCCAGGGCAGGATTTCATCGGGGTCAAATTGCCTCTGTGCGAGATTGTGCAAATCGAAGCCGAATTTTTCGAACGCTCTTTGCCATATCTCGAACTCAAAACACTCGTCCCACAAATCGAATTTTGCGCCATTTTGCCAGGCGGCTTCGATAACATCGCATAAACGTCTGTCGCCCCGGCCAATCACCGATTCCAGTACACTGCATCTTATATTGTGGAATTTGAACTGAAGGA
>CAZZAX010000087.1:0-24824 GCA_964653075.1 uncultured Pirellulales bacterium
GCCTGCGGATTCCAGCGGTAATGGAAGCTGTTGCCGAAGGAACCCTGCGGGCCTCCGTGAATCAGGAATGCCACGGGGTATTTTTTCGAAGGATTAAAATCGACAGGTTTGACTACGTAGCAATAGACCGTTTCGTCGTTCCAGCCGGCAAAAGTAAACTGCTCGTATTGTCCCGTACGGGCAGCGGCGATTTTTTCGCCGTTGATGTCGGTGATTTTGCGGACATCACGTCCGTCAGGTTTAACCGAATACAGCTCCATAGGATTATACAGGCTGCTCATTCCAAAAATAATTCTGCCGGCTGCGGGTGAGGGTGAATTTATGTAGCCTTCTTTTACGATAGTGCGAACCAAACCGTTTCTTACGTTAACAGCGAACAAAGATTTTTGACCTACATTTGCGGCCGTTGTGTAGATTGTGTCACTGTCGGCCGAGAAGCAGAGCGAGGAGGGGCTGCGGTCCCAGTTATCTGTCAGTACCTGCTTCGAGCCATCCGGCCAAGAATACAGAACAATTCGAAAACGGTCAGACTCATAGCCAGGCCAGACCATAGCAAGATAAGCCAGAGTTCGGCCGTCGGGAGAGAAGACCGGATTTGTGTCCCATGCCTTATTTTCTTGTGTCAAACATTTCAGCGGCTTTGAACCATCTATGGGTATCGAGTAAAGATCGAAGTCCGTTGACCATGGTTCGGCTTTTCCGGCATCCCGAGCAGAAAAGACAAGCCCCCCGCCGTCGGGAGTGAAAGTAATTTCCTCCGGGCCGCCGAATGGTTTTGAAGGAGTATCGGCATCCATGCCCCACATCAGGTCGGTAACATCGCCACCGGCAGCGGGCATAACAAACAGATGTGAGCGGCGGCCGTCTTTCCATGTGTCCCAGTGGCGAACAAAAATCTGCTCGTAAATTCGTCCGCTTGTTTTTCTGTTTTTGATTTCCTCGAGTCTTTCTTTTGTGTCGGCTATCGTTTTGCAGTCCGGGAAGACTTCCATAGTAAAGGCGATATGCAGGCCGTCGGGCGAGACGAGCAGATTTCCGACGTCAAGCGGCAGGTCGGTTACCTGTTGTGCTTCTCCGCCGTCAATGCGAATACGCCAAACCTGTGCGGAGTCCGAGCGAGTAGAAATAAACCAGACAGTCTTGCCGTCGGGCGCCCAGCGGGGATTATAGTCACCTTCGGGATGAGATGTCAAACGGCGAAGGTCAGTTCCATCGGTGCCAATCAGCCAGAGGTCTGTTCGCCCCTTGTCGACATCGAGGTCGGTCTCTCTTAATGTAAAAACAATAAACCTGTTGTCGGGTGAAACCTGCGGGTCGGAGAGACGGTCCATCGCGAGCATATCGTGAACGGAAAACGGATGAGTTACGGAAGATGATGCACGGCTGTCGCTGAGGGGGAACCCGACAAAAGAGCAGGCACTTACAAATACAAGAAAAAATAAAAACGAAGATGTCAGACGCATAATTTTCCCCTTTCTTATTTTGTTACTGATCGATTACACACCAATTAAATCAGTAGTGCGAAATCACGCACCCTAGTTACCGAGCACGGCCAAACAAGTTTGACCGTGCCACCCTTGTCTGTGAATCTGTATTTTTCAACAAGCACGATAACGCCAATTCCCCGCGACACATTCCTGGATCCCAGCTCCTCCGACTGTGCTCAGGACAAGTTTCGCAGGGATGACAGCCTAAGACGGTTAGTTCGAGTTGCCTACCATTATACATTGGTCTCCCTGGTTAGTGTAATGGGAATATCGAGCCAGAATGTTGAGCCTTTTTGAAGCTCGCTTTGAAGGCCGATGCTTCCGGCGAGCATAGCCGCCAATTCGGTGCTGATAGTAAGGCCCAGACCGGAGCCGGTGGACTGCCGAGTTATAGAACCGTCAACCTGTCTGAATTTATCAAAAATCTTTTCCCTGTCGGATTCGGCAATACCGCAGCCGGTATCACTTACCGCAATCCGAACCATGTTTTCAACCGCCATCTTGTCGGGTTCCCATTTTGTGACGTAGGGCGGGCCGCTCATCGGGGCGCCGGCCCGGATTTCAATTTTTCCCCTCTGCTGAGTAAACTTCACAGCGTTACTTAAAAAGTTATAAAGTATCTGGCGGACCTTTCCGGGGTCCGTCGAAAGAAGGGGTATATCGGGGTCCACCTGCGATTTGATTTTTATTTTCTTTTTCTCGGCCAGCAGGGAGAAAGACGAAGCCATGTCCTCGCATAACTGCCGGACGGAGGTTTTTTCTATATGCAGTCCCATTTTTCCGGCCTGCGTTTTCGCCAGGTCGAGCAGGTCATTAATCATACTCAAAAGGCTGTTGCCGCTGGATATAATATTTTCCGCATACTTTTGCGCCTTTTCTTTTGTCAATCCGCCAGGTGGCGGTTTTTCCCTGAGCACCTGAGCAAAGCCAAGAATTGCATTCAAGGGTGTTCTGAATTCGTGTGAAATATTGGCCAGGAATTCACTCTTTACCTTGTTGGCTTTGAACAGCTCAATATTTCTTTCGGAAAGCTCGGCAATTTTCGCATCGAGCTGTTTGTTTGCCTGTCGGAGCTTTTCCTGTGCGGCCTGTAGGCCGTCAAGCATGTTGTTAAAGGCGTTCGCCAGCTTCTCGTATTCATCGCCGGTATTAATAGTGCTTCTGATATCGAGATTTCCCTCTGATACATTGTTCGCGATAGCCCTTAGCTGCCGGATGGGTCTTAGGATGACACGCTGAGTAATCCAGTAGAAAATAACAATGGCGCCGATGCCGCCAATGAGGCCGGCAACTATGACCCATATTCGGTTCATAAGGACTGTTCTGCTGATTTCACTTCCAACACCTCTGAGGGAAATAAGTACCGTCCCTATCGTTTCATTTAATGAAAATGCGCTCGCGGAGCCCTGAGTATTGTGGCAGCTAATGCAGTTATCCGTTGCCCTGAAAATTCGCACATAGGTGCTTTGGCGTACCGGGCCTTCTCCGGTCAACAGGATTCTGTCGTTTTGTGTGGGATTTTCTTTGAGAGATTCAATCGTCTGATTTATTTTCCCGGTCAATTCTCCATAGGGAGATTTATTTTCATCGTCTTTGGCCTGTGGCTGTGCAGGGGCAGGAGTGAAACGAATCCAACGTATGTCGGGGTCGTTTACATCTGCGAGAAGCCCGAGACTATTG
This sequence comes from uncultured Pirellulales bacterium, assembly GCA_964653075.1. GTDB lineage: Bacteria > Planctomycetota > Phycisphaerae > Sedimentisphaerales > Anaerobacaceae > NIOZ-UU13. Next base: position 3,168 of record CAZZAX010000087.1, read on the forward strand.
AGAGGGAGAGCAGTTTTGCCGGTATCGTCGAGCTGGAAGTGGCGGTCGAGCAGAGCCTGGGACCTTGCCCTTCCAGCATCGAGGAGGTCTTTTTTGATGAGCTGGCCCATCCAGATATATGGAAGAAGAAGAGCGATTGACAGTATAAAGACGACAGCGGCGCCGAAGGTGATTCTGCACTTTTTTGCCAGTGAGACCGGTGATAATCTTAAAAGCTTTAACAGCTTTTGCCAGATATGCTTTAAATGAACCCGTACAATTAGAATTTTTTTCCGGAAAGCATCAGTGGTTTTCATTTGTTCACCTTTTGCCGGTAAAATTCGGTTCTGAGCTTTGGTAAAGCCCCCGGATAATTTTTCTGAACGAAATTAATCAGCTTTTCTCTGACGAGGCACCGAAGAGACCAGGCAGTTGAGGCATCGGCGGCACTCATAAGAGCCCTTAATTCAACGGTACGCTCGGACGTGTTGGTTACCTGCAGGACGCAGACCTTTCCGTCCCACAATTCCGACTCTTTGAGGATACGCTGCAGCTCAGTCCTTATAGATTCGATAGGGACTGTATAGTCAACATAGATGAATACGGTACCTAAAATGTCCGCGGTAACGCGTGTCCAGTTCTGGAAAGGCTTTTCAATAAAATACGTTATTGGGACAACGAGACGTCTTAAATCCCAAATCCTGACAACTACATACGTTAAAGTTATTTCTTCAATGCGGCCCCATTCGTTTTCGACGATGACAACATCATCGACCCGAATAGGCTGCGTAATGGCAATTTGCAGTCCTGCGATAAAGGTGGCAATAGTTCTTTGAGCAGCCATGCCGACCACGATGCCGATAATGCCAGCCGAGGCTAAAATTGTCGTGCCCAACTGATGAACCTTTTCAAAAGTCATCAGGCATGAGCCGAATGCCAAAATACAGACAACAACAATCACTATTCGCTTTAGAACCCGGAATTGTGTGTGTATTTTCCTTGCCCTGAGATTATCTTTTACGTCAACGTCAAAACGGGTGAGGATATAGCTTTCCAAAACGTAAACGGACTTGATTAATAACCACGATACCAAACCGATAAGCAACAGACTCATAACATGACTAATAAAATCAGGCACCTGAGTTTGAAACGCAGTTAGTTTCGATAACAAACGAACGACGATAAGAATTATAATCCACTGTAAAGGTCTGTAGCAAAACCTTATAAAAGTGTTATCGATGGGGCTTTTAGTGTTTTTGGAGAGTTTAAGCAGGAGTCTAAAGAGCAACAAATGTCCTCCAAGCCCAACAAGTCCGGCCGCACCTAATAACAATGCCAGCCTTTCCCAGTTCTGTAAGGAAGCAAACATATAACTACCCCTTATAAATATCGATTTCCATTTTGCAGTATGCCGAAAACAAGAAGAACATTCAGATATCGAATAATATGTTGAAAAACGATTACCTAAAAAAATATATTCCCTAAAGAAAACTTATACTCTGAAGATACATTCCTCTCCAGATATAATTTTTTATCCACAAAACCACCGCAATGGTCAAGGCAATTTTTCACTTTTTCCTGATTTGAAGCTGAGATTCCAATGCCGCCAAAAGAGCTACTCATCGATTTTGTTGCCCGTGTACGTGCTAATGCCTCTGCATGCGTAAATTAAGCTCGTCAAGCTGTTTGGGGTCCACTTCGCTCGGGGCGTCGGTTAAAAGGCACTGGCCCCGCTGGGTTTTCGGAAAAGCAATGACGTCTCTGATATTTTCCGTACCGGTCAGCAACATAACGAGCCTGTCGAGTCCGAAGGCTATGCCGCCGTGCGGAGGAGCGCCGTAATCCAGGGCCTTCAAAAAGAAGCCGAACTGCTGCTGCGCCTGCTGCCTTGATATATTGAGCAGGTCGAAGACCTTCTGCTGAATCTTCGGGTTGTGGATACGAACACTACCGCCGCCGATTTCTGAGCCGTTTACAACGATGTCGTATGCCTGCGAGCAGATGTTGGCGGGGTCGGTCTGGAGCTTGTCCAGATCTTCTTCTACGGGAGAAGTGAACGGATGGTGCAGTGAGTCATAGCGTTTCTGTTCTTCGTTCCACTCTAACAGCGGAAAGTCCACTATCCATACAAAGTCGAAGCCTGCCGGGTCGTAAAGTTTCAGGTCGCGGGCAAGTTTGCATCGCAGGGGGGCGAGGGCCTTGTTGGCGGCGGCTTCGGTATCGGCGACAAACAAAAGTAAATCGCCGTCTTTTGCACCGAACAGCTCCATTATCTGCTGCTGGGCTTCGGGGCTGAAGAACTTCGCACAGCCGCCGAGTAGCGAGGGGCCGTCGTTTTCCGTTTTCACTTTCGACCATGCCAGCCCTTTTGCGCCGTAGTCGCCTACGAAGACGGTCAGGGTTTTTTCGATATCGCTTCTGGAATATTTATCTCCTCCGGGGGCGCAAAGGCCTTTTACAATACCGCCTTTTTCGACCACCGAGGTGAATACCTTGAACGAGCTTTGTTTTGCGAAGTCGGAAATGTCTTTGAGCTTCATATCGAAACGCAGGTCTGGCCTGTCGGTGCCGTAGTCGGCCATCGCTTCTTTATAAGACATCCGGCGGATCGGCAGAGCAATATCTATGTCAAGTATGTGCTTCCATATATGGGCAACGAGGTTCGAGTGGACGTCGATGACATCGTTACTATCGACGAAGCTCATCTCGACATCGATTTGTGTGAATTCGGCCTGCCTGTCGGCGCGGGGGTCTTCATCACGGAAGCAGCGTACTATCTGGAAATATTTGTCAACGCTGCTTATCATCAGAATCTGCTTAAACAACTGGGGCGACTGGGGCAGTGCGTAGAAGCAATTCGGACTAAGCCTGCTGGGCACGAGAAAGTCTCTGGCGCCTTCGGGGGTGCTCTTTGCGAGCATGGGCGTTTCAATTTCCCAGAAACCCAGCTTGTCGTAATATTCGCGGACGGCCATTGTGACCCGATGACGGGTTTGCAGTTTCTGCCGCATTGCAGGGCGGCGCAGGTCGAGGTACCGACTGACGAGGCGCAGCTCCTCGTTTGTCTTTTCGGCGCTGTCTATTTCGAAAGGCGGCGTCTTAGAGACATTGAGAATGTCAAGCTGCTGCACAGCAACTTCAATCTGGCCCGTCGGCAGCTTTGGATTCGCCATACCCTCGCTTCTGGGCTGGACAACACCTTCGACGGCTATTACCCACTCGCAGCGGGCCGTTCTTGCTAACTCGTGGGCTTTGGGCTGAGTATCGGGATTGAAAACCAACTGGGTCAGGCCTTCCCTGTCCCTCAGGTCGATGAATACAAGATTTCCGTGGTCGCGATACGAATGTACCCAGCCTGCTAAAACGACCTTCTTTCCGGCCTCTTCAAGGCGAAGCCGGCCGCAATTATGTGTTCTTTTGAGCATTGCAAATTCTTTCTTTAATAAAAAGTCTGTCCGAATCTCCGCGCACACAGAGATACCAACGCAACAGGATAAACAAATTATAAGATTTAGTCAATGATGGCTTTGTTATTCAAACTTAACGTTCTTGAATCGGATAGTACCATAATTCCCCGGCTTGGTGGCACGGCCATCCCTTCGACTCCGCTCAGGACAGGCTTGGCCGTGTTTTCAGCTCGTTAGAAGTAAGATGTAAAATCCGTTAGAAGTATACGTCTTACTTTTAACAGGGTAAACTTTTAACGTGGTTCACGGGCTGGAAGCCCGTGCCACGTTGATTATTTGGATTTGTATTTTAGGAGGAACTGCTGGAGACCGGGGAGGTCGTCGGTATTGAGAAGGTCAACGCCGCAGGCAAGCAATTCGCGCCAGAGGTTTTGTCGTTCGGGTGAAGGGCTGTCGGGGGTGGCCCAGAACCTGACTATTCGGCCTTTTTTATGCGCGGTTTGGACGATTGTTTTCAATTTTTGGCGCTGTTGTTGCGGCATAGGGCCAGCGCCTTTGTATGAGAAATGACTCGGCCAGCGGTCACTGATAACGGGTATTAGTGTTGCCGGGGCGTCGGAATGCAAATCGGAAAGTCTGCCGTCATAGCCGGCATAACGGAGAGGCTCTGATTCCATCAACGCTCGCGGCCGATTGCCTGATACATATACAACTATCGCTTTGTCGGTTCGGCCATTCAAATCGAACGAGTTAATAATACTATCGTACTCGGCGAGCATTTTGCTTAACACTTTGTAGGTCGCGACGGCTTGGGTCTTGATGTCGATGAAGAGGGTGAACTGCGGGCCGTTGGGATAGACCCGGCCGGCGTTTTCGGCTATGCGTTTTTTCAGCGGTTCAAGATAGAGTGAGCGTAGTGTTCTGTCGGGTTTTATTTCATCGGAATCGTGAGCGACTAATAAATCGCCATCGACGAGATGGATGTCGGCCTCGACGCTGGTAAAGCCGTGGTCGAGTGCATCGAACAGGGGTCGGTCGTGTTCATAGTCGTTGTGTGCATGGGCATTGAGCAGAGGCTTAGGGCCGGGGGTTGTGGGAGATATTCTACACGAGCAGGCGGGCAGGATTGATACCAGTAAAATAGTTATAACAACAGAATTAACTCTCATTGAAGCGGCTCCTTATGTTTTGTGGTTGAAACCAAATAATAAGTTATTTATTACCATGTTCTATTAACATGTTGCGAAGATAGACATGCTCGTCGCCGTTCCAGGGTTTTGAGCAGATGTCGATATCGCCGTCGCGGTCAACATCGGCGGCCTTTGCTTCGTGGCAGCGTTTTCCGCTGAGGATTTCGTGCTGTTTGAATTTTTGGCCTTTTCCGTCCATATTTTCCCAGATGAACCATTTATGTGGAGGCTTTTGCGTTAAGGGTCCGCCGCCTGAGAAGACGTCGAGGTCGCCATCGTTATCGAAATCGGCCAGAGCAAGCGAGTGGTAGTCCTGGCCGGCCTTGTCAGCGATTATGTGTCTTTTCCAAATTCGGCCTTTGCCGTCGCGGTTTTCGTGCCAGGCCACCCGGCCGCTTATACAATCTCCTTCGGCCTGGACGATGTCATTATCGCCATCCTTGTCGAGGTCGGTTATCCAGGTTTTTGTCATAAGAGGGTATCTGGCTTTGGGCTGTCCGAAATCGATGTTTTGATGCGCGGTCCATTTTGTTCCCTTTCCATCGGCGTTCTCGAACCAGATGTTTGTTCGAACAACGTCGTTATCGCCGTCGCCGTCGATGTCGGCCACGCCGGCGGGGTCGATCGCACCGTGGACGGGTTCGCCGATTCTGTGCTCTATCCATTGCTTAGTTGGGTCGGCGGGGATTTTATACCAGTAGAGTGCGCTTCTGTCGCTCATTGCGACGACGTCGAGCCTGCCATCGCCATCGATATCTGCGGCCACGTTGTCGTGGCAGCGTGCGGTAACGGCGTTGGGGTACATTATAAACTGCTGCTGCCGGGGTTTGCCGGTATTGCGGAACCATGCCTGCCCCGAGACCTGGTCCGGCCAGCCGTCGCCGTCTATATCAAAGGCTGTTCCGCCGACGTCGGTCGGAGCCTTTGGGGCGATGTTATGTCTGAGCCAGTTATCGGGGGCTTTATATTCGAACCACCAAATCTGCCCGCCGTTGCAGCCGGTAATCCAGTCCAGGTCGCCGTCTTTATCGACGTCCACGAGAGAGGTCTGGCCCATTCTGCTGCCGATTTTGTCGATCTGGTGATATTCGAACTTCGGGATATCGGCAAAGGCCGATGAGCTTAACAGGCCAATCAACACAACAATAAAGGCCAAATAATGAATAGTTCTATATTTATGAGAAAACATAGTAAGCTCCTTTTGTTAATAGTGAATATGAATTTTGGTAATAATTAATATTATGTGTTTCAATTATGGCCTGTTTTGAGGAAAAATTGAAATAAAATCCCGGCGAGCGGTAATTTTTGTCGAAATTGAGCATAAAATTGCTACCGAAGTGAACTTTTTTGAGCGTAAGGCGTATGGAATTATTCAAAGCCACGGGCTGAGGTTTTTTTACTTTCTCTCCTTTCCTCCTTGCCTCAGCCCATTTTTTTATTTAAAATAGATAATGCCGCCAATGAGCACTTAAAGCCTTAATTTCTTAGTTTTAGGATGAAATATAATTTTTTTTTAAAAAATAAAAAAATATAGTTGACAAAATACAGAGAAAGGATTATTATATTTTCGAGCGTATGATGAAGATGAGTCGTATGGAGTCTTTTAACAAGCGGATAAAAAACTTTTTTAAATACAAACATTTTTTGTTAGAAATAGTATAGATTTTCATAGAGCTTTTTGATATATTGTTTTGAGCACATTCACAGGGCTGAGGATATCTCGCTTTTTCCTCTCCCTCCGCACCTCAGCCCTGTTTCCTCCTTAATAAACTCAGCCTAGCTGAGTTTTTTTGCTCTCGTTTTCTACAAGTAACTGTTTGCAATATCGGGCAAACGCCTGACCGCCTTAAGCTCTTTTTCGATTAATTGCCACCCGAATTCGGATATGATTTATTTATGACCGCCATCTTTTAATATATGTTTGGAAGGCTAAAGAAGATCCTTGTTTTGAATTGAGTGTATCTGGCCTATACACGTATTCTCCTCACGGAACTTCTTTGTATATATGAGTTCCAGTTCTCGTGAGAAACCGATCTGTTTCAAAATTTCCTCTAAAGAAATCCCCTGTTCAGATCTTCCAAGTAAGCCAGGCACTCTAAAAACTACATGGTCGGCAGAACAAACAAGTCAATTGTCCGAAGAATTGTATAAAAATGCTAATATTTCTTTTTCGCCAGCATGAATGCCAGCTTGATATAATAGATCAAACTTGTCATAGAAAATTTTAACAACAGACGGTTCCACATCTATGACTTTTATAAGATCTCGCTCTTTGTACGGATTCAAGTTAATTCGTTCCTGTTCATCTTCCGTGTATAGAACTTGATCCTCCGCGATTATTCGAGACATGCTTACATCACAATGTTTGATAAAGGCGTCCCAGATGCCTAAACTAAAAAGTTTGATAATAGGCCCGGCGTCAAGCAACAGAAATTGAAATTTTTTCATCCGTGAAATCCTCATCATCCGTGAGATATTCTTCAGCTTTTCTGTAACTGATGCCCGTATATTTTGCAAACTGCATTAAAGATAGTTTTCCTTCTCTGAGAGCTCTTATTGCCAAACTACAATAGCGTTCTGGCAATTCATCAGGTTCATCCGATCGACGCAAAGGTCGTTTGGTTCTTATTTTTTGAGCCTGTTCGATATATTTTTCAATTTCGTCAACAGGTTTGTTGTAAAGGTACAGCATACGCCATAACAATGCATCGACTGAAACTCCAAATTCTCTTGCTATATCATCTAACGCCTCGATACTCACCTGGCGTTTTTTGCTTATGAGCGCTTCTATTTTATCCTTAATAATATCCGTAGGCAATAAAAGTCTGCTTGCAAATGCATTCGCAAGTTTTTCTTCATATTCATGGAATTCGTCCCTTGCTCCGTTTATTCTGAAAATTTTCCAAGTTAAAAGATGAAACAGCTCGTGAGCAAGGTCAAAGTTACGTCGCCATAGCTTACTATCTTTATTTAAAAGGATAGCTGCGCCGAAGTGATCTGATAAAGTTGATATCGAACTTCCATGAGAGGATAAATGAAATATTTTCACATAGAAATTTTCTTCCAATATTTGCTTAAGTGAAGCACTTGGTATATCGCCAAGTATAAAATCTCTTTGAAAACGTTCTGCAAGTTTACTGGCCTGCCGATAGTCAAATTCTTCGCGGCTAACATCTAATTGTGGCAATTTGGTTTCTTTCACTTCATCCGTTAGAATTTCAAGCCTACGATATTGTTCGCATAGTTTCCTAAACTCTGCTTCAATCTTTGTCCTTTGACCCTCATCCGGTTTATCCCGCCAAAGCATTACTTCTTCAATGAATGGTTCATCGTTCAAGAAAAATTCCACTGTTTTACGGTAAACCTCTGCTAATTTACTGAGTTGCGAAAATTTTGGCTCTCTTTTATCATTTTCAAATTCACTGATAGAAGACTGGCCTATCCCACTTTCATGTGAGGCTTTTTCCAATGTATAACCAATGGCATTTCTTGCGATTTTTAGTCTTTCACCGATATTCATTTTAACACCTCTTTTTTCTGTCTCCCAGAATATTATAATATATAATTCGACAAATAGTGCCAGAAATATTCTGATAAATAGAAATTATTTGTGATTTTTCGTGATTTTTCATGATTTTCCAGATTTTTTCTTCAATTCTGTCTATTTAATATCTTCTGGTAGTGGTTTTTGAGGTGTGGTTGTAGTTTACGAAGAAGTATCTCAGGGCGTCGATAGGGTGGTCGTAGAGGCCGTCTTTGAGGGGCAGCTCGCCGGCGGTGGTACCAGAGTGCGGATAGTGATAACACTGCATCGCTTCAATGAGGCGCGTGCATCTTGGCGAAATCACAAGCGTGCTTTGGCCGGAGCCGGAGCAAACGGCCCGGCGGATAAGCTCAATGCCCTCAAGGATGCCGCTTCGTCTGGAGCGTACCACTATGCCTAATGTGCGCAGCTCACGAACGGCACTTGTGCCGGTTACATCATTTACACCCTTGCCCGCCGGGTCGCAAAACGTAGCAGCCACCTGTTCTTCAGGCACGGGAGTCCGGGTTTTAATCTCTTCGGCGTGTACATCAATAGTCGCCCTGCTGCGGACATACTCATCTATTATTCGCACGAGACCATCAGCATCAACCTGAATCCACAAACACACAAAAGGATTTACAAATCCAAAATCAAGCGCGCGGTAAAGCGGAAGATTCGGGTCGTAATCGACAGGTCGAACATGTGTGTCCGGGTCGAACTGCGCAAAGACCACGTTTTCCCGCGAAGGTCTTTTGCAGAGCATCTCGGCCTCCCATCCGGCCCTGCTGGCCCGGCGCATCTGTGTTATGCAGTCGTCGATTTTCATATAGCCATCGGAGTTTTTGGCCCTGCCCTGACAATCATCCGATAAGGGACACTGCGAGCAGGTTCTATCGGTGCATTTTTCAATCACTTCCCATATACACCATTTGAAGACAGGCGTGCCGAGATCCGGCGCGGAAGAAACTACCTTTTGCATTAAGCCATAAGGCCGATGCATCGTGCTGATAAGTTCCATAGCCGCGGTGAGATTTTCAGTGCTTTGTGTGGTGAATTTTGCGGCGGCGAAGACATCTTCATCGAAAAGCTCAAGCTCATCACAGCGGAGTTTATGAATGTGCTGGCCGCGGACGCTGGTTGGTGACTGCGTGAGGACCTCGACCGCCGAGCCATTGGTGAACCGGCATTTTGCTTTGAGGGCTGGCCCGGCCAACAAATGCTCGAGGCCATTGTTTAGAAAACCGGTCAGGTATTCGTACATTCTGATTGCCTGCTCACCGGAGCCGCCGAGTATTCTGACCTGGCAGTTCGGCTTAAAGATACAATCCAGAAGCGTTGCGACAGCGGCCAGTTCGGTTTTACCACCTGCACGGTTGGCCCAGATGACAGCGTCGGCGTTTGGAGGCTGCTCATATCTCGAATGAGCAGTACAAGCGGCATCTGCAGAAAAGCTGTGCCAGAGATAATCCATCGGGCTGCTGTGGTCGGGACAAATTCTTCTGTCGGGCACGTCAATGTCAAGAAAGACCTTAACGTAATTTTTAAGGTCGCGTTTGGTGGCCGGCCGAGTCCGCCGAAGCTCGGCGTAAATACGGGCAGCCTTCTCGAGGTCGGTGGAAGTTTGAGAAAAGAGAGTTTGTGTCATTATTATACCCCCTGATTGTGAGTGTCTGTTAGGTACAGAGCGCAGGACATACTTACCAAAATATCCCCTCCTTATTTTGTTGTGCATGTGTTAATTCTTAGGTTACTGTCCGGCTGAAGTCTGCACCATTAGTTTGCGTGTGGCTCCTCGTTTCAGATCTATTGGAAGACCCTGCTGTAATTGTGCGCCTGTGTATATTTTTTTGAAACTGTGTGTCAGGTCGTGAACGGCATAGCTTTTTTCGGCTTTTGCTGTAAACCATTCAGGGAACTGATTGATTCTCGGCCAGTCAAGAGGCATCTTCATAATCGTCTGATGACGCGGCGGGTCGAAAATAAGCTTTCCTTTGTAGCCTCTTTGGGAACTGATACTTATTTTGAGGTCATCGCCATCCAAAACGGCCCCGAAAATTACATCATTACTCCAAGGCTCGATAATCAAACCCTTTGTTTTCCAGAGGCAGTACATAATTGTAGTTCTGGCGAAATTGCCGTCTCCATGCCACCCTTCGATTATGCCGCTGCTTTTCTGCATGTTCCACATAATCTTAATTTCGCCGTCCATCCATTCAGCAACGGAAGGGACAGGTTCACGGTTGTAAAGATTAATCGCGCTTTCGATAGAATCCGCATAGTCGTCGGAGCCGCCCCACTTATACCGGCGGTAGTTGTAATAATCATTGAGGTTTATAAGTGCTTTACGAACGGCCAGGCGGTAGGCGTCGGTATTGTCTATCAGATACACCGTGTAAAATCCGTTGAGGGTGTAACCCCAAGTATCGGAAAGACCTTGATCGTGCTTACCTGTTTTCGTATTGGCGGAGTTATAGAACAGGCCATGTTCATTTCTGCCGACCCGGAGGACTGTATCAAGCATGTCGTGGATGGGTTTTTGGTATGCATTTTTTCTGGCCGGCATTGCGAAACTGACCGTCGCATACAACTCGCAAAGACCCGAGAGAATTTCGCAGCCATGGTCTCGCAATCTGACAATTCTTTCATCTCTTGTCGGGTGGTATCTGTCCAACAAATAATAATCTCCAAGACGAATTGCCCAATAGAGGTATTTCTGGTCGCCTGTCATCCAGTATATGCGTGACAAGACCTGAAGCATTTCGCCGTTGACTTCCTGGCTACGTGAGACAATTTTTCCGTAATTTGTCTCCTCTGGAGCATGCCTCCACAAGTCGTCAAGTATTTTAATCATACGTTCGGACCAGGGGCTTGGACCGAGCCATTCGGTCAGCGGCAGCAGGCCGTCTTTGATGTATTCGGAAGAGCCGAAGACGATACGGGCTATATCGGGCTTATCATAAAGGAAATCCCGCTTCGAAAAAGAGTACGCATCGGGCAAACGGTCGATACGGGATGTAAGTATGATTTCGGCGCGAAGCATATCCATCATCCGGCCTTTGAATAGAGCAGGGTCTGTGATGGCCGCGGTAAGGACCATAAAAGGATAATTGTCAGCGGCGCTGTCCTGTGGATTCCAGATGTCCCTGTCCCGGTCTAAATTTCTGGGTATTAGGCGGCTCTTAGGGTCGGCCTGCTGAAGCCAGCCCCTGACGAAATTCCGGCATCGAATAAAACCTTCATTGGCGAGTTTGCCGTTCTCGGCAGCCAGATCAAAAGCTTTATCATCTACTTCGGTGAGCTTTCCGACGCCCCGTTTTGCTATTTGTTTTAGCCTGCTTAAGTGGTTCTGATAAACACCGCGAGGGTCGGTGTTGTAATGTTTACACAGCGAGGCGGCCATGCCGACAAGCTCGCCCATCATACCGCACGTGCGCATAACGCGGACCGTGCCCAAGGCGACATGGGTAACGCTAATACAGCGACCGGCCATCATTAAATTTTGAATATTGCGTGAATACAGGCAGCGATACGGAATGGGGTACGGCTTGATTTTAGGTTGCGTGCAGATGGTACGGAATTCTTCGCCTGGGAAATATTTGGAGTTTTTCGGGTCGGGATAGTGCAGGTCTATCGACCAGGTGCTGGTTACAAATGAGTCAGAAAATCTTTTTCTTTTCTGAATGTCCTGCTGCTGTAGTATTATATCACCGAGCAATCGTCGAGATTCGCGTTTGCCGCCGATGTAAGCCACCCAGTCGAGTTTAAGCCTTTGATATTTGTCTTTATTTCTACTTTGTTGTTTCTGAAAGGCCCAGTTGCCGTAAATTGCTCTAAAGGAGTAATCGCGTATATACTCGAACTCGGTAATCTGGTCGCGGCTGAGACCGGCTTCCCAGTTCCAGTCGCCCCTGGTAGCGTGCTGGCAACTTTCCTCTGTGAACTGTAATGCCCAGGGACACAACGGAAATCTTTCAGGCTGATTGGTTTGTGCGGAATACCACATTACAGATGCTCCCATAGTCATCTTGTCGGGCATTTCAGGCGCCATAGATTCTCCGGTCTGTTCTTTGCTTTCGCGTCCCATACGATAGTCGGCGCCGGCCAGATAGCCGATAGTGCCGTCACCTGTGCAATCAACAAACAATGGTGCACGGAAGCGCAATTCGCCGCTGTTAATAATATGTTTGGCAACGACTGCGACGATACGGTCGCCCTGCTTCTCCACTTTGAACGCATGCATATTGACGAAAAGGCGGATATTTTCCTCCGCCTGTACGACGCTCATCTTTCGGTTGTCATCGTAGAACTGGGCGGGTCTTGCATTTCCCTGATGTCCGGAGTCGAGCTCTTTGACGACGTTGCCTATGGCCGGGTAAGGCGGGAGGTTGATTTCGCCTCCGAGATGGACACGGACTTCTGAGCTGTTGTTGCCACCGAGTACCGGGCGATTTTGTATAAGGGCCACCTGCAGGCCGAGCCTTGCCGCCGAGACGGCCGTGCAGGTTCCGGCCATTCCGCCGCCGACCACGACCAAATCAAAATTGCCTGCGTCTTTCGGCTGAGAACTCAGGGCCAGCGCCTGGCGGCGAAATGCAGCCATTTGCTCACCAGCATTCGGCGGAGCAAAATTAGTATCGGTCGTAAAAATAATCGCATCGCATCGACCCTCGAAGCCTGTCAAATCGTGCAGTGCAACGGTAGTCTGCGTATTGGTTATTCGAACCGTTCCGCCCTGCTGCCAGTGCCAATCCGCACCTTCGGTGCCGAAGACAGCATTGAGAGGAGCACCATTGACGAGCACCTGGAACCTGCCCGGAGCACCCGGCGCTTTCCAGGGCGCCACCCAATCTCTTGTGCGAACCCACACGCGGTATGTCCCCGGTACTGGGAATGAAACCGTAGTTACAGCATCACTAACGGGCTGACCTAAACCGTGAGCCAAAAGGAAAGGTGAACCCATCTGATCCATAAACTGCTGGTCAACAACCCAGCCGCCATGGTTAGTAAAGACTTCAGCCTCAACGAGAATTGTTTGTGCGCCGATTATAGAAGCAAAGGACAGGAGTAAAGTAACAAATAACAGCTTGCTTTGGATAAATGTTTTTTTTCTCATCTTTATGCATTACCTCATAGACTAACGACATCGCGATACAGACTGCCTTGTTTATCGGCCAAATTCTTAGCGTAGTTTATCTTTGAATAAAGTGCTCAAGGTGACTGTATCAAAGATGCATATTCACTTTTCAGGATTGTTAAGAGCTTTTTATTTCGACGGGATACTTCTCCCAGGGTACGGCACCCGCTTCGATAATGTGATTGCGCAGAGCGGTAAAGAGTCTCTGATACATTCTGTGTTTTTTGTCGAGCGGATTCTGTTCCTGCGGGTCGTCTTTTAAGTAGTAGAGTTCCAATGTTTCAAAGGGGCTGTTCTGGACGAGTTTATAATCGCCATAGCGTGCGGCATAATAAGCACGTCCGCCGTACCGGCCTCCTTCACGGCGCACCCAGAAGAGGAAACGGTCCTCCTGGGGCTGGTCTCTGCCGAGCAGAGTCGGCAAGATGCTTCGGCCATCTATCTTGTGAGCAATATCAGCACCCGCAGCATCGCAGATAGTAGGGTAAAGGTCCATAGTGATAGCGACGCGATTGCTTCGTGAACTGGATTCTATTCTATTTGGCCAGACGGCGCACATCGGTTCACGGATACCGCCTTCGTACATATCCTGTTTGCCAGCTCTTAGAGGTCCGTTGCTGGCTCCAACGCTAATCTGGCCGCCGTTGTCGGAAGTGAAGATTATTAGCGTGTTGCTGCTTTGGCCGGAGTTTTTCAGAGCGGTAATCACCCTGCCGATACCGTCATCCATATGTTCGATTAGTGCAACGAGTTTTGCACGTTTATCGCTGATATTGTTCTCGCGACTTTTGATACGCTCAAGCCACTCGGCGGGCGGCTGGATCGGCGTGTGTGGTGCGTTGTACGCAAGATACAAAAAAAACGGCTGAGCTGCCTTCGAGCGGGAGTTAATATAATCGACAGCCCACTGCGTGAACAAATCGGTAGCGTGACCTTTGGGGTCGATTTCTTTATTGTTAAGGCGCATGTAGTTATTCCCGTGGCGACGATGGTTGTAATAATCGTCCATCATATCACCGAGGAAGCCGTGGAAGTGATCGAAGCCCCGCTCGTTCGGAGTGTTCGGAGATTCCAAACCGAGGTGCCACTTGCCGACTATTGCAGTGTGATATCCGGCCCGGTTTAGAAGCTTCGGCAACAGTACCGCCTGCGGAGCCATATAGCCCCAGTTGTTTGTCGGGTGCGTGCGGATAACGCCGGGGACGCCGACAAGGTCGGGGTATCTGCCGGTCAGCAGGGATGCCCGCGTGGGCGAGCAGACAGGACAGTTGGCGTAAAAGTTATCAAACCGCATACCGGATGCGATGAGCTTGTCGATATTGGGCGTTTGCATGTCTTTCGCGCCGTAGCTGGAGAGGTCTCCGTAGCCAAGGTCATCGACAAGAATCATCAGGATATTAGGTTTGTTGGTTGGTTTATCTCTCGCCAAGACACAGCCGGAGATTGCAAGCGATGCCGCTGTTGTGCCGGCGGCTCTCAGAAAATCACGTCGTGTGTAATTAGTCATATTAGCCTGCTCCTTAACAGCATGATAATTTACTGATAATATTCAAAACTGCTTCGATGATAATCTTATTATACTTTGATATAATTTGCGAATTCTTATTATAGTTTTTGCGGAGAAGTATAATAAGTTCTTCACACCTTCAACAATTAGGGCTTATTATTTATTTTTTCTTCAGCGAGGACTGCCAAGAGTCTTCCTGCGGTTTCGGCGTTAAGCGATGCCGGGGACTGGGTATCGGCAGGTTGAGGTTCGTCGGACGACTGAGCTTTCCCGCCGGCTGTGAGTATCGGCATAGAGATTATATCCAGGCAGGCTTTTCGGGCGGTCTCGGGCTTGTCGGATTCTGTGAGCTGGATCAGTTTCGCCGCCGCTACGGGGGCATAGCGAGCAATCAAAACAGTACTTTGGCGATAAGCATCGGCGATGCGTTTGTCGAAGTGTTCGGTAAAACTATTGTCATTTTGCCATTTGTTATAAATCTTCCTGCTGAGCTTGTATTTGTCCAGTATTGCCTGCTCGTCAAGCTGGCCAGCGAACAGGTCCTCTATCACGGCAAGCTGTCTTTTTGTCAATTGCTTTGCTTCGGGCATTGTCAGAACCTCTCCCATATATTATAGATGATCAAGTGAGCGGAACATTAACGTCCGCTCGCATTCAAGGATAAACTTACTTTTTACACGTTGAATATTTGTTATTTTTTACTGCGTCGCTTTCGGGGGCGGGATTTGATGGCTTTGAGATAGCTTTCGGATTTTTTCAGTCCTAACTGGCGAGCCTTGGTTTTTACCGAACCGGCAGAACGTTTAAGCCTGACGGCCAACTCATTTGTTACAGTATTTGCGTAAAGCTTCCTGAGCAACTGTAGATCCGCCTTCGTCCAATAGTTGTACACGTCAGTTTTCATCCCGATATCGTATGCTTTTTGCCGCACAGCCGTCAAAGGCCGATTGAGCCGCTCAGCAATCTTCCTTATGTTTCCATGGGGGTACAGTTTTTTGAGCAGTTTGATATCATCCTTCGTCCATGACCACGGCCCCTTAATGAGCTTCTTTTTCTTTACCATTGCGAAACCTCGTGATATTGACTTTTTTTTTGTTTGTTTTGCGAAGGTCAATTCCTCTTTCAAGAAGTCAATTATCAAGAATCGAGTCGTATTTGTCAATAGTTATTTCGTTGTTTTCCTTTACAAAACATACCGGTTATTCTTTACAGGCGGACTTCTGAGAATTTATAAAGTCCTGAGCTATGTATGCAAAAGCGGCCGCATTTTTCACAGCTTTTGCCCGTTTTTTTTCAACTTTGCTCATTGCAGCCGACAGTGCGTTCTGGACAGTCGCCTGCTGCTCGTCGTTTAAGAAGAGCACCAGCGGATTTAATATCTGCGATTTGCGATTTTCAATAGCTTTTCGGCAATCAGAAATGGTCAGCTGGGTGAGGCGTTTAATCTGATTTTTCGTTTGCGGCAGAAGTTTTGCCAATTCGGCTGTATGTCCACGAAAGGCGGACCGATTCAACCTTTTGAGCAGTGCCAGCTTCTTATCAAGAACGTCCGAGCCACCCAGACGGTTAAGCGTAGCAAGCATTATGTCTGTGTCCTGATCATTTACATCCCAGACGATCGCCTCAGCGGTTTTATAACCAAGCTCTTTCAAAACCCGCCAGCGATAGTGGCCGTTGATTATCTGGAAACACGTTTTTCTGTCGACATTCGCATTTCTTTTCGCACAGGAACGACAACTTTTGTTGGGGCACGGACGAACCACCAGCGGCTCGTATCGGCCGGTCCGCTCTATATTACGAAGAAGCTTTCCAAACTTCCCTTTGCTCATTCGGTTAGGATTGTCCGGATGAGCAACGAGTTTTTCCAAGGCTATCTTCGATATTCGATTCTCGATACTTGATTCTCGTTCAGGATTGCTCGTTTTCGACATTAGTGATTATCCTTTCTTTACTGCCCATGCGCATTCAGTATCGTGCATCTGTCATCAAATTTCGGATTGAACCAGATGTAATAGATGGGCTTGGCGGTTAGCCTGCTCAGTATGTACCTTGTTCGTTCCGGGCCGGGGGGCATATTCCTGCGGCTGCCGTAACCTTTGAGAAAACGTTTGATTTCACATTCTATAAATTCGGTTTCGATACGGGTGAACCGGGTGAGTTTTCGCTGTACTTTTTGCGGGTCGATAAGGTCTTTGTCTTCTATCCCAATCATGCTGAGGGCTTCGATGAGCTGTGCAAAACGTTTGGGCAGCTTCGATGCATAAGGTTTCATTCCGGCTTTCTCGAGGAACGGATTGACCCGTCCCATAACCGCCATCGCTTCGATTATCGGCACGTTCATCTTTGGCATAGTCTGCCGCACTAATCTGTTTGCAAGTCCCAGCCCGCGAAATCTCGGGGCTATAATGACTCTGCTGATACGGCGAATGTTCCTGTTAATAAGCTCAAGCTGTGTGCTCCTGTCGAAACCGCCAAAGAAATTGTCGGTCACAGTGCTGCGAATCTGGAGCCTCGGAGTCGGCATCGAGTAAACGATGACTCCGATGGTTTTTTTCCGGGCCGGCCCTGCTGATTCATTTCGCAAAACGAAGATTTTCTCGAACGGCCCGGGGCGGCATTCGCGATAGTGATAATGGGCAAGCCGACTGTAATCATCAAGACAGCCGGGGGCAATTTGAACTTTTTTGCATACCGAGCACTTTTTCATTTTTGCCTTTACTTTTACATTCTGCCGGTCGGGCACAATACAATCTATATTTAACGCTTCACAACAAACGATATCTTTTAAATACCTCCCCCTATAATTAGAGCTACCTGCACGTTTGATACGAAAATTGATGTATTTTTTGGATGTCCTATTGCGGTAAGTGCTTGTGAGAAAACGAATAAAAAAATTTTTGAAAATCTTGAATTTTGTTCAAATTTACCAGCGTTTTTTGCTGAAAATTCCCCAAAAAACACATAAAAATAGGGCATTCTGATTGAATGAAGCCACGTTATTCCACCAAATTACAATATGAAAAACCAGTTATATTCCTGAAATAGAGCATTTTCCTATTCAGGAAATTAGTTAAAAATAAGAAAATAGACTATTGACAATTTCCTGAAAATACGATATATCCTATATAGGAAAACACTTAAAAACAGGAAAACAGTGATGAGATTGACAGAAAAAGAAATTATTCAATATCTGCAAAATTCAATCAGGCAATATGCGCCTTTAATAATCAACCGCCTTGAAGAGCAGGTTAATCTAGTAGAGGGATATCAGACTGATGCAATTATAGAATTTTCTATCGAAGATGGGCCCTGCTTTGAAGCTTTAGCTGAGATTGCATCTGTAGCGACACCGAAGAATATCCTTCAGAAATCCCGACAACTTTCTGATTATATCAGTAAAATTAACAAGCCCAATATAATACCCCTGCTAATAGCTCCCTATATAGGCAAGAAACAGGCTCAAATGCTGGGGGAAAAAGGTATTTCATGGATAGATCTGTCCGGCAATATGTCCGTTAGGGTTTCAAATCGGATATATATCGAACGTACCGGCCAGACAAACCGTTTTCCCGACACGGCACCTATTAAAAAAATCTTTCAGGGAACATCTTCTCTTGTAAGCAGAGCACTACTCCTGAAACCAGAAGGCTTCTCATCTTTGTATGAAGTAGTTAATTATATCAATGATCGCAATGCTAATATAACACTGTCAACAGTATCAAAAGTCATAAAATCTCTTGAAGAAGAACTGTTGATAAATAGAAACGGAACACTAATATCTGTTGTTGATCAAGAAAAGCTTTTAGGCAAACTTACAGAAGGCTACATAAACTCAACAGAGCGAAAAAAGAGGAAAACATATCGGTATGCAACAGTGGATTCTAAAAAGCTTTTTTTCAGTTTCTATGAGAGAAATATTGATTATGCAGCCAGCGGATTTTATGCGGCTCAAATCAAAGGTCTTGCCGTTACAGAACAAATAACTCTACTTGTAAAAGATATTGAACAAGTGAAAACCGCGTCCAGAAACAACTGGATCAAAATCACTCCTGATGCTGAATTTGGGAATCTTAACATTACTGAGGCTAAGGATCCATGCGTATGGTTTAATGTTCCACAATTAACGTCTAATCGTGAGGCAGTTGTTGATGATATAGAGCTATATCTTGAAATGGTGGCCGATACACCAAGGGGCCCGAAGATTGCAGAGCAACTTCAAAAACGCATATTAAAACAAGGCTGATATTAATGGAAAGCAGAATATTTCAACAATTAACAGAATTAGCCGAGTCTTTCAACAGGATCGGGCTCAAGCCCGTCATCTGTGGCGGACTGGGAATCTACCTGTGCTTTCACAAATATGAAGGTGAAGCACAGGGACTGATTAGAACCACCAACGACGTAGATTTGATTCTCACAAAGACACAGGTTCTTGAGCAAGCCAAATGCAGGGCCATCGCTGAAATAATTACCGGTGAATTAAGATATATCGTTCGCGAAGGTCGTGAATACCTTCATTTCCAGAAAAATAACGATCAGTATCTTGATATACTGGCTCCACCTATTGAAGGATTCAAAACGGATGGATTCAGGATCAAATTTGTCAACTCAAAACTTCACGGCCATATTACTGAGGAAGCCCGCTTTATTGAAGAGGATTTACGAACTGTCTCTTTATCGCAATTCCTTCCAGACAACAGAAAAAATAATCTTGAAGTTCAAGTACCTTCAACCACAAATTCATTGATTCTGAAACTTTTTGCATTTAACGATCGTGACCAAGGTCCAAGACAAGATTCAGAGCGAGCCCAGGCACATGCATTGGACATATACATTGCGATAATGTTAACAACCAGAGCAGATTATCTCGAAGGTCAAAAGTTCTTATCTCGTCACAGAGATTCTGAGATAATCCAAAAAGCCCGGTCTATCGTCGATACGAAATTCTCATCTGTTGACAAATCAGGTTGGTGGCTTGTGCTTGAGGTGCCCAGCTTCTTTCCAGACAAAAACGTCCGGCAAAAAAGAGAAAAATTAGAAGAAGCCAGAAACCGTTTAAAAAGATGGTTTACTATCTGATGCTTAAGCCGTGTTTTTGATGCTTTTTGGGATATTATCATCATCAATACGCCGGCCGTAAAAGATGAATTTTATTTTATTTATTTCTTGCATTACATTGGTTATTACCTTATACTGGATTTTTTAATGGTGAATATTCTTCCATCTCTCAGGAGTATCCCCCAATAAATTAAAAATGAGAGATACTATTTATGTGGCCAATAAACAGGCCAAGGAGAAGTACAAGTGAGTAAAGGTACAGTAAAATGGTTCAATTCGAGCAAGGGATTCGGTTTTATTAATCCGGATGATGGCGGCGATGATTTATTCGTCCACCACTCGGAGATTAAAACGAATGGCTATGCATCACTCGATGAAGGCCAAAAGGTTGAGTTTGAAGTCGGACAAGGCAAAAAAGGTCCATGTGCGACGAATGTAATTCCCTGCTAAGCAGACAACAATGCTTAAGAACCGAAAGGCCCTGCAAAATAGCAGGGCCTTTTTTTAATGTACATTACATTAATCCGTCCTCAAACAAGTTAATTTTTTTTCGAGGGTTGCTTAGGATTAGTCTATTGACTACAATTGCACCAGATTCTTCTCAGAACCCAGCTATGTAAAAAATGCCGAATGGTTTTTTTTATGTTTGATTCGTCCAAAAAACGATTTCGATTGAGGATTGTGATTCCAGCATATCCGGCCTTTAATATTTATTCACGCATAGCCAGAAGGACAACGGCTTTAGGTGCTGTTTGTGTAGCCAGTGCAGCCAATAAAATGGAAAAATGGGATGTTGAGGTTATTGATGAAAATAACCTCGGCAAATTCGGGCCCCGGTCGGACACAACGGGGGCCGACCATGAATTTTTACAGAGGCAAAGGCCGGCGGATGTAGTTGGATTATATGGGGGTTTGACCAGCACCATCCCCAGACTGTATCAAATAGCGAATTTCTACAAGAAACAAGGAATCATCACTATCTCGGGCGGACAGCATTTCGTGGAAGAGACCATACCCGAAGCGCTATCTGCAGGTATTGACTATATTGTTCTTGGTGAAGGGGAAGAAACAATCAAAGAACTGTTGCAGGCTATAGAAGGCAATCAAGATATAAGTGAAATCAAAGGTATTGCTTATCTGAAAAATGGCAAACCTGTTTTCACTGCAAAACGAGAACCTTTGATGGACTTTGACAAGCTGCCGCTGCCGGATTTTTCGCTGGTGCGCTACGCCAAGATTAAGCTTTATCCGGTCGAGAGAATCCGTGGTTGCGGTATGAATTGTGAGTTCTGTACCGTCAAGGGCAGACCAAGGCATGCCGAGCCAGAACGGTTACTTGAGCACATCAGCCTTCTTGTGGAGACATACAATGCCAAAAGGTTTTTCATCGTTGATGACCTTTTCGGCCAGCAGCGGGACGAAACAATAAGGCTTTGTAGAATGCTGGCGGATTACCAGCGAAGAATCGGCAGACGATTAAATATAACGGTTCAGATACGACTGGACAAGGCACGGGATCAGGAATTGCTTTTTGCTATGAGGGATGCCGGCATTAGAACAATATGTATCGGCTATGAATCCCCCATTGAGGAGGAGCTAAAGGCCATGAACAAGCATATCAGGTCGGCCGATATGCTTTCGCTGACGAGAATATTTCACAAATCCGGTTTTTTTGTGCACGGTATGTTTATCTTTTGTTATCCTCTCAAAGACAATGAGAATTTCAAGATGTCTGGCAAGGAACGGGCTAAGCGTTATAAGGATTTTATCCGCAAGGCAAAAATTGACACAGTACAGATACTACTGCCGGTGCCCATCCCTGGTACGGAATTACGGGGCAGGTTGCAAAGACAAAA